>JANJVS010000084.1 GCA_024709955.1 Rhodocyclaceae bacterium
ACTCGGCCGAGCAGCTCAACCACGCGGCGCGCTATTTCCCGGCGGTCGGGCTGATCGTCGGCGCCATCGGCGCGGCCGTCACGCTCGCGGCCGCGCTGGTCTGGCCGCCGGCCATCGCCGTGCTGCTCGGCATGGTCGCCACGCTGCTCGCCACCGGCGCCTTCCACGAGGACGGCCTGGCCGACACCATCGACGGCTTCGGTGGCGGCTGGACGCGCGAGCAGGTGCTGACGATCATGAAGGACTCGCGCATCGGCAGTTACGGCGCCATCGGCATCGGCCTCGCGCTGCTGACGAAGTACACGGCGCTGACGGAACTCGTGCAACTCGGCGCCACCGGCGTCGTCCCGCCGGTCCTTACCGTCTCGCCAGAACCGACTTTTGCGGCCATGCTGATCGCCGGCCACGCCGTCTCCCGTTTCGCCTCGACGACGCTGATCTACTTCCTCGACTACGCAAGAGATGACGACAGTTCGAAATCGAAACCCCTCGCCACGCGCATGGGTAAGGGCGAGCTCGCCCTCGCCGCGCTGTGCGGTCTCGCGCCCTGCGCGCTGCTGCCGCTGCCGCAGGTGGCCGTCGCCCTCGGGCTGGTCGCGCTCGTGACCTGGCTCGCCGCGCGCCGCTTCGTGCGCCGCATCGGCGGCTATACCGGCGACTGTCTCGGCGCGACGCAGCAGCTCACGGAGATCGCGTTCTATCTGGGACTGCTGTGCACCGGACCGCTCCAGGCAAGGTTCGGTGTCGGGGGCTGATCGGTGCGCCTGTACCTGATCCGCCATCCGCAGCCTGCCGTCGCGCCGGGCATCTGCTACGGCAGCACCGATCTCGCGCTGGCCGGCGATCCGGCGCTGGATGCGGATGCGCTGCGCGGCCTGCTGCCGGCGGACGCGCCGCTCTACGCCAGCCCGCTCGCGCGCTGCCGCCTGCTCGCCGAGCGGCTGCATGCGGCGCCGATCTTCGACGCGCGCATCCGCGAGATCGACTTCGGCGATTGGGAGATGCAGCCCTGGGACGCCATCGACCGCGCCGCCATCGATGCCTGGGCGGCCGATCCCTTCCATTTCGTGCCCCCCGGCGGCGAGGCGGTGGCGACGCTGCGCGCGCGCGTCCTCGACTTCCTCGCCACGCTACCAGATGAGGCGGTGCTGGTCGCCCACGCCGGCGTCATCAAGATCTGCGCCGCCGAACTCGCCGGGGAGCGCGACTGGTTCGGCCTGCGCTTCGACTACGGCGCGGCCAGCCTGATCGAGGACGGCCGCTTCGCCTGGCGCAACCGGCGCGGCGGGTAGAATGACGCGTCACTTCCGCGCGTCACGATCATGCCCATCCTCCTGCGCCGCAGCCTCATCGCCCTCGTCGTCCTCGCCGCCGTCGCCGCCGCCGGCTGGTGGCTGACGCGCCCGAAGCCCATTCCGGTCAAGCTGCACACGGTCGCCGCCGGCAAGGTCGAGGCGACGCTGGCCAACACGCGCGCCGGCACCGTCGAGGCCTGCCAGCGCACCAAGCTGTCCACGATCATGGGCGGGCGCATCGAGATCCTCAGCGTCAAGGAAGGCGACCGCGTCAAGAAGGGCCAGTTGCTGCTCAAGCTCTGGAACGACGACCAGCAGGCGCAGCAGGCGCTCGCCGGCACCCAGCTCGAACTCTCGAAGCGGCGCGTCGTCGAGGCCTGCACCGTCGCCGCCAACGCGCGGCGCGAGGCGACGCGCGTCGCCGACCTGCGCCGGCGCGGCTTCGTTTCCGAATCGAGGGAGGATGCGGCGCGCACCGAGGCCGAGGCCAGGGAGGCCGCTTGCGCCACCGCCCGGGCCGACGTGGCCCAGTCGCAGGCGCGCCTGGCCGCGACGCGCGTCGAGCCGCGCCGCATCACGCTGATCGCGCCCTTCGACGGCACGGTGGCGAAGATCGTCGGCGAGATCGGCGAATACTCGACGCCCTCGCCCCCCGGCGTGCCGACGCCGCCGGCCATCGACCTGATCGACGATTCCTGTCTCTACGTCAAGGCGCCGATGGACGAGATCGACGCGCCGAAGATCCACGCCGGCCAGACCGTGCGCATCCGCCTCGACGCCTATCCGGACCGGGTGTTCGACGGCAAGGTGCGGCGCGTCGCGCCCTACGTGACGGCGGTGGAGAAGCAGGCGCGCACCGTCGATGTCGAGATCGACTTCGCCGCGCCGGAGAAGAGCGCCGGCCTGCTGGTCGGCTACAGCGCGGACGTCGAGATCCTGCTCGAAGCGAAGGACAACACGACGCGCGTGCCCACCGCCACGCTGCAGGACGGCAACCGCGTGCTGCTGCTCGAAGCCGACGGCAAGCTGGCGGCGCGCCAGATCAAGCCGGGACTCGCCAACTGGGAATTCACCGAGGTGCTCGACGGCCTGGCGCCCGGCGACCGCATCGTCGTCTCGCTGGAGAAGGAAGGCGTCAAGCCCGGCGCCCGCGTCGTCGAGGAAAGCCCCGCAGAAAAGAAATAATGTCCCTGATCGAGCTCTCCGCCATCGAGCGCGTGTTCACGCTCGGCGACAGCGAGGTGCATGCGCTGCATGCCCTCGACCTGGCCATCGCGGCCGGCGAGTACGTCGCGATCATGGGCCCCTCGGGCTCGGGCAAGTCCACGCTGCTCAACCTGCTGGGCCTGCTCGACCGCCCCGACGCCGGCCGCTACCGGCTCGAAGGCCGCGACGTGACGACGCTCTCCGCCGACGAGCAGGCGCGCGTGCGGCGCGAGCGCATCGGCTTCGTCTTCCAGAGCTTCCATCTCGTGCCGCGCCTGACCGCCGCCGAGAACGTCGCCCTGCCGCTGATGCTCGCCGGCGTCGCGCCGGCCGAGCGCGCCGTCCGCGTCGCGCGGGCCCTCGCCGACTTCGGCCTCGCCGACCGCGCCGGCCACCGGCCCGACCAGCTTTCCGGCGGCCAGCGCCAGCGCGTCGCCATCGCGCGCGCCACCATCATGCGGCCGGCGGTGATCCTCGCCGACGAACCGACCGGCAACCTCGACCGCGCCACCGGCGAGGAGGTGGTGCGCCTGCTCGAAGCCCTCAACGCCGGCGGCGTCACGCTGCTGATGGTGACCCACGACGCCGCCCTCGGCGCGCGCGCGCGCCGCCGCGTCGTCATGCAGGACGGCCGCAAGATCGCCGACGGCGCATGACGCCCCTCGACACCCTGCGCTTCGCCACGCGCGCCGCCACCGGCTATCCGCTGCGCACCTTCCTCATGGTGCTGGCGATGAGCATCGGCGTCGCCGCCGTGGTGGTGCTCACGGCGCTGGGCGACGGCGCGCGGCGCTACGTGGTGAATGAATTCGCGTCGCTCGGCAGCAACCTCGTCATCGTCCTGCCCGGCCGCTCGGAGACCGGCGGCTTCAATCCGGCCAACGCCGTCACCAGCACGCCGCGCGACCTCACGGTGGACGACGCCCACGCCATCACGCGCGCGCCGGCCGTGCTGCGCACCGCGCCGCTCACCGTCGGCACCTCGGAGGCCGCCTGGGGCGGCAAGCTGCGCGACGTCACCATCGTCGGCACCACGGCGGACTACCTCAAGCTGCGGCGCATCGACCTGGCCCTCGGCCGCTTCCTGCCGGCGGAGGACCCCAACGCGGCGGTGGCGGTGATCGGCGCGAAGATCCAGAGCGAGCTGTTCGGCGCCGAGCCGGGGATCGGCAAGGTGCTGCGCATCGGCGACCGGCGCGTGCGCGTCATCGGCGTGCTCGGCGCCACCGGCCAGGGTCTCGGCATGAACGCCGACGAGGTGGTGATCCTGCCGGTGGCCGTGGCGCAGGCGATGTTCGACACCAACACGCTGTTCCGCATCCTCGTCGAGGCCAAGGGCCGGCCGCTGATCGAGCAGGCCAAGACGCAGACGCTGGAGATCGTCAAGGCGCGCCACGACGGCGAGGAGGACGTCACGGTGATCACCCAGGACGCCATCCTCGCCACCTTCGACCGCATCCTCGGCACGCTGACCTACGGCGTCGCCGGCATCGCCGCGATCAGCCTGGCGGTGGCCGGCATCCTGGTCATGAACGTGATGCTGGTGGCGGTCGCCCAGCGCACCGCCGAGATCGGCCTGCTCAAGGCGCTCGGCGCGCCCGGCGGCGCGATCCGCGACGCCTTCCTCGCCGAGGCCGCGCTGCTCTCCGCCACCGGCGCGCTGCTCGGCTACGCGCTTGGCCAGCTCGGCGCCTTCGGCCTGCGCACCGCGATGCCGGCGCTGCCCGCCTATCCGCCCGACTGGGCGGTGATCGCCGCCCTCGGCACGGCGCTGGCGACCGGCCTGCTGTTCGGCGTCATGCCGGCGCGCCGCGCCGCGCGGCTCGACGCGGTGCAGGCGCTGGCGAAACGCTGAGTTCTACCGGAACGCCGGCGAGTTGAGCAGATTGCGCCACTCCGTGGCGATCTTCGCCATCTTGACGTTGCCGGGGTCGTGCTTGCCGACGTAAGCCAGCGTGCGGTCCATGCGCTCGCTGTAGCGGCGGTGGTCCGGCGGCGCGATGCGCGCGCGGCCCTGGGTGATCTCGTGATAGAACTTGATGATCGCGGTGGCGGCGTTGAGATAAACGGCGACGCTGCGGTTGGTGTCGGCCAGGCGCAGGAATTCCTCGATCGCCTCCTGGTACTTGCCGTGCTTGGCGAGATTCACCGCCGCGACGTTGAGGTTGCGCAGTTCCTCGGTCGCCTTTTCGCGCAGCCTGGTCGCCAGTCCCTGCATCCCGGCTTCCTTCATCGTCGTGTCGATGCGATCGATCATCGAGGTATTGCCGAGGTGGTCGGAATACAGGGCGAAGGCGCATTCCTCGGCCATCTTCTCGTCGCCCATCTCGGCGGCGGCGGTCAGCATCGCCATGTATTCGCTGGTGTCGATGGCGGTGTCGTCGAGCTTCGACTGCGCCATCATTTCGCGCATCTGCGCGTAGGCCTGCTTCGCCTCGTCCTTCTTGCCCGCCGCCTTGGCGATCGAGTAATTGACCATCTGGCGCGCGAACTGGAATTCCGGGTCGGACTTGTGGAAGTCGCGGATGTTGGCGCTCAGGTTGTCGAGCCGCTCGCGCGCCGCCTTGCTGCCCGAGGCCATCAGCAGGTTGGCGTATTCGCAGAAGTCGCCGGGACGGATGAAGGTCGAGCCCTTGCCGTGCTGGTGCATCAGCGCGAAGGCCTCGATCGCCGAGTCGATGTCGCCGGTGGCGGTCGCCACGCGCACCACCTCGCGGTGGCGGTGCAGGGCCTTCGGGTTCTTCTGCAGCACCAGCTTGAGCAGGTCGCGCGCCTCCTCCAGCTTGCCCTTCTGCTCGTGCACCTTGGCGAGCAGGTCGTGGGCCTGCAGGAAGTCCGGATTGTTGGCGACCAGGTCTTCGAGGATCTCCTGGGTCTCGTCGTGGCGGTCCATGTGGAAGAAGGCGCGCCCCTTGCCGAGCTTGGCCCAGGGCAGGCGCGGAAACTCCTCCAGGATCGCCTCGTAGTGGTCGTGGGCATCGCGGTAGCGCTCCAGCGCCAGCAGGCATTCGCCGGCGATGCGGCGGAAGCCGATGGCGAAGCGCGCGCGCGATTCGGTCATCTTCTCGCAGACCTCCAGCGCCTCGGCATGGCGTTCGGCGTCGAACAGCTGGGTCGCCGCCTTGAGCGTGCTGCGCCGGTCCCAGGCGCGCTGGATGCGATCCATGAGGATCGCCGGGGTGATCGGCTTGATCAGGTAGTCGTCCGGCGCCAGCTCGGCGGCGGAGAACACCTGCTCGTACTTCTGCTCGCCGGTGATCATGATCCACAAGGTCGCCTGCGGTAGCAGGCGGCTGCGCCGCACCTCCTCCAGCAGTTGCTGGCCGTCGCGCGTGTCCGACAGGATGTAGTCGCACAGCACGACGTCGTAGCCGCCCTTCTGCCGGATGCGGTTGAGCGCGTCGAAGTAGGTGTCGGACTGGTCGATGCGCTTGCCGCCCGCGTCGGCGAGCGCCGTGCGCAGCCAGGCGCGCATGGTCGGCGAATCCTCGATCACCAAGTAGGAAAGCTCCGCGTAGGGCACCGGCCCCGGCCGCGCGCCGCGCGGCGCGCCTTCCGCGGCAGCAGCGGGCGCGGGCTCGTCGATGCCCTCCACCGTCGCGGCGAGCAGATCGTTGAGGTCTTCAAAGCTCAGCAGGTCATTCGACATGGCGCATTCGACACGGGACAAATGCAAATGGGAACCGGCGTTCGGAACGCGCGGAAACGCCTTGACCAGCCGCCCCGCCCGCCTGGCCCGCCCCGGAATAACCCGGTCGCGGTCAAGGGTTTGGATATTACATCAGGGTTACGCATCCGCCAGTCCTTTCGCGCAAGGCCGGGGAAACACGTCACGCCGGGGGAAAATACCCCGGCATTTCCCACGGTAGCCATGCGCCAGCGGTTCCGCTAGGCTGGCCGTCCGCTTCTTCACACCGTCCGTCCGCCCAGCCATGACCAGCCGCACCATCCCGCGCCTCCTGCTCATTCCGGCCTGCTGCATCGTTTTCCCGGCCGCCGCGCAGCAACCCGACAGCTCCGTCATGGCGCGCCTGAGCTCCTGCGACACGGCCACCGTCCGCGCCGCCGCGGACGAACTGCTGCGCGATCCCGGGACGCTCGACGAACCGCTCGTGCTTTTCCACGCGGCATCGGCCACCAGCATGCTCGGCGAGCATGAACATGCGGCGTTTCTCTTCCTCGCGGCGCGGCTGCGCACCTCGCGGCAGATTCTCTTCGAGAAGGGCGAGCGTCCCCAGCTGCTCGCCGCCATGAACATGACGGTCGGGCCCCTCGTCCTGCCGGCGCTCGCGGCCGATCCGGCAATGGCGCGCCGCGTGGTCGACCGCACGCAGGACTGGGATCGCGCCACGCCGGACCCCTACCTGCGGCGCGCAGCCGCCAGCGGCAGCGACCTCAAGGAAAAGCTGGCCATGATCGACGCCGCCATCGAGCGCCTGCCCGAACAGTTGCGCTATGAAGTCAAGATGCGCGAGGCGGGCGAACAGGCCGCCCGCAAGGTCGAGGCCATGCGCGCCGAACGCTGCGGCCGGGGCGCGCCCGTCGCGCCCAGGAACCCCTAGGCGCCGGCATATCACCGCGGCCGCTTGACCAGAAACCGGTCCAGCGCATTCGCGAAATTCTGCCGGTCGGCCTGGCCGAAGGCGGACGGGCCGCCGGTCTCGACGCCGCTGCTCCTCAGCGTGTCCATGAAGTTGCGCAGGTCGAGCAGCTCGCGAATGTTCTCCCGGCCATAGAGCTCGCCGCGCGGATTGAGGGCGTGGGCGTCCTTGTCGACGACGGCGGCGGCCAGCGGGATATCGGCGGTGACGACGAGGTCGCCGGCCCGCACGGATGCGGCGATGTATTTGTCGGCGACGTCGAAGCCGCGCTCGACCTGCACCGCGCCGATCCACGGCGAGGGCGGCACGCGCAGCCACTGGTTGGCGACCAGGGTCAGCCGCAGGCGCTGGCGGTCGGCGGCGCGGTAGAGGATTTCCTTGATGACGCCGGGACAGGCGTCGGCATCGACCCAAATCTGCATAATGGCGCCCTGGCGCTCGGTTGTCGGCAGCGCCGCATTATGGCCGAGGAAAGGAAGCGCCAATGGGCGAAGTGGTGACGATCGAGCTGCGGGAAGAGTACATCGAGCTGTGCAAGCTGCTCAAGCTGGCCGGCGTGGCCGACAGCGGCAGCCAGGGCAAGCAGATGGTGGCCGACGGACTGGCGACGGTGGATGGCCGGCCCGAGGGCCGCAAGGCGGCGAAGATCCGCGCCGGCCAGGTGGTCGAATGCCTCGGCACGCGCATCGCGGTGCGCGCCGGCCAGGGCTGAGCGTACCCGCGCCATGTTCGTCCGCGATCTCGTCACCCTGTCCGCGCGCGCGCTGACGGCGCACCGGCTGCGGAGCTTCCTCACGCTGCTGGGCATCGCGGTCGGCATCGCGGCGGTGATCCTGCTGACCAGCATCGGCGAGGGCGTGCATCGCTTCGTGCTCGCCGAGTTCAGCCAGTTCGGCACCAACGTGATCGAGATCGCTCCCGGCCGGACCAAGGCGAGCGGCGGGCCGGGCGGGCTACAGACCACGGTGCGGCTGCTGACGCTCGACGACGCGGAGGCGCTGCAGCGCGTGCCGGGCATCGTCGCCGTGACGCCGAACGTCTGGGGCAACTCGGAGGTGGCCGCCAACGGCCGGCTGCGGCGCACCATGGTGCAGGGCGTCGGCCCGCAGATGGCCGAGATCATGCAGATGAAAGTGGGCGTCGGCGCCTTCCTGCCGGAGGAAAGCCAGGAGCACGCGCGGCCGCTGGCGGTGCTCGGCCCCAAGCTCAAGCAGGAGCTGTTCGGCAACGAGCCGGCCCTCGGCCAGCGCCTGCGCATCGGCGGCATGCAGTTCCGCATCGTCGGCGTGATGGCGGCGAAGGGCCAGTTCCTCGGCATGGACATGGACGACACGGTGTACATCCCCACCGCGCGCGCGCTGGAGCTCTACAACCGCGAGGGGCTGATGCGCATCCACCTGAACTACCGCGAGGGGCTCTCCGCCGCCACCGTGGCCGCGGACATCAAGTCGGCACTGGCGGCGCGCCACGGCCGCGAGGATTTCACGCTGACCACCCAGGAGGACATGCTGCGCACGCTGTCGAAGATCCTCAACGTGTTGACGGCGGCGGTCGGCGCGCTCGGCGGCATCTCGCTGCTGGTGGGCGGCGTCGGCATCGTCACCATCATGACCATCGCGGTGACCGAGCGCACCAACGAGATCGGCCTCCTGAAGGCGCTCGGCGCGCGCGAGCGCACCATCCTCGGCATCTTCCTCGGCGAGGCGGTGGCGCTCTCGGCCGTCGGCGGCCTGGTCGGCCTCGCCCTCGGCATCGGCGTCGCCCAGTTGCTGCACCTCGCCCTGCCGGCGCTGCCGGTACGGACGCCGCTGTCCTTCGTGCTGCTCGCGGAAGGCGTGGCGATCACGATCGGACTCGCCGCCGGCGTGCTGCCGGCGCGCCGCGCCGCGCGGCTGGACCCGGTCGAGGCGCTGCGGGCGGAATAGTCCGGCGCCGGCCACACCCCGGAAAAGTCCTTTCGGATGAATATCTTTGTGCATCGCACAATTTTCTTGACATTGCGCGGGGCGGACATATAATGACCTTGAATGCTGCACCGCACAATGCGAATTCCGAATCATCACGGCTTGACCAATTTAGGAGATCGACCATGTTCGCCACCCCGGAACAACTGAGCACCGCCAACAAGGCCAATGTCGACATGATGTTGACGTTCGCCAACACCGCCTTCGCGAGTGCCGAGCGCCTGGCCGCTCTCAACCTCAACACCGCCCGCCAGATGCTGGAAGACAGCTTCGGCAACGCCAAGGCCCTGATGTCGGTCAAGGATCCGCGCGAGCTGGTCGCCCTGCAATCCGCCATGGCGCAGCCCGCCCTGGACAAGGCCATCGCCTATTCGCGCGGCCTCTACGAGATCGCCAGCCAGACGCAGGGCGTGCTGGGCAAGCTGATCGAGGGCCAGGTGAGCGAGATCAATTCGAATGTCGCGAGCGCCCTCGACAAGGCCGCCAAGAACGCCCCGGCCGGCGCCGACGTCGCCTTCGCCGCCGTCAAGTCGGCCATCGCCGCGACCAACAGCGCCTTCGACAAGATGAACCAGGCCGCCAAGCAGGCCGCCGAGATCACCGAGGCGAACGTCGCCGCCGCGGCCAACGCGACCTTCAAGGCGATGAAGGCGGCCTGAGCGCCGTCCGCGCCAACGTCTCCTCCTCACCGGCCCTGAAGGCCGGCGTTTGCCCCGACCGCGACCCGGCCGGGGCTTTTGTTTTGCAGCGTCCGTTCAGTGCGCCTCGTCCCAGTTCGCCCCGACGCCGACCTCGGCGATGAGCGGCACGGCGAGCTTGGCGACGCCCGCCATCAGCGGCGGCAGGGCGGCCCTGACGGCGGCGAGCTCGGCTTCCGGCACTTCGAGGATGAGTTCGTCGTGCACCTGCATGATCAGCTTCGCCTGGAGTCCTTCCTTGTCGAGCCAGCCCTGCACGGCGATCATCGCCAGCTTGATGAGGTCGGCGGCCGTGCCCTGCATCGGCGCGTTGATCGCGGCGCGCTCGGCGCCCTGGCGGCGGCCGACGTTGCTCGATCGTATCTCCGGCAGCCAGAGGCGGCGGCCGAAGACGGTCTCGACGTAGCCGTGCTCGCGCGCGGCGGCGCGCGTCTCTTCCATGTAGCGCGCCACGCCGGGGTAGCGGGCGAAATAGCGGTCCATGTAGGTCTGCGCCGCCGTGCGATCCACGTCGATCTGCTTGGCGAGGCCGAAGGCGGACATGCCGTAGATGAGACCGAAGTTGATGGCCTTGGCGGCGCGGCGCTGCTCGTTGCTCACTTCGAGCGGCGTGATGCCGAACACCTCGGCGGCGGTGGCGCGGTGCACGTCCTCGCCGCGCGCGAAGGCGCCGAGCAGGCCGGCGTCGTTGGACAGGTGCGCCATGATGCGCAGCTCGATCTGCGAATAGTCGGCGCTGACGAGACGGTGGCCCGGCGGCGCGACGAAGGCGGTGCGGATGCGGCGGCCTTCCGGCGTGCGGATCGGGATGTTCTGCAGGTTCGGGTCCGACGAGGCCAGGCGGCCGGTGACGGCGACGGCCTGGGAGTAGCTGGTATGCACGCGGCCGGTGGCCGGGTTCACCATCTTCGGCAGCTTGTCGGTGTAGGTGCCCTTGAGCTTGGCGAGACTGCGATGCTCCAGCAGGCGCTTGGGCAGCGGGTAGTCCTCGGCGAGCTTCTGCAGCACTTCCTCGTCGGTGGAGGGCGTGCCCGAGGGCGTCTTCTTCACCACCGGCAGGCCGAGGTTGGCGAACAGGATCTCGGCGAGCTGCTTGGGCGAATTGAGGTTGAAGGGCTGGCCGGCGAGCTGGTGCGCCTCCGCCTCGATCTCCATCAGGCGGCGGCCGAGGGCGTCGCTCTGCCGGGCGAGCGCCGCCGCGTCCACGAGCACGCCGCCGCGCTCCATGCGGAAGAGGATTTCGGCGACCGGCAGCTCGATGTCGCGGTAGAGACGGTCGAGCTTGTCCTCCGCCGCGAGGCGCGGCGCCAGGGCATGATGCACGCGCAGGGTGACGTCGGCGTCCTCCGCCGCGTACTGGGCGGCGCGCTCGACGTCCACCTGGGCGAAGGAAATGCGGTTCGCGCCCTTGCCGGTGACGTCGTCGTAGCTGATGGTCGCCAGGCCGCAATGACGCGCAGCGAGCGAACCGAGTTCGTGGGGCCGGTCGGATTCAAGCACGTAGGATGCCAGCAGCGTATCGTCGGCGACGCCGGCGAGACGGATGCCGTGGTTGGCGAAGACGTGGCGGTCGTACTTGAGATGCTGACCGACCTTCTGGTGCGCGGCCGATTCGAGCCAGGGTCGTAGCTTTTCCAGCGTGGCGGCCAAGGGCAGCTGGTCGGGCGCGCCGGCATAGTGGTGGCCGAGGGGCAGATAGGCCGCCTGGCCCGGCACGATGCAGAAGGAGATGCCGACCAGCCGGGCGTCCAGCGGGTCGAGGGCGGTGGTCTCGGTGTCGAGGGCGACGAGCTCGGCGGCGTCGAGGCGCGCCAGCCAGTCGGCGAGCCGCGCCTCGGTGAGAATGCACTCGTAGCCCGCGCGGTCCGGCTCGGCGAGGGTGTCGAAGGCATGCGGCGCGCTCGCGGCGGCCGCTGCCACCGTCCCACCAGCGCCGACTTTTCGCGCCGGTGCTTCGGGTGCCTCGCCATCGAGCTCGCGCAGCCAGGTCTTGAATTCGAGCTCCGTATACAGGGCGGCGAGCCGGTCCTTGTCCGGCTCCGCCGGGGTGAGTTCGACGGCGGGCAGGTCGAGGTCGCGGGCGACGGTGACGAGCTTTTTGCCGAGCGGCAGGAAGTCGAGATGCTTCCTGAGGTTCTCGCCGACCACGCCCTTGATCTCGGCGGCGTGGGCGACGATGGCGTCGAGCGAGCCGTACTGCTCCAGCCATTTCACGGCGGTCTTGGGGCCGACCTTGGCGACGCCCGGCACGTTGTCCACCGCGTCGCCGACCAGGGCGAGGTAGTCCACGATCCGCCCGGGCGGCACGCCGAACTTGGCGGCGACGCCGGCGACGTCGAGCTTCTCGTCGGTCATGGTATTGACCAGCGTGACGCGCTCATCGACGAGTTGGGCGAGGTCCTTGTCGCCGGTGGAGATCACGCAGTCCTCGCCCGCAGCGGCGGCGCGCGCGGCGAGGGTGCCGATCACGTCGTCGGCCTCGACGCCCTCGACGCACAGCAGCGGCCAGCCCAGCGCGCGGATCGCCGCGTGCAGCGGCTCGATCTGGGCGACCAGGTCGTCGGGCATCGGCGGTCGGTGAGCCTTGTAGTCCGGATACCAATCGTCGCGGAAGGTCTTGCCCTTGGCGTCGAAAACGATGGCGCGCCTGGCGGCGCCGGGGTAATCTGCGGCCAGGCGCCGCAGCATGGAAAGCACGCCATAAACCGCGCCGGTCGGCGCGTTGGCGCGGTTGCGCAAGTCGGGCAGCGCATGGAAAGCGCGGTATAAATACGACGATCCGTCGACAAGCAGAAGCATGAGGAGATTATGAGCGCGAAGGATAAATTGCCGAAGATCGCCGACCCGCGACTGGCGGCGCCGGCCTCGACGGCGCGCGAGGCGTGGCGGGTGTTCGGCATTATGTCAGAGTTCGTCGAGGCGACCGAACGCCTGGCGGGCGTGCGCCCGGCGGTGTCGATCTTCGGCAGCGCCCGCGTCAAGCCCGACTCACCCTACTACCGGCACACCGAGCGCATCGCGCGCCTGCTCTCCGATTCCGGCTTCTCGGTGATCTCCGGTGGCGGCCCGGGTGTCATGGAGGCGGCCAACAAGGGCGCCTTCCACGGCAAGAGCCCGTCCATCGGACTCAACATCCAGCTGCCGATGGAGCAGAAGGAAAACCCCTACCAGGACATCTCCCAGAGCTTCCGCCACTTCTTCGCGCGCAAGTACATGTTCGTGCGCTTCGCCGCGGCCTATGTCGTGATGCCCGGCGGCTTCGGCACCCTCGACGAGCTGCTGGAGGCGCTGACGCTGATCCAGACCGGCAAGACGCCGAAGATGCCGCTGATCCTCGTCGGCAACGGCTTCTGGGACGGCCTCATCGACTGGTTCCGCGACCGGCTGGTGAGCGAGGGCATGATCAACCCCGACGACGTGGACCTGATCCAGATCATCGACGAGCCCGAGGCCATCGTCGCGGCGATCTTCAAGCACTACGAAACGCGCGGCTTCGACCACCTGCCGGCGGAACACGAACTGCTGCTCAATTTGTAGCTAAAATCGCCTTTGCTTTCACGAGTATCCCCCATGCGCCCAGCCCTCCGCCGCACCCTCCTCGCCCTGTTCTGCGCCTGCGCCCTGTTCTGCGCCTGCGCCCTGCCGGCCGCCGCGCAGAACCGTCCGCCCGACCTGCAGCCGATCCCCGAGCCGCCCCCGCCGCCGCCGGGCATGGCCGACGCCGAGCTCGAACCCCAGGTCACCATCAAGAAGCGCGGCGAGGACAAGGTCGAGGAATACCGCATGAACGGCAAGCTCTACATGATCAAGGTGACGCCACCCCACGGCACGCCCTACTACCTCGTCGACCCCAAGGGCGACGGCGGCTTCGTGCGCGAGGACCTCGGCGGCGAACGCTCGCTTTCCGTGCCGATGTGGGTCATCCACTCCTTCTAAGCGCAAATCATGCAGGCGCGACGCTTGCCCGCCGAGCGCGGCACCTGGTGGCTGCTTGAAGGCTTCCGCCTGTTCCGCCGCAACCCGCCGCTGATCACGGCGTTGACGCTGACCTATCTGGTGCTGGTGCAGGGCATGGTGTCCGTGCTGCCCGGCATCGGCCCGATCCTGCTGCCGCTGGTGCTGCCCGCCCTGACGCTGCTGGTCGCCAACGGCTGCCGGCTGGTGGACGAGGGCCGCGCGCCGAGCAAGGAGACCCTGCTGCTCGGCCTGCGCGGCAACGGCACCGCCATGCTGCGCCTCGGTGGCCTGCAGCTGGTGGGGGCGGTGCTGCTGGTGCTGGTCAATCTCGCCCTCGGCGACGGCAACGCACCCGATCCCTTCGCCAGCTTCGACACTGCAGACGGCGGCGTCACCGCGCCGCCCGATCCGGCACAGGAAGCGGCGATGCTCTGGGCGCTGCTGCGCCTGATGCTGCTCTCGCTGCCGCTGATCCTCGCCTTCTGGTTCGCCCCCTTCCTCACCGGCTGGGACAAGGTGGCGCCGCTCAAGGCGCTGTTCTTCAGCGTCGTCGCCAGCTGGCGCAACTGGCGCGCCCTGGGCATGTTCGGTCTCGGCGCCGTCGTCATCGCCGGCATCGTGCCGGGCTTCATCCTGATCGTCACCAGCCAGATCGCCGGCCTGGCGCTCTCGGTCGCCTTCGTCGCGCTGCGCATGGTGCTGATCTTCCTCGTCGCGCCGGTGCTCACCGCCAGCATCTACGTCAGCTACCGCGACATCTTCCGCCCCGCCGTGGACGAGAATGCCTGAGGCGACGGGCGGGAATTCCGGACCCCTGGGCATTCTCGGCGGCACCTTCGATCCGGTACATGCCGCCCACCTCGCGCTGGCGCGGGTCGCCCGCGATACCCTGGGCCTCGCCGAGGTGGTCTGGATTCCCGCCGGCCAGCCGCCGCATCGCGCCGCGCCGCGCGCCGCGCCCGCCGAACGGCTCGCCATGGTGCGGGCCGCCATCGCCGGCGAGCCGCGCTTCCGCCTCGACGCCAGCGAGGTGGCCAGCACGGCCGCGAGCTACACCGTGCATACCCTGCTCCGGCTACGCGCTGAACAGGGGCCCGACCGGCCGCTGGTGCTGCTGATGGGCGCCGACGCCTTCCGCGGCCTGGCGTCCTGGCACCGCTGGCAGGAACTGTCCGGCCTTGCCCACATCGCGGTGGCGACGCGCCCCGGTTTCCCCCTCGACGCCTTCGCGCCGCCGCTGGACGCGGAAGTCGCCGCGCGCCACGCCGGCGACCCGGCGGCGCTGGCCAGCGCGCCGGCCGGCCGCATCGTGTTCTTTCCCCTCGTCGCCGGCACGGTCTCGGCCACCGAGGTGCGCGGCCTGCTCGCCGCCGACGCCCCGGCGGAGCGCCTCGCACCGTTGCTGCCGCCGCCGGTTCTCGACTATATTCAACGACATCGCCTCTATCGCAACTGATCCATGGACATCCGCAAGCTGCAGAAAATCGCCGTCGACGCCCTCGAAGACATCAAGGGCAAGGACATCGAGGTCATCAACACCAAGAAGCTCACCTCCCTCTTCGAACGCATCATCATCGCCAGCGGCGATTCGACGCGCCAGGTCAAGGCGCTCGCGCGCAACGTGGCGGACAAGGTGCGCGAGGCCGGCGGCGAGATCATCGGCGTCGAGGGCGAGGAGGTCGGCGAATGGGTGCTGGTGGACCTCGGCGACATCGTCGTCCATGTGATGCAGCCAAACGTGCGCAGCCACTACGACCTCGAATCGCTCTGGCGCGTCACGCCCAGGCAGGCGGCCAAGCGCGCACTGGCGGCGGAACCGTGAAGCTGCTGGTGGCGGCCGTCGGCACGCGCCTGCCCGACTGGATGGACGCCGGCTTCGCCGAGTACGCGAAGCGCATGCCGCGCGAGCTGCCGCTGGAACTCGTCGAGATCAAGCCCGAGCCGCGCACCACCGGCAAGCCGGTGGAAGCCATGATGGCCGCCGAGGCCCGGCGCATCGAGGCGGCCCTGCCGTCGCGCTGCCGCCGCATCGCCCTCGACGAACGCGGCGACGCCCCCGACACCCGCGCGCTGGCCCAGAAGCTCGACCAGTGGCTGGCCGGCGGCGACGACGTCGCCTTCCTCATCGGCGGTCCGGACGGCCTCGACCCGGCGCTCAAGCAGGGCGCCCACGAGCGCCTGCGCCTGTCCTCCCTCACCCTGCCCCATGGCCTCGCGCGCGTCGTGCTCGCCGAGGCGCTCTACCGCGCCCACAGCCTGCGCAGCGGCCATCCCTACCACCGGGACTAGCGGAAAAACTCATGGTGACTCTCGAACCCCGCATCTACCTCGCCTCGCAAAGCCCGCGCCGGCGCGAGCTGCTGACCCAGATCGGCGTGCGCTTCGACCTGCTGCTGTTCCGCGGCGGCGGCCGCGAGGACCAGGAGACCAACGAGGACGTGCTGCCCGGCGAGGCGCCCGAACCCTACGCGCTGCGCGTCGCCGCCGCCAAGGCGCGCCACGGCGTGCGCCTGCTGCAGCTGCGCCGCCTGCCGGCGCGGCCGGTGCTGGCCGCCGACACCACCCTCGACATCGACGGCGAGATCGTCGGCAAGCCGCGCGACGACGCCGATGCCGCCGCCATCCTGGCGCGGCTCTCCGGGCGCGCGCATCGCGTGCTCACCGCCATCGCCATGGCGCATGGCGACCGGATCGAACAACGGCTATCCACCAGCGAGGTGCGCTTCCGCGCGCTGACGGCCGACGAGATCCACCGCTATGTCGCCAGCGGCGAACCGCGCGACAAGGCCGGCGCCTACGGCATCCAGGGCCGCGCCGCGATGTTCATCGAGGAAATCCGCGGCAGCCACTCCGGCATCGTCGGCCTGCCCCTGTGCGAGACCACGCTGCTGCTGCGCGAATTCGGCTATCCGGCGTGAGGTCGATGGAATATTTCGGCGTCCCGCACCGTCCTACCAGCGCCGACTTTTGGTTGCGGCCGCTGCGCTTAACGTTTGCTGCTCCGCCGTTAGCCTCCACCGAAAGTCGGGGTTTCTGCCCGCGGATTCACCGCCCTACCAGCGCCGATTTTCAAACCCATCATGAATGAAGAATTCCTCATCAACTTCACGCCGCAGGAGACGCGCGTCGCGCTGATGCAGCAGGGCGCGGTGCAGGAACTGCACATCGAGCGCACCGGCGGGCGCGGCATCGTCGGCAACATCTATCTCGGCAAGGTGGTGCGCGTGCTGCCCGGCATGCAGTCGGCCTTCATCGAGGCCGGCCTGGAGCGCACCGCCTTCCTCCACGTCGCCGACATCTGGAGCGAGAAGAACGGCGACAAAACCGTCCGGCCGATCGAGCGCCTGATCGCCGAGGGCGAGACGCTGATGGTGCAGGTGCTCAAGGACCCGATCGGCACCAAGGGCGCGCGCCTGTCCACGCAGATCTCGCTGGCCGGCCGGCTGCTGGTCTACCTGCCGCAGGAACACCACATCGGCATCTCGCAGAAGATCGGCGACGAGGCCGGCCGCGAATCGCTGCGCGAACGCATCCAGCGGCTGCTGCCCGCCGACGAGCAGGGCGGCTACATCGTGCGCACCATGGCGGAAAACGCCACCGACGCCGAGCTCGCCGCCGACATCGCCTACCTGCGCCGCCTCTGGCAGGAGATCCGCCATCGCGCCCAGTCCTCGACCGCGCCGGCCCTGCTGCACCACGACCTGACCCTCGCCCAGCGCGTGCTGCGCGACCTCGCCGGTCAGGACACCGGGCGCATCGTCATCGACTCGCGCGAGACCTTCCAGAAGCTCTCGCTGTTCGCCCAGGAGTACATGCCCCAGCTCGCGCCGCTGCTGTCCCACTACACCGGCGAGCGCCCGCTGTTCGACCTCTACGCCGTCGAGGAGGAGATCCAGAAGGCGCTGGCGCGGCGCGTGGACCTCAAGTCGGGCGGCTACCTGATCATCGACCAGACCGAGGCGATGACCACCATCGACGTCAACACCGGCGCCTTCGTCGGCGCGCGCAACTTCGACGACACCATCTTCAAGACCAACCTGGAGGCGGCGCAGACCATCGCGCGCCAGCTGCGCCTGCGCAACCTCGGCGGCATCATCATCGTCGACTTCATCGACATGGAATCGCCCGAGCACCAGGCCGCCGTGCTGGCCGAGCTCAACAAGGCGCTCGGGCGCGACCACACGCGGATTTCCGTCAACGGCTTCACCCAGCTCGGCTTGGTCGAGCTGACCCGCAAGCGCACGCGCGAATCCCTCGCCCAGATCCTCTGCGAGCCCTGCCCGACCTGCGGCGGCCGCGGCGTGGTGAAGACGGCGCAGACCGTCGCCTACGAGATCCTGCGCGAGCTGCTGCGCGAGGCGCGCCAGTTCGCCGCGCGCGAGATGCGCGTGCTCGCCGCGCCCGCTGTCATCGACCTGTTCCTCGACGAGGAATCCCAGGCGGTGGCGATGCTCTCCGGCTTCGTCGGCCGGCCGATCTCGCTGCAGGCCGAGCCGAGCTACAACCAGGAGCAGTACGATATCGTCTTGATGTAGGACCCCCACCCCAGAGAGAGGAGACCGCCATGAACGACAAGAGCAAGAATCCCGATTTCGACAGCCTCGTGCCCGCCGTCGGCTTCACGCGCCGCGGCTTCGTCGCCACCGCCCTCGGCGCCGGCTTCGCCCTCGCCGTGCAGCCGGTGATGGCCCAGACGGCGATCAAGACCGACGCCGCCGGCCTCGACGCCGGCGAGATCAAGATCGGCGAGCTCGCCGCCTATCGCGCCCAGCCGGCCGGCGGCAAGAACCTGCCGACCATCCTCGTCGTCTCGGAAATCTTCGGCGTGCACGAGTACATCGCCGACGTCTGCCGCCGCCTCGCCAAGCTCGGCTACCTCGCCATCGCGCCCGAGCTGTTCGCGCGCCACGGCGATCCGCGCAAGCTCTCCAATGTGCAGGACATCCTGTCGAGCATCATCGGCAAGGTGGCCGACAAGGAAGTGATGGCCGACCTCGACGCCTGCGCGGCCTGGGCGCAGGCCAACGGCGGCGATCCGGCGCGCCTGGGCATCACCGGCTTCTGCTGGGGCGGCCGCATCACCTGGCTCTACAGCGCGCACAATCCGAAGATCAAGGCCGGCGTCGCCTGGTACGGTCGCATCGACGGCGAGGTGAACGACCGCACCCCGCGGTGGCCGCTCGACCTTGCCGGCGAAATCAAGGGCGCGGTGCTCGGCCTCTACGGCGGCAAGGACCAGGGCATCCCGCTGGAGGACGTCGAGGCCATGCAGTCCGCGCTGGACAAGGCCGGCGGCCGCTCGCGGATCCACGTCTATCCCGACGCCCCGCACGCCTTCCACGCCGACTACCGGCCGACCTACCGCAAGGAGGCGGCCGAGGACGGCTGGCAGCGCCTGCAGGCCTGGTTCAAGCAGCACGGAATCTAAATGCCCGGGCTGAACAAGATCACCACCACCTATTCGGAAACCGAGGACCGCCTGCGCCTCGTCGGCGAGGATGCCGCCGGCGAGGCGGTGGTGCTGTGGCTGACGCGGCGCCTCGTCAACCGGCTGGTGCGCCAACTCGTCGAATGGCTCGAAGCGGAAGACGGCGGCGCGCTCGCGGCCCTCGGCCCGGAACTGCGGCAGTCCTGGGCCCAGGAGAAGGCGGTGCGCCAGCTGGAGCCCAGCGCTCCGGTGCGCGCCCGGGGCGATGCGCCGAAGCTGCTGGTCGCATCCGTGGACCTGAGCCGCGACCAGCGGCGCTACGTCCTCCGCTTCCGGACCGCCGACGACACGGCCCCCTCCCTTTCCCTCTCCAGCACCGAACTGCGCCAGTGGCTGGGCATCGTGCATCATCTCTACCTGGCCGCCGACTGGCCGCGCGACCCCTGGCCGGCGTGGATGGAAGAAACGGCCCCCGTCGAGCAGCGACAGCCCGCGCTGCTCCATTAGCGCCGGTTCCGCCAGGAGCCGTGCCCCGCGTCGGGCCGGGATGCGCGGCTATGGCGCGGGCGCCCGCGGCCGCGCCAGCCACTTGAGCAGCGTGGCGAACAGGATGTCCGGATCGATCGGCTTGGCGATGAAATCGTCCATGCCGGCCTCGAAGCAGCGCGCCTTGTCCTCGGCGTAGGCGTTGGCGGTCATGGCGATGATCGGCAGGCCGCCCAGGCCCGGCAGCCGGCGGATCTCCCGCGCCGCCTCGATGCCGTTCATCTTCGGCATCTGCATGTCCATCAGGATCAGCGCGTAGTCGTGGGCGCTGGCCATGCGCAACGCCGCCGCACCGTCGGCGGCGACATCCACCACCATGCCTGCGTCGGTGAGCAGTTCCAGCGCGAGTTCCTGGTTCACCGGTTCGTCCTCCGCCAGCAGGATGCGCGCGCCGCGGTAGCCGCCGGCGAGGACGCGCTCGGGATCCGGCGTCTCGGCCGGGGCGTGGGCGACGTCGCCGCCGCCCTTGCGCAGGCGGGCGGTGAACCAGAAGGTGCTGCCCCGCCCCGGCGCGCTCTCCATGCCCACCGTGCCGCCCATGATCTCGGCGAGGTGCTTGGTGATGGCGAGGCCGAGGCCGGTGCCGCCGTACTTGCGCGTCGTCGAGCTGTCGGCCTGCTCGAAGGCGTCGAAGATCTTCTCCGCCGCCTCGGGAGCGACACCGATGCCGGTGTCCTCGACCACGAAGCGCAGCAGCACGTCGGTCTCGCTTTCCTCCTCCTGGCGAATGCGCAACACCACCGAACCCTTCTCGGTGAACTTGACCGCGTTGGTCGCGTAGTTCAGCAGGGCCTGGGTAAGGCGCGTCGGGTCGCCGCGCAAGTGCAGGTCGATCGGCTCGACCTCGGCCGTCAGGCGCAGACCCTTGGCAGCGGCGCGCTCGGCGAGCATCGAGATGACGTAATCCGGCAGGCTGCCGACGGCGACATCCACCTCCTCCAGGGTGAGCTTGCCGGCCTCGATCTTCGACAGGTCGAGGATGTCGTTGATGACACTCAGCAGGTGCTGGCTGGCCTGGTCGATCTTGTCGAGCTGCTCCGCCTGGCGCGCGCTGACGCCGCCGCGGCGCACCAGATGCGCCATGCCGACGATGGCGTTCATCGGCGTGCGGATCTCGTGGCTCATGTTGGCGAGGAAGGTGCTCTTCGAGACGTTGGCGGTCTCGGCGGCGCGCATTGCCTGCTCCAGCTGGCGCGTGCGCTGCTGGACGAGGACCTCGAGATCGCGCGCGGTCTCCGCCGCCGCCTCCAGCCGCGCGCTCATGACCTTCTGGCGTTCCTCCTCCAGCGCCCGCGTGTTCGCCACCAGCGTGCCGGCGGCCTCGACGATGGAACCGATCTCGACGATCGCGCTGCCGGGCAGTTCGGGAATCTTCTCGCCATGCAGGGCCTGATCGAGGATGTCGGTGGCCTGCACCAGCGGACGGATGAACAGGCGATGCATGCCCCAGGCGAAGATGCCCAGCAGGGTGGTCAGGAAGGCCAGGCCGGCAAGACCCACCAGCTCGACCCGGCTGGCCTGCTCCTGGATCTCGGAGAAGCGTTCGTGGGTTTGCAACTGGGCCTGGGTGGCCAGGGTATCGGTGACGCTTTTCAGCTGGTGGGTGATTTCATCCCAGGTCTTGGCGTTGCCGCGGTCGATGGCGACGATCTCGCGGCGCAGTTCGAGCAGGCGCTTGGCCTGCACGGCCAGCCGGGAAGGGGCGCCAGCGCGCAGCACCGTGTCGATCTGCCGGCCAAGTTCGTCGAGAGCCGCGACAGAATCGCCGTTCATCGCGCGGATCAGCAGCTCCTTGAGGGGTTCGCCGCGCAAGGCCACGGCCGGCAGGGCATCGATCTCCAGCAGCAGGGCGAAGGCCTCGCCATTGAGCGCGTCGCGGCGGTCGCGGCTCGTCGCCATCTCGGCGAGCGCCGCCAGCGTGCGGCTGCCAACCTCGCGGACCTTCGGGTCGGAACGGAAACCCGGCTCGTTGAACACCAGCGTCTGCGCGCTCAGGCGCGCCTGGCGGCGCTTGACCGGATCGGCGGAATTGAGCAACTCCTCGCCGAACAGGATCAGGCGTTCGACGTCGCGCGAGATCTCCTGGCGCGCGACGATCGCCGGCAGCACGTTGTCGCGCGTGTCGGCGGCGAGGCTGGCGATGCGCACCTGGCTGGCGACCACGGCCCCCAGCACCAGCACCGCGATGCCGAGAAACAGCAGGGTGGCGCCAGTCAGCAGATGGCGCAGGCGGAAGGCACGGCGCGGACGCCCGCCGCCGACGGCGGCGTCAGGCATGCCGATGCGTTCCGCGGCGCCGCTCACGGCCTCAGAAGACGCTGGAAGCGAAGTAGGCGTTGTTGATCCTGGCGAAGCTGCCGTCCTGCATGATCGCGTCGATCGCCGCATTGAGGCGCTTGCGCAGGTCGTCGCGCCCCTTGGCGAACGGAATCGCCACGTCGCCGCCGAGGCCCTGGCCGTCGATCGGGCCGCCGATGAACTCGAAGCGCGCGCCCTCCTTGGTGGTGAGGAAGGCGTAGTGGCTCACGGTCGAGCCGAAAATCAGGTCCACGGCACCGCTGGCCAGCGCGTTGTTGCGCTCGGTGTTGGTGGCGAAGACGACGATGTTGGCGTCGCCATGATTTTCGCGCAGGTATTTCTCCTGCACCGCGCCTTTCTGGACGCCGATGCTCTTGCCCTTGAGCGCCGCCGCGGAAACGGTCGCCACCACGCCGGGCTTGCCGACGAACATCGAGGAGGAACGCCAGAAGCGGTTGCTGAAATCCACCAGCTTCTCGCGCTCCGCCGTGCGCAGCACGTTGGCGACGACGAAATCGAAGCGCCGCTCGACGACGCCGGGAATGAAGTCGGCGAAATTGGTCGTGACGAAACGGCATTCGCTGCCCATCGCGCGGCAGATGGCGCGCGCCACATCGACCGAGAAGCCGGTCAGCTCGCCGCGCTCGTTGGTCCAGCAGAACGGCCTGTCGTTGTTGTTAACCCCGACCACCAGCGGCTCCGCCGCCAGCAAGATGCCGCTCGCCAGCAAGCCCAGCATGGCCGCTAGGGCCCGCCCGATCATGTTTCCCATGGTTCCCACCTCCCCGCCGCAATCGTCGCCGGGAAATCCGGCATCCCTGTTTTCGTGCAGACCGGCGGAAATATATGACTATTGGCGGGAAAATACCACTGGCAGCATATCGGGAATTACCCCCCAACTCCGCGCCACGGACAGGCCGTGCTACCTGCGGCCGATCGGCAGGTAGTCGGCGACATTCTCCCAGCGGCCGTTCCGGATCTGGGCGACGCGCACCTGCCTGAGCGCCAGGTGGTCGTCCGCCGTCACGGCGAAGGGGGGACTGCCGAAGAAGTCGCGCGGCGTGCGCACCTGCTCCAGCGCGGCGGCGACCCGCGCCGGCGTCGGCTGCGGGCCGGCGGCCCGCAGGGCGCGCACGAAGAGGTCGGCGCCCGCCCAGGCGAATACGTCCCAGGTGTTCGGCTCGGCCTTGAACTGCCGGCGGTAGCGTTCGATCCAGTCGGCCAGCGCGCGGTTGGCCGCCGCCGGATAGGGGTGGGGCAGCAGGACCACGCCGTAGAGACCCTCCATCGCCGCGCCGCCGAGCTCATGCACCTGGGCGGTATAGCCGGACGCGGTGACCAGCATCGGCACCCGCCAGCCGCCGCGGCGCGCCTCGGTATAGGCGCCGATGGTCTCGCGCACCACGGTGGCGAGCACGACGAAATCGCAGTCGGCGGCCTTGAGCCGGGCGATCTGCGAGGAGAAGTCGGTGGCGCCGCGTTTGTAGCTGGTCTGCTCGCACCACTTGAGGCCCAGTTCGCCGAGCAGGCCGTCCATGCCGCGCAACACCTCGCGCCCCATGTCGTCGTCCTGGTAGAGGATGCCGACGCGCTTGAAGCCGTGCTCCGCGATCAGCTGGCGCGCGGCGGGCGGCACCGAAAGCGCGTAGGAGGGGCTCATGCCGAACTTGAGCGGATGCAGCGGCTCGTACACCTCCTTGAGCGGCGCGGCGGGAAACAGGTGCAGCACGCCGGCGTCGAGGAAGCGCGGCATGGTCGCCATCACCACCGGCGAGCCGAGGTTGTGCAGCGCGGCGAGCACGCCCGGTCCGCCGAGCAGCTTCTCGGTCGCCAGCACGGCGCGCTTGGGATCGTAGCCGGTGTCCTCGACCAGCAGCTTCAGCCGGCGCCCATGCACGCCGCCCCTGGCGTTCTCCTCCTCGAAGCGCATCAGGGTGCCGTTGCGGAAATGCACGCCGAGGGCGGCGATCGGGCCCGACAGGTCCTGCAGGCTGCCGACGCGGATCTCGGTCGGCGTGACGCCGGGCACGGCCGGCGCCGCCCGGGCGCCGAAGGCCAGGCAGGCGAGGAAGACGAACAGCAGGCGCATCGCGGCTCTCCCTGAACAGAAGTGCCGAAAGTATAACGGACGCTATAGACGGCGCCGCAGGACGCCGGCCAGCCCGGCGGGCGCGTGGCGCAGGCTCAGCACCAGCGCGAAACCGAAGGCGAACAGTTCCAGTCCGGCCGGTGGCAGCGCGGTCGGCAGCAGGTCGCGCAGCAGGGCGATCAGCTGCGGCAGCGCGATCAGGAAGACCGCGCCGAGCACGATGCCGGCGCGGCTGCCGAGGCCGCCGATCACCAGCATCATCAGCAGTTCGATGGACATCACCCAGTCGAACTGCTCGGGGCTGACGAAGCGCAGCTTGTGCGCGTAGAGCGCGCCGGCGACGCCCGCCAGCGCGGCGGCGAGGGCGAAGGCGAGCGTCTTGAGCCGCGCCGGCGCGACGCCGAGGATCGCCGCGGCGACGACATCCTCGCGCAACGCCACGAGGGCGCGGCCCGCGCTCGACGCCAGCAGGCGGCCGAGAACCCAGAGCGCCGCCAGGGCCAGCGCGAGCGCCAGCCAGTAGAGGCCGCGCTCGCCGAGCGTCCCGGCGAGCAGGCTGCGCGCCGGGGCCACGACCAGGCCGGCGTTGCCGCCGGTGAGGGATTCCCAGCGCGCCATGATCTCCTGGACGATGAAGCCGAAGGACAAGGTGGCGATGGCCAGATGGATGCCGGCAAGCCGCCGCGCCGGCCAGGCCGCCGCGACGCCGGCAAGCGCGGCGACGGCCGCCGCCACCGGCAGCGAGGCCTCCAGCGGCCAGCCGCGCGCCTGCAGCAGCGCCTCGGCGTAGGCGCCGATGCCGATGAAGGCGGCGTGGCAGAGCGAGAGCTGGCCCGCGTAGCCGGCAAGCAGCATGAGGCCGGCGCCGGCGATCGCGTATATGGCGACGAAGCTCAATTGCGACAGGCCCCAGGGCGAGAGCAGCAGCGGCGCGGCGGCAAGCGCCGCCAGCAACGCCCCGGCGCGCGCGCGCCGCATCAGGCGTTCTCCTGCGCGCGGCCGCCGAACAGGCCGGCGGGCCGCCACAACAGCACGGCGAGCACCAGCACGTGGGCCGCCACGTCCTTGATGCCGTCGGGAGCATAGAAGCCGGCGAAGGACTCGACCAGGCCGAGCAGCAGGCCGCCCGCCACGGCCCCCGGCACGCTGCCGAAGCCGCCGATCACCGCCGCTGGCAGCGCCTTGAGGCCGATCAGGCCCATGTGGGCATGCACGAAGGTGACCGGCGCCAGCAGCACGCCGGCGACCGCCGCGACGCCGGCCGCCAGCGCCCAGGCCAGGCCGTGCATGCGCGCCAGCGGGATGCCGACCAGCCGCGCGCCGAGGGGATTCTGCGCCGTCGCGCGCAGCGCCTTGCCGAGCGTGGCATGGCGGAAAAAGATGAATAGCGCGAGACCCAACAGCGCGGTCACCCCGATCACGACGAGATGGTCGGCCGCCACCGGCGTGCCCGCCAGCTCGACCGCGCGACCGGCGAAGGGCGTCGGCAGCGCGTGGGTTTCCGTGCCCCAGCCCGGCAGCATGGTCACGCCGCCCTTGAGCATGAAGCCCAGGCCCAGGGTGGTCATCACCACCGGAATGTGCGGCTGGTCGATCAGCGGCCGCAACACCGCGCGCTCCGCCAGCAGGCCGCACAGCGCCACCGCCAGCGCCGCGCCGGCGAGGGCCAGCGGCCAGGGCCAGCCGACGGCGGCAAGCGCGAGTCCGGCGAAGCCGCCGAGCATCATCAGCTCGCCCTGGGCGAAATTCACCACCCCGGTCGCCTTGTGGATCAGCACGAAGCCCAGCGCCACCAGCGCATAGACGCAGCCGGCGGCGACGCCGGCGATGGCGAGGGACAGGATCTGGCTCATGCGTTATTCAACCATGCCGCGCCAAAAAGTCGGCGCCGGCAGCACGGTGAGTCCCAACAGGCTTCCCCCGGCTTTCGTGGAGGCTAACCGGTTGAAAACCGGTTAAGCGCGGCGGCCGGAACAAAAGTCGGCGCCGGCGGCACGGTGGAGCCGCCGTCCCGCTCAGCGTTGCGGCGCCGCTCCGATGTAGCGCGGGTTGTCGAACAGCGAATTGAAGACGACCTGCTTCACTTCCGGATGGTCGGGCACGAGGTAGAGCGCCGGGGTGAGCATTTCCTCGAAGATGCCGCGCAGGCTGCGGGCGCCGACGCGGTATTCCATGGCCAGGTCGGCGATCTGCTCGAACACCGCCGGCTCGATCCTGAGCTCGACGCCGTCCGCGGCGAGGATGGCGCGGAACTGGTTGTAGATCGAGTTCCTCGGCTCGGTCATGATGCGCACCAGCATGTCGCGCGACAGCGGCGCGAGGCGCGCGACGATCGGCAGGCGGCCGGCGAACTCGGGGATCAGGCCGAACTGGAACAGGTCGGTCGGCTTGACGCGCGCGTTGAGGCGGTCGAGCACCTGCTGGTTGTCGGCGTCGTCGGTGGAGATGAAGCCGAAGGCGTGGGTGTCGGCGAGAATCTCGTCGATGCCGACGAAGGCGCCGCCGCAGATGAACAGGATCGAGGCGGTGTCGATGTAACGCGCGTCCTTGAGCTTGACCGGCGCGCCCTCCATGATCTTGAGCAGCGCGTGCTGCACGCTCTCGCCGGCGGGGCCGCGCCGCTGGCGCTCCTCGCCGCCCTCGGCCGGCGCCTTGAGCTTGTCGATCTCGTCGATGAAGACGATGCCGCGCTGCGCCTTGGCGATGTCGCCGCCGGCCTTCTCGATGAGGCGCTGCAGGATCGCCTCGATCTCGTCGTTCACGTATTCGCTCTGCGCCAGCGAGGTGGCGTCGGCGGTGACGAAGGGCACCTGCAGCGCGCGCGCCAGGGTCTCGCACAGCAACGTCTTGCCGGTGCCGGTGGGGCCGATCAGCAGCACGTTGCTCTTGACGATCTCGTGGCGGTCCAGCGTCGCCAGCGCCAGCTTCCTGAAGTGAGTATGGACGGCGACGGCGAGCTGCTTCTTGGCCTCGTCCTGACCGACGACGTGCTGGTCGAGGAATTTGACGATCTGGCTGGGAGTCATGGCGGACGATTGTATCCATGAACGCGGGGCGCGTCCCGCCGCGCGCTTCCTTGACCGCGATCAAGCGTCCCGGCGATCCGCCCCGCATATACCTGCGACATGATGCCGCGCGACATTCCGTCACTTCCCCTGCCATTCCATCGGCGTAGGCTGCGCGCCGGTTTATCACTTCAGGACGAGGGGAGCGCAAAATGGAATTCCGTTTCAAGCCGGCCGCGGTCGCGGTGGCGATGGCCTTTTCGATGTCGGGCGCCATGGCGGCGCTGAGCGTCAGCGGCAGCGGCGCCACCGGCACGACGCTGAGCGTCAAATACGCCGCCGCCGAAACCCGCGGCGACAAGCTGTTCGTCGCCGCCGTGGTCGGCGGTTCGCAGATCTACTTCTTCGACGCGAACGGCGCGGCGCAGGCCTACCAGCCCGGCCAGCCGACGCCCTACCGGCAGGGCTATGTCAAGGGCAGCAAGCAGGTGACGCTGGTGACGCTCGACGTGCCGGCCTGGGTCGACGGCAGCGTCGACTTCTATACCGTGCTCGGCCACAGCGGCGGCGACGTGCTGACGGACACCTCCGCCCTCGACCTCGGCACGCTGGAACGCGTCACCGTCCAGGCCGGCCCGCGCGGCGCGAGCTTCGTCGCGCGCGGCAAGGTGCTCGACGACGCGGCGAGCGGCGCGCTGGTCTGCATCGACGCCAACTTCAACCGCCAGTGCGACGCCGGCGAGGCCCAGGCCACCGCCGGCGCCGATGGCGGCTTCGCGCTGGCCACCACCGACACCGAGGCGACGCGCAAATCGATGATCGCGGTAACCTCCGCCGGCTACGTCCTCGAGGCGCCCGCCGGCTACTACCAGGTGATCTCGCCGCTCACCACGCTGGTGCAGAACGAGATCGAGGTGGACCGGGGCAGTACCGTGCCCAAGGCCGCCAGGATGGTCGGCGTCGAGATCGGCGTCGACCACGCCATGCTGACGGCGGACTACGTCGCCGCCCAGTCGAATGCCGCCACCAGCGCCAACGCCGCCACGGCGGAGCGCATGGCGCGACTGCTGTCGCAGGTCTGGCGGCAGGTGGCGAGCGAAACCGGACTGGCCGCCGAGACCGACGCGCGCCGCCGCGCCGCGATCGTCCAGTATTCGCGCAACCTCACCTACAAGAAAGGCTGGGTGTTCCACGAAGCGCTCAGCCAGGCCGGACAGGATCCGGCCCAGGCGCTGCGCAAGTTCGCCACCATCGACGGCACGGTGCTGACCGACAGCCTGCGCGACGGCAAGATCGCCATGCTGGCGCAGCAGCGCTACAGCCCGGAATGGACCACCAAGCCGGTCACCGACACCTACATCGGCAATCCCTGGGCCGCCCTCGCCTACGATCCGACCACCAACCGCATCACCCTCAACATGAGCCTGATGCAGGACGGCAAGATCAAGAAAATGGACATCACCGACGCGCGCTACACCACGCCCGCGCTGGCGGCGCTGCAAAGCCTGACCCAGGTCGAATACAACCTGCAAGGCGCCAACTACGCGGTGAATGCCGACGGCAGCGTCACCGTCACCGGCAAGCGCGGCGGCTACGCCACCGAGACCCTGTCGTCGGTGGACGAGCTGGACATGGGCGGCATGACCATCAAGCTCGGCGAGCTGATTTCCTTCTCGCGGCCGGTGAATGAAATTCCCGAGGCCTACAACATCGCCGTGACCTTCCAGCCCGGCGACAAGATGTGGCGCGAGCATCACGACAAGACCAGCGCGCCGCTCGACAAGACGACCTTCTCCACCAAGGCCTCCGGCTTCGCCTCGCTGGAAGCCTACATCCTGGCGAAGAACGGCGAGTTGTCTTCCTACCAGACCTTCGGCGACTACGAGGTTTACTTCAAGCCGACCGACACCGCCGCGCCGCTCAACGGCGAGATGTGGGCCTACAACAAGAGCTCGCAGAGCCGCTTCAAGGTCGGCACCTATGCCACCCGCGTCGAGAACGGCCGCACCTACGTCGTCGTGCAGGCGACCACGCTCAAGGGCGTGACCGGCGCGACGCCGACCACGGTGATCTATTTCGACGCGGCGGGCGGCGCCATCAAGTACGCCTCCTGGCGCGAGTACGTCATGTACTGCCTGTGCTGGCAGCGCAAGTTCAACCTCGCGGCGGCGCAGCGCATCATGGACGCGCTCAAGGCCGCCGAGAGCATCCTGATCACCCCGGCGACGGTCGCCTCGACGCAGACCTCGACGCACGCGGTCTCCGGCACGCGCGCCATCATGCTTGCCCAGGAACCGACCGCCGAGCAGGTAGCGCTGCTCAAGCAGGTAGTCTGCGGCGGCTGTGCCGGCGGCGACTGCGGCGCCTGTCCGGTGGGGGACGTGGTCGGCCTGCGCTGACCTCCGGTCGTATTTCATCCGCCCTGGCCGCCCGTCGCGGCCAGGGCCTTTTCATTTACGGGAGGAAATGAAATGACGAAACAAACCTTGCGGCGCCTCGCCGCGACGGCCCTGTGCCTCGGCGCGATGGGCAGCAGCCTGGCGCAGCTGAGCGCCGGGCACAGCGGCGCCAACCCGGGCGACACGCTGCAACTCCATCTGAACCTCGCCGCCGCGCGCGGCGACAACCTGTATCTCGCCGCGCAACTGGGCGGAAACTTCTATTTCTTCGACGAGGCCGGCGGCTTGTCGCCCTACGTTCCGGGGGCGCCGACGCCGCGCCGGCGCGCCGGCGGAAGCGCCGGGCAGCAGAGCGTGCTTGAGATCGCCGTGCCCGAAGGGATCGACGCCGCGGTGACCTTCCATGCGGCCTACGGTCCGGGTGGCGGCGACATCCTGACGACGCCCGGGGCCGTCGACATGGCCACCCTGCAGTCGACGGTCGTCGACCTGACGCCGATTCCCGGCGGACCGTCCTATGCCGCCAACTGCCAGTCCTGCCACGACTACGACCCGACCGCCAACTTCAACAACATCCAGGCCGGCCGGGACGCGGCGAAGATCCAGGCGGCGATCGCCGCCGACAAGGGGGGCATGGGACAGCTGGCCTTCCTGAGCGCGCGGGAGATCGCGGCGATCTCCTACTGGATCCAGAACCCGCGCTTCGACTGCCATTGACCCCGCGGAGCAGACAGCCATGAACACCACCCGATCCAAGGCGGGCCGGCCGGCCCGCGCCGCCCTCGCCCTCGCCCTCTGCGGCCTGCTCGGCATCGCCGCCGCCGCTTCCTCGGCTTTTGCCCAGTTGAGCGCCAGCGCCGGCTCGGTGAGCGCGGGGCAGAACCTCACCGTCACCCTCGACCTGGCGAACGCCCGCGCCGACAGCGGCTATGTCGCGCTGATGTTCGGCGGTGGCATCTACTTCCTCGACGAGAACGGCGCGCTCCAGCCCTACCAGGCCGGCGCGCCGACACCGCGGCGCCTGGCGCAAGGCGGCGCGGGGCGGCATACCCTGTTCTCCATGACCATTCCCGCCGGCCTCGCCGGCCAGGCCGATTTCTACACCGCCTTCGGCCAGTCCGGCGTCGATGTGCTGGCCACGCCGGGCGCGCTGGACATGTCCTCGCTGCAGCACGTCGGCGTGACGCTGACGGCCGCCGCCGCAAGCGCCGACGGCAAGGCGCTCTACATGCAGCACTGCGCCGTCTGTCATGGCGGCAACCCGCTCGCCAACACCGACAACATCCTGGCCGGCCGCGATGCGGCGAAGACGCGCCAGGCCATCGTCGAGGACACGGGCGGCATGGGTTACCTGCAGTCCTTCATCACCGACGCCGAGCACGCGGCCATCGCCGCCTGGATCGCCAACCCGACGTGAAGGCAGGGGGAAAGAGCATGAACACGACAAGAAACATGATGCCGTCCGTCTCGGCCGCCCTGCTTTGGCTGGCCCTGGTCGTCGCCCCGGCCCATGCGCTGGCGCCGGCGGCCGGCGCGCCGCCGCTCGCCGGTCCGTATCTCGACAAGGCCGGCGGCCTGACGAACCAGGACCTCAAGGGCAAGGTGGTCTATGTGGACTTCTGGGCCTCCTGGTGCGGCCCCTGCCGCGCCTCCTTCCCGGTGCTCGACAAGCTCTACGGCCAGCACAAGGACAAGGGCTTCGTCGTCGTCGGCGTCAACCAGGACGACCGCCCCGAGGACGCCCGGCTGTTCCTGGCGCGCATTCCCGCCTCCTTCCCGCTGCTCGCCGATCCCGAGCACCGGCTCGCCGAGGCCTTCGAGGTCAAGGGCATGCCGAGCGCGGTGCTGATCGACCGCAAGGGCATCGTGCGCCATGTGCACCGCGGCTTCCGCGCCGGCGACGAGCGGGAAATCGCGGCGCGCATCGAGCAACTGCTGGAGGAGCAGCCATGCGGCGCGCAACTCTGCTGATGCTGCTGGCGCTCGGCGCTGCCGGCTGCGCCAACGTCAAGCCCTACGAGCGCGGCTATCTCGCGCGCCAGGACATGCAGTTCGATGCCGATCCGGTCGATGCGCGCTTCAAGCAGCACATCTACGGCAGCAAGGAGGCCGCGCGCGGCGGCTACGGCGTGGGCGGAGGCGGCTGTGGCTGCAACTGAAACCGCGGCGGCCCGCCTGCTGGCGGGCGCGGCCCTGGCCCTGCCGCTGACCGCCATGCCCGTCCAGGCCGGCGAGTTCGCCGCCACCCAGATCGGCTACAAGCACCTGCGCTACGACGAAAAGGGGCGCATGCACGTCAACGCGCCGCACGTCTGGTTCGAGACCAGTCCCGACGAGGACACCCAGATCGGCGGCAGCGCCACCGTGGACACGCTGTCCGGCGCCAGCGTCCAGTACGTCAGCAACCGCGGCGGCGTCCCGGTGCACACCCTCTCGGGCGCGTCGATCCGCGAAACCCGCCGCGACGGCGAGCTGCATCTGCGCCGCAACTGGGGCGAGAACAATTTCGGCCTGGCCCTGTCGGCATCGCGCGAGACCGATTACGTCTCGCGCTCGGCCTCGGGCGACGCGCGCATCGACTTCAACGAACGCAACACCACCCTCGCGTTCGGCCTGGGCGCGACCGAGGACGAGATCGGCAAGCACGGCAGCGGGCTATGGCACGACCGCCGCACCTACGACGCGCTGGCCGGCGTCACCCAGGTCCTGTCGAAGTTCGCCATCGTGCAGAGCAACCTGACCTACTCCCACGGTCGCGGCCATTTCGACGATCCCTACAAATACACCATCAGCTTCCTCGGCGTCGGCGCGCCGGTGGTGCAGCAGGACCGGCGGCCCGACGAGCGCCGCGCGCTCGCCTGGCTGACGCGCTACCGCCACTACCTGCCGGCGGCGCACACCGCGCTGGCGGCGGACTACCGCTACTACCGCGACGACTGGGGCATCCGCGCCCACATGCTGGAACTGTCGGCGACCCGCGAGCTGTCTCCGGCCCTGCGCATCGTGCCGCAGCTGCGCTACTACAGCCAAAGCGCCGCCGACTTCTTCGCCGAAACCTTCAATGCGCGCGGCGCCACCGGGTCGAGCGACGCGCGTCTCGGCGCCTTCGGCGCCTGGACCGCGGGCGTCAGCCTGGCGTGGACCATCGACGCCCATTCGAGCGTCGATATCGGCGCCTGGTCCTACCGCCAGCGCGCCGCCTACCGCCTCGGCGGCAAGGGCACGGCGAACTTCCCCACGCTCGACGCGCGCTTCCTCATGCTGGGCTACACGCTGTCCTTCTGATGGAGCCGCTGCGCCATTGCTTTGCCGCGATGTCCTGCGCGCTGGAGCTGCAGGTGTTCGCGCCGGCCGAACTGGCGGCGCGCGCCTGCCGCGCGGTGGAGGACGAGGTGCGCCGCATCGAGGCCAAGTATTCGCGCTACCGCGCCGACAGCCTGGTCGGCCGCATCAACGCGGCCGCCGGCGGCGCGGCGGTGGCGGTGGATGAGGAAACCGCCGCGCTGCTCGACTTCGCCGCAACCTGCCACCGGACCAGCGGCGGCCTGTTCGACATCACCAGCGGCGCCCTGCGCCAGGCATGGAAGTTCGAAACCGGCCGGCTGCCGACGGCGGAGGAAATCGCCGCCGCGCGCGCCCGGATCGGCTGGGACAAGCTGCGCTGGGAAGCCCCGCTGATCGGGCTGCCGCTGCCCGGCATGGAAATCGACCTCAGCGGTCTCGGCAAGGAGTACGCCGCCGACCGGGCTGCCGCGCTGCTCCTCGCCCACGGCTGCAGCGCCGCCCTGGTGAACTTCGGCGGCGACGTCTGCGCCACCGGGCCGCGCCCCGACGGCACCCCCTGGCAGGTGGGCATCCGCCATCCGCGCCGCCCCGGCGAACTGCTCGCCACGTTGCCGCTCCATCGCGGCGGGCTCGCCACCAGCGGCGACTACGAACGCGGCATGACCGTCGGGGGCCGGCGCTACGGCCATCTGCTGAATCCGCTGACGGGCTGGCCCGCCGAGGGCATGGCCTGCGCCACGGTGCTCGCCGACACCTGCCTGGTGGCGGGCGCACTGGCCAGCTGCGCGATGCTGCACGGAGCCGGCGGCCTGGATTTCCTCGCCGGCTGCGGCGCGCCCTACCTGGCGATGGACGCAAACGGCGGCTGCGCGGCGCGCGACGGCGACGGCCTGGCCGCGACGGCGGACGCTAGAATGGGCGCATGCCAACCCTGCTCGTGCTGACCAACCTGCCCGACGCCGCCAGCGCCCGCGCGCTCGCGGCGGCGCTGGTGGCGGCGCGGCTCGCCGCCTGCGTGAATATCCTCGCCCCCTGCCGCTCGGTGTATCGCTGGCAGGGCAAGATCGAGGACGCCGAGGAGGTGCCGCTGCTCGTCAAGACCACGGCGGAGCGCTATGCGGAACTGGAAGCGGCGATCCGCGCGCGGCATCCTTATGAACTTCCGGAGATCGTCGCGGTCCCAATCGAGCGCGGCCTGCCGGCCTACCTGGCCTGGGTCGCCGCCGAGACCTCTCCCGCCACCGACTAAGCCACCATGACCATCCGCCTGCTCGCCCTGTTCTGGCTCATTTTCGCCAGCCTGTTCGCCCACGCCGCCGAACCCCTCGAACCCGAGCAGGCCTACCGCTTCTCCGCCCGCATCATCGACGCCAAGACCATCGAGGCGCGCTGGACCATCACCCCCGACTACTACCTCTACAAGGAAAAGATCTCCTTCAGCGCCGAGCCGGCCACGGTCAAGCTCGGCACGCCCGAGCTGCCCAAGGGCAAGGAAAAGGACGACGAGTTCTTCGGCAAGGTGCACATCTATCGCGGCAACGAAGCCGTGGCGCGCATTCCCGTCGTCGCGGGCAGCGGCAGCTTCACGCTCAAGGCCGCCTCCCAGGGCTGCTGGGACGGCGGCGTCTGCTATCCGCCGATGACCCAGGAGGCGAAGCTCAGCCTCGCCGCCGCGCCTGCCGCCACCGTGCCACCAGTCCCACAGGGATTCCCTGCGGTCACGCCGAGTTTTTCGGCCGCGAAGACCGAGCCGGCGATGTCCGTGCCGGCCGCCGAGGCCGCGCCGCCACCCGCTGCCGCGGCGGCCGACCAGGGCGACGAGAGCGGCCGCATCGCCAAGCTGCTCAAGGGCGCGAGCTTCTGGGTCGCGGTGGCCAGCTTCTTCGGCTTCGGCCTGCTGCTCTCCTTCACGCCCTGCGTGTTCCCGATGATCCCGATCCTCTCCGGCATCATCGTGAACCACGGCCACGCCGTGACCCACCTGCGCGCCTTCGTGCTCTCCCTCGCCTACGTGCTCGGCATGGCCGTCACCTACGCGGCGGTCGGCGTCGCCGCCGGCTTCTCCGGCACGCTCTTGTCCGCCGCGCTGCAGAACGCCTGGGTGCTCGGCGCCTTCGCGCTGGTGTTCGTCGTGCTGTCGTTCTCGATGTTCGGCTTCTACGAGCTGCAGCTGCCCGCCGCGCTGCAGTCGAAGCTTTCCGACACCGCCAACCGGCAGGGCGGCTCGCTGTCCGCCATCGCGCTGATGGGCGCCTTGTCCGCCCTCATCGTCGGCCCCTGCGTCGCCGCGCCGCTGGCGGGCGCGCTGCTCTACATCGCCCAGACCAGGGACGCGCTGCTCGGCGGCGCCGCGCTGTTCGCCATGGCCCTCGGCATGGGCGCGCCGCTGCTCGTCGTCGGCGTGTTCTCGCGCTCCTTCCTGCCCAAGCCGGGCGGCTGGATGGAGGCGGTCAAGAAGTTCTTCGGCGTCGTGCTGCTCGCCACCGCGCTCTGGCTCGTCTCGCCGGTGCTGCCGGGCTGGGCGACGATGGCCGGCTGGGCGGCGCTCTTGATCGTACCGGCGATCTACCTGCACGCCCTCGACCCGCTGCCGCCTCACGCCGGCGGCTGGCAGCGCTTCTGGAAGGGCATCGGCGTCGTGCTGCTGCTCGTCGGCGCGGCGATGCTCGTCGGCCTGCTCGGCGGCGCGCGCGATCCGCTGCAGCCCCTCGGCTTCCTGCGCGCCGGCGCGGCCAACGCCGCCGTCGCCCACGGTCCGGCCTTCGAGCGCATCAAGTCGGTCGCCGAGCTCGACGCACGCCTCGCCAATTCCCAGAAGCCGGTGCTGCTCGACTTCTACGCCGACTGGTGCGTGAGCTGCAAGGAGATGGAGAAATTCACCTTCGCCGACCCGGCGGTCGCCGCCAAGATGGGCGAGTTCACGCTGCTGCAGGCCGACGTCACCGCCAACAACGAGGACGACAAGGCGCTGCTCAAGCGCTTCGGCCTGTTCGGCCCGCCCGGCATCATCTTCTTCGACAAGGCCGGCCAGGAGATCGCCGGCCTGCGCGTGGTCGGCTACCAGCCGGCGCAGCAGTTCCTGCCGGTGCTGGGCCAGGCGACGGCCAAGCGCTGAGCCACCGTCTTGCCAGCGCCGACTTCTTCGCCGCCTGGATCATGTAGCCGGCCGCGCCGAGCCCATGCCGAATGCCGACGAATGACGGTTTGATGATAGGCTTTGCATCCAATACGGAACTTGAGACGCGTCATGCAACTGACTCCCAAGCTAAAGGACCAGATCGCCCAGGCCGTGCGCAATTCGATGCGCATCGAGGGGTACGCGCCGACCAAGTCACGGGAAGTCAAGGCCCAGGCCAAGATGCTGATGGAACGCCAGCGTGTCCAAGTATCGGTTCGAGGCAAGTGACATCTACCTGCCGGGTACGGAAATCCCGGCCAACCGCCTGGACATCCAGGACGCCGAACTGCTTGGCGAAATAGAAGAATCACTCCTGCAGCAGGCCTATCAGGTCTTCGTCGCCGAACTCGCACCCGCGACCCGTTTCGACGAAGCCTATTTTCGGGAGCTGCATCGGCGGACGTTCGCCACACTCTACGACTGGGCAGGCGTTTATCGCACGGTGGATATGGCCAAGGGCGATTCCCTGTTCTGCCGCGCCGTGTTCCTGGAGCCCGAGGCCAAACGTATTTTCGGCGAACTCGAAGCCGAAAATTACCTCAAGGACGCACGCGCCTGGCCGACGGCGCGCTTCGCGGAACGACTGGCCTACTATCAGGGCGAACTGATCGCCCTGCATCCCTTCCTCGAACTGAACGGCAGGATCACGCGACTCTTCACCGACCTCATCGCCATGGCCAACGGCTACGGTCCCATCGACTATGGCCGTTCGCTCGACGACAGCGTGCCGAATGCCTACATCCGTGCCTCCATCGCCTGCGTCCAGCGCGCGGATGTCGAACCGCTGCGACAGATCATTCTTGCCGGTCTCGTCAAGGCAGATGCTTCGCCCGAACGCTGAGTCGCCGTAACCGTGCGTATCAAATATCCATGGAAACGCTTCTGGGTTGCCCGCGATAGCAGCTATTCATCGGATGGCGGCTTTCTCGCGGACCCGGAAAGCGAGTATGCCTGGGCTTACCCCAATCGCGCCGTCCCCCTGGCGGAACTACGGGAGAAGCCGGCCCTGATATTGCTGGGCGAAGCCGGTATGGGGAAAAGCCGATCCCTCATCGACGAACGCGATGCCCTTGCCGATTCGCTGCCGGAAGGCACACGCCTCCTGTACCGCAACCTGAACACCTTCGGTAGCGGTGAATTGCAGCGATTGGGTGACGAACTGTTTCGCGGCCCGGATTATGAGGCGTACCAACAGGGTGCCCGGCTCGTCGTCCTGCTCGACAGTCTCGACGAAGCCCTCAACGACATCCCGAACTTGAACAAATGGCTTGCCGAACAGTTGCGCCAACGGGTCACTCACCCAGAACGCTTCTTTTTGCGCATCGCCAGCCGTACTGCCGCCTGGCAAGACAGCCTTGAAGTAGCGGTCAAGGACATCTGGGAGGCGGATCAGGCGGAAAACCTCGGCGTTTTTGAAATATGTCCATTACGCCGCGTCGACGTTGCGATAGCCGCCGACACCCGCAGTCTTGACGGTAACACCTTGCTGGAAGAAATACGGCGACGCGAAATCGAAGCGCTCGCCAGCCGCCCGGTGACCCTGGAATTTCTTTTCTCGCAATGGAGCAAAGACGGTTCGCTTTCCGACAGCAAGGCCGAACTGTATGAAAAAGGGATCTTGGCGCTTTGCGAGGAAAACAACCCGGAGCGGCGTTCTCGAAGCTATCTGATTGACCCGAGACAGCGCATGACGGTCGCCGGCCGACTGGCCTGCGCCCTAATCTTGTGCGGTCACTCGGCGCTCTGGACGGGACGGATTCAGGACACCCCGACCGGCGACTGCGCACTGGCCGATCTGACCGGCAAGGAGCGCCAAAGCGGCGGCGAGTTTCGCGTTGACGAGGGAGTGCTCCGCGAGGCACTGGAAATGTCCGGGCTATTCACCGGACTCGGCCGCGAACGAATGGGGTTCGCGCAGCAGTCTTTTGCCGAATTCCTCGCGGCCTGGTATCTAAAAACTACCGGCACTGAAACCCATCAACGACTGCGGCCCCTCCAATTCGCCGACGGCGGCAAGCTGGTTCCCAAGCTGCACGAAACGGCCGCATGGCTCGCCTCCCTTGACCGGCCGGTATTGGAATACCTGATCGACCGGCAACCTGAATCGCTTCTGCATGTGGATGGCGCGGCATTGACGAATGCCGACAAGGTAAGCCTCGTTCAATCGCTGCTGGAGAAGATCGAACAACAGACCCTGTTTTCCCATGACCTGCCGCAGCGCGCGCTGCGCAAACTGTCCCATCCGGGTCTCGCCGAGCAATTACGCCCATGGATTCTCGATAAGAAGCGATACCGTCATAGCCGTGACTTCGCGCTGGACATGGCACGCTGGTGTGGCGTGCTGGAACTCGCCGGCGACCTCGTGAAGATTGCACTCGACGGCGAGGAAGACTACTACCTGAGGATCGCGGCCACCCACGTGATCGTAGGGCTCGATGATGGCCCGACCCTCGCCGCCATCAAGCCGCTCGCGCTAGGCGCCGCCGGGCCGGACCCCGACCGGCGGCTGAGGAAAATGGCGCTCCATGCCTTGTGGCCAAACCATCTCACCGCCGAAGAGTTTTTTGCTGGTCCTCTCGGGACAGACGATGACCGTTTCGTCGGCGATTTCGATATCAGCATTTCCGACGGTTCGTTCTTCAAGACGCTGAACCCCTCTCACATGCCGACCGCCTTGGCCTGGGCAACGCGCCATGTCGTTCATCCTGGTTACGGCACGGGCAAGCTGAAAGCTGGACTGGCGCATGCCGCCTGGTCGTTCATCGATGAACCGGAAGTGCTTGATGCTGTGGTTGAGACGCTGCTTATATTCTTGAATCAACATGAGCATCTGTTTCTCGACCCCGACGCACCGCAGGTTGATGATCCACTTGCGGATACAAGAAAGCGGCGGCTACTACTGAGACGGCTGCTGAGCGTGATACCACCCGACAAAGTAGGCTCGTTGGTTTTCTCTGACCATATCGCACGCCAGGATGATCTCCCCTGGCTGCTTGATTTGCTCGATACGACACTCTCGAAGACGGAGTATCGCTGCGCATCGCAGTTGATCGGCAATCTACTCCGATCCGATGCGCCTCTGGATATCACCAACCGCATTCTCGCCCGTTGCGGAATTGCTCTGAAAAGACCGGAGAAGAGTCCGGATATTGTCTTGCGAAAGGCAGTCGCTTGGCTGGTACATCCCATGCGATTCAAAACATCGGCGACTCAACGAGCGCGCGAAAACTGGTGCGACAGCCAGGAGCGCCGAAAGAAGCGTCAATCAGTTCTGCTTGATCCACCGCCAGAGGAAAGGGTACGTACCGCACTCGAACGATGCGAGAGAGGTGATCATGCGTCATGGCCGAAGTTGGCCTTTGAATTAACGCTAACGCCGGACGCGCGCAACTATGCTTGGCCGAAAAATCCTGATGAGTTGCCGGGTTGGCAAGCGGCTGCGGATGATATGAGGAGCCGTATCGGGGGTGCTGCAATGGAATACCTCCGCCATGCCTCACCTGATAGGGACAAGCTGTATTCATCCAACTCGTTTTTCTTCGAGGATGTCGCCGGACTATTCGCCTTCGAGGTGTTGAGCCAGACCGCTCCTGACCGTCTCGCTCATCTGGAAGGCGAACATTGGGCGGAGTGGGCGCCGTTGATCATGGGCGGCTACCATGAGAAACAGGGCTGGTTGCAGGCGCTCCGTCGCGAAGCCTATCGCTACGCTCCGGAAGCCGTAGTCGACGCTGCGCTACGCTACGCTACGCTACATCGACAAAGATGACCTTCGGGAACACGGCCTTTCTTCGTTATACGAATACGATTTTCTTTGGGGGCCGGCCTTCGTTGAGGGCCTCGTCTGCCGGCTAGATGAGGCCCGATACAAAACCCAATCGCGGCGGACGATTCTGGAAGCCCTCCTGAAACGTGGCGAACCCGTCGGCCGCCAGCGCGCACTTCATTTCCTCGCGCAGATAGACGACATGGCACTTCGCAGTGATGCCGCCGCATTGCTGCTGATCCACGATGGCGCCAGCAGTTGGCCGGCCTTATCGGCATTGCTCGCAAAGGAACCTGAATTTTCCGAGTCGTTTATTGGGCAAGCCGCTCATGACATGCGTTGGCACCAGCCGCAAGAGCCCACGTATTCGCTTAACGAGGAGCAACTGGCGGAGTTGTACTTATGGATGGAAACTCGTTTCCCAGCCGCCCAAGACCCGGTGCATCAAGGTGGTTATTCGCCCTCGATACGTGACCACATCAAGGAATTTCGCGACAGTCTCATCGGCAACCTGAAAGCGGCGGGAACCTGGCCTGCGGTCGAGGCGCTGGAGCAGATCGCCGCCGCGCTACCCGACCGCGACTGGCTGAAATGGAGTTGCTTCCAGGCCAGGACCAACGCGATGAACACGCAATGGCAGGCATTGCGCTTGGACGAATTACTGGGCCTCCTTGGCGATCCCGCCGCACGGGTCATACGGACTGCGAGCGAGCTGCAAGGCGTCGTTCTGGAATCCCTGGCCCGCTTGCAGCTAAGCCTGCACGGCATGACTCCGCTGGCACCTTTCCTTTGGGACGAAGCAAGCGGAGTACCCAAAAGCGAGGGGCGCCTGTCGGACTTCATCAAGTTCCATTTGTCCAACGACCTCAATCGGCGCGGCGTGCTGATCAACCGTGAGGTCGAGCTTCGCAACTGGCCGGATAAGGGGCGGGGAGAAAGCCTCGACTTGCTGATTCAAGCGGTTCGGCATGGAGAGAAGCCAATCGACGTGATCATCGAGGTCAAACGCTGTTGGAATAGGGCGCTTGATACGGACATGGAGTCACAACTTCGTGATCGCTATCTGATTGGCTCACATCACAGTCATGGCGTCTATCTCGTCGGCTGGTATGGCCGTGTTGGTGGCGGCAAAAGCTGCCAACTGGAATTGCACGAACTTCGTGAGAAACTGGACGAACAAGCCCGGTCGTTGAGTTCGGGCGCTGTTCATATCGAAGCTGTCGTGATGGACCTCAGCCTTCCGAAGAGTTCATCCACTTGAAATTGCCGGGAATGTAGTCGGCACCGTCCCGCCAGCGCCGACTTTTGCGCGGGGGGGTGTTAGCATCCGCCCCGTCCGTTTTCCGCAGAAGGAACCAACCATGTTCACCGGCATCGTCGCCGCCACCGGCAAGATCACCCAGCTGCAGCCCCTCGAAGAGGGCCTGCGTCTCACCGTCGAGGCGCCCGCCCTCGGCCTCAAGGACGTCGCCCTCGGCGATTCCATCGCCCACAACGGCGTGTGCCTGACGGTCGTCGCCAAAAAGAAAAATGCCTATCAGGTCGATGTCTCGAAGGAGACCCTCGACTGCACCGTCGGCCTCGACATCGAGGGCGGCGAGGTGAATCTGGAGAAGGCGATGCGCCTGTCGGATTTCATCGGCGGCCACCTCGTCTCCGGCCACGTGGACGGCGTCGGCGCGGTGGTCAAGTTCGAGCCGGTCGGCGAGTCGCACCTGTTGGTGATCGCGGCGCCGAAGAAGCTGGCGAAGTACATCGCGCGCAAGGGCTCGGTCACCGTCGACGGCGTCTCGCTGACGACCAACAAGGTCAAGGGCCGTCAGTTCTCGATCAACCTGATCCCGCACACCGTCGCGGTGACGACCCTCAAGCGCCTGCATCCCGGCGCCAGGGTTAACCTCGAGGTCGACCTCATCGCGCGCTACGTCGAGCGCATGCTCAACGCCGACTGAGCCCCATGGCGGACATCGAGAAACTGCGCCGCCGCGCGCCCCACAACCGCGTCTATCAGCATTTCCTCGACCGCGGCCAGGCCGGCCGGGCCAGGGCCTTCCTCGCCGGCGAGATGGTCGTCTCCTTCGGCACCGCCGGCGCGCTGCTCGGCCTGATGGGCGCGCTGATCTGCGCCGTCGGCGCCTGGCTCGGCGTCATCCCGCCGGGCCTGGCCGGCAGCCTGCTGCTGTTCGGCGTCGTGAACATGGCGGCGGCGGACACGGCGGGCTACGCCATCTGGCGCATGATGCGCGCCGACCCGGAGCTGGCGCGGGACACCCGCCCCGACTTCGGCCCGATGGTCTGGATCCTCGCCAAGGAAGGGCTGCGTTTCGCCCCCTGGAACCTGCACGCGACCCTGGCCGGCCGGCACGGCCGCTGCCAGGCGCGGCTGCGCCTCAACCGGCGCGGCGAGGCCGGCCTGCGACTCGACTTCTCCCTCGCCGCCGAGGAGGCCGGCATCACCAGCCGCAGCCTGCTCGGCCGCTGGGAGCAGGCCGACGCGGCGGGCTACGTCCTGCGTTTCGGCGAATCCGCGCTGCGCCTCGAACGCCGCAAGTCCGGCGAGTGGCGCTTCGCCGCCGGCGCGGGCCGCGACGCGCTGGCCGCGGCCTGGGGCGCGCCCCTCGACGAACTGACGCTGCAGCCGGCCTGAGGGCGGCGCCGCGCGCGACTCCGGCGGCGGCCGCCGCATTCCGGCGGTGCCGCCACTGGCCCGCCCCACGGCGGCCGGAACATCACGGGCACCCGGCCTGCGTCAGCCAGTCGCCAACGTCGCCCAGGTCGGCGGGCGTGCCGCCGGCGGCGAGGTAGTACAGCCGGTAGTCGCTCCCCTTGGCGGCCAGGTAGGCGCGTGAACCGCTGTAATAGCGGTAGCGGTAGTCGCCCGCCGTGGCGGAGACGGCGCCGGCGGGGGAAAGGAAGGCGCCGTAGCGCTGTTCCGCCCAGTCGAACAGGCAGTCGGCGCGGGTCTGGGCGCCGCTCGACAGGCCGGCGGCGAGATGCTGGGTCGGCTTGTACTCGCGGAACAGCGCGCTGCCCCAGGTCCAGACGCTGCCGTCGTCCCGCATGGCGAATTTCGCCAATACGCCGCCCCAGAGCCGCGCGAAGCCGCTGCCGATCTGGAAGGGCACGTAGTACGACTGCCAGTGCGCATTCTGCGCGTCGTCGGCGCCGAGATCCCCGCCCCGGTTGTCGCCCCAGGCCCAGAGCGTACCGTCGGTCTTGAGGGCGAAGCTCTGGGCGTAGCCGGCGGCCACGGCGGCATAGCCGTCGCCGATCTTCTGCGGCTGGCCGGCCCAGTGGTTGTTGTTCGTGCCCAGCTGGCCGCCATCGTTGTAGCCCCAGTTCCACAGCGAGCCGTCCGCCTTCACCCCCATGGCGAAATTGGTGCCCGCCGCGACCTGCGCGAAGCCGCTGCCGATCTGCGTCGCGGTGGCCTCGCAGATGATCATGGCATTGGCCGGGTTGCAGGCATTCGACCGCCCCGTCCCCAGCTGGCGATAGGCGTTGTCACCCCAGGCCCACAGGCTGCCATCATTCCCGAGGCCATAGAAGCTGCTGCCATGGTTCGCGATATCGGCATAGGCGGTGCCCACCCGTTTCGGAGTGGTCGAGGCGGTGCTGGAGACCGTGCCGTCGCCGAAATTGCCGAGTTCCGAAATGCCCCAGGCCCACAGGCTGCCGTCCGCCTTGCTGGCGAAGTTGGTATTGCCGAAACCCCAGATGCGCGCGAAGCCGCCCTCGCTGCCGATCTGGGCGCCGGAGGAAAGGTTCCAGAGCGTGCCGTCCGTCTTCAGGCCGATGTCGCCGCTGATGGCCTGATAGCCGCCGCCCACGCTGCTCTCCAGCCCGTCGCCCCAGCGGCTCAGCGCATGGACCGTGCCGTCGCTTTTCAGGGCATGGGCGGTGTTGTACTCCTCGATCCAGGCGAGCTGCTTCACGTCGGCGGCCACCTGCGCGCCGCCGGACTGGCTGAGCGACCAGAGGCTGCCGTCCGCCCGCAGTACATAGGCGGCATTGGTGGTGGCCAGGGCCACCTGCGGTTCGACCGCGCCGGCGGCGGACGCGGACAGGGCAAACAGCGCGGCGCAGCCGAGCCGCAGCAGGCGCCGGCAGGCGCCGGCGGACAATTGAAGACGCATCGGAACCACTCCATTCTTGTTTTTGGCAGAGGGGATGCCGGCATGCGGGGACGCCGCCGACAGCCGGACCCGCAAGGGCCGCGGCGGCGGCATTCTATGCGTGCCGAATGCGATCGTGGCTAGGGCCTGTTATAAATAAGGCGACGAGTGCGACCGGGGGCGTTTTGGGGGCGGGGCGCGTTGTCGGGGGTCCGCCTCTGCCTGTCTCCAGCTGTTTTGGCTACTACACCCTCGCCCCCCCCACCCCCCCCCCCCCCCCCCCACCCCCCCCCCCCGTCGCACTCGTCGCCTGAATGAGAAC
>JANJVS010000177.1 GCA_024709955.1 Rhodocyclaceae bacterium
TCGGCTTGTGGATTTCCGGCCAGCCGCTGTCGGTCGCTGCGCTGATCGGCTTCATTACCCTGGCCGGTATCTCCGTGCGCAATGGCATCCTCAAGGTCAGCCATTACATCAACCTGATGCGGATGGAAGGGGAGTCCTTCGATCACAAGATGATTCTGCGCGGTTCGCTCGAACGGCTATCGCCGGTCTTGATGACGGCGCTGGTGACTGCCTTTGCCCTGGCGCCGCTGCTGTTCGAGGCGGAACGGCCCGGCACCGAGATTCTTCATCCGGTGGCCGTGGTGATCTTCTCTGGCCTCATCAGTTCCACCCTGCTGGATACCTTCCTGACCCCCGCGCTGTTCTGGATGTTCGGCCGCAAGGATGCTGAAAACCTGATGTCCAGCAGCGAACGGGAAGCCCTCTGATTTTTTATAACTGACACGACGAAAGGAAACAACATGAAAGCAATCCACCTGATGACTGCCCTTTTCATCGCCTCGACTGGCGCGGCATTCGCCGCCGATGGCCATGAGCACGGACATGAACACAAACCTCTGCACGGCGGGATCGTGACCGAGGTCAAGGATATGGACTATGAACTTGTCGCCAAGCCCGATGTACTGCAACTGCATCTGCGTGATCACGGCAAGGCGGTGGATGTTTCCAAGGCCAGCGCCAAGGTGACGTTGCTGGCGGGCTCGGACAAGCAGGAGGTGGAACTCAAACCGGCCGGCGACAAACTTGAAGCCAAGGGCAACTTCAAGGTGGCAGCAGGGACCAAGGCGATCGCGTTGGTAAACCTGCCCGGCAAGCCTGCCGCAACGGCGCGTTTCGTATTGAAGTGAGGAAGAATACGCCATGAATCCCAAACTGATCCTTCTGGCAGCTAGCACAATCGCCCTGGCTGCATGCACGTCCACCGGATCGATGAAGTCCGGAAATGACACCCTGTCGGCCGTTGTGACCCTAAATCGGCTCGGCGCCGACATAATCGACGCGACCCTCAACGGCAAGGTTTATCGGGGTGATTGGAAGTTGGGGCCCCCATCCAAAGAGCAAACCCAGGGTGAGCCGTTTCGGCATCGTCAGCATATGCACACTGCAAAGACCAGCCTGATGGCAGATGACGGTGCGGAAATGAACTGCCAATGGAATACGCATCTCTATGCAGCGGATGGTGTTTGCGCAGTTGGTGGTCGTGAGTTCCCTTTAAGTCTGCAGCAACAGTGATAGCCAATTTGACGAATTAGAACTGTGGAGATGTCGATGAAGTTATCTATGATCTTAGTTGCCTTTGGCGCCATAGTTGGTCTGGGTGGGTGTGCTAGTCATACTCATCAACTGGTCTCGCAGGATGGTACGGAAACTGTCATTGGAAGCTTTACTCACGAAGGGCAAGCGCCGCCTACAATGTCTATCCATGTCAATGACAAGATATATGAGGCAAAAGGATTCGCCATTCGACGCGACGAGAACCTCTCTGAATTAAAACGAAGATATGGTTTTAGCAGCAAGCATTACCAGCAAATTTCCGCCGGCATGGATACTGATCATCGTTATTACTCAACTGATCCGATTTTGCATTCGCTGGATGGGGATAGGGTTAAATGTTCCCTATCATGGCGATCTGGGTTATTGCCGAAAGGTACCTGCGAGAAATCAAATGGAAAGATCGTTACACTGGTAGCGAAATAAATCCCAGATAAAGTTACTCGTTGTTCTAGCAGGCTGCTTCGGGTACGATTCAACCATTGCGGGGTAGACAGTTTGTGTTGGCATATCTTCTGGCCCGCCAAGCATCAAGTAAAGACGCCCCTCGCGGGGCGTTTTTACTTTCCGCCCCCGAAATGGAAGTCTCGGCGCCACAGCGGCCATTCCCGTTCCGGAAGAAACCGGCTTGGTGGTATCGTCGCCCCAAGCCGAATTTCGGCACGAAACCGAGGACTGCCATGGCCAAATCCGAAAATTCCGGCAAGGGTTTTTCCACCCGCGCCATCCACCACGCCTACGACCCCTACGCCGGCCACGGAGCGCTCAATCCGCCGCTCTACCTGAGTTCCACCTACACGTTTCCCACGGTGGAAGACGGCGCCGCGCGCTTCGCCGGCGAGCAGGCCGGCTTCGTCTATTCGCGCGTGGGCAATCCGACGACCGCGCTGCTCGAAGAACGCATCGCCAATCTCGAGGGCGGCGAGGCCGCGCTGGTCACGGCCTCCGGCATGGGGGCGACGACCTCGCTGCTCTGGACGCTGCTGCAGCCGGGCGACGAGGTCATCGCCGACAAGACGCTCTACGGCTGCACGTTCGGCTTTTTCAACCACGGCCTGGCGAAGTTCGGCGTCAAGATCACCCATGTCGATCTCACCGCGCCCGCGAATCTCGCCGCGGCGATCGGCCCCGCCACCAAGGTCGTGTTCTTCGAATCGCCCGCCAACCCGAACATGCGGCTGGTCGATATCGCCGCGATCGCCGACCTGGCCCGCCGCCATGGCGCCAAGGTCGTCGTCGACAACACCTATTGCACGCCCTACCTGCAGCGCCCGCTCGAACTGGGCGCGGACTACGTCGTGCATTCCGCGACGAAATACCTGGGCGGCCACGGTGACCTGATCGCCGGCGCCATCGTCGGCCCCAAGGAATCCCTGGATCAGGTGCGTTTCTACGGCATCAAGGACATGACGGGCGCCGTCCTGTCGTCGCAAGACGCCTTCCTGGTCCTGCGCGGCATCAAGACGCTCGCCCTGCGCATGCAGCGGCACTCGGAGAACGCTCAGGGCATCGCCGAGCGCCTGGTCGGCCACGCCAAGGTCGAGGTCTGCCACTATCCCGGCCTGCCCTCGTTTCCGCAGCACGAGCTGGCGAAACGGCAAATGAAGCTGCCCGGCGGCATGCTCGCCTTCGAGCTCAAGGGAGGGATCGAGGCCGGCCGCCGCTTCATGAACCGCCTGCGGCTGATCACCCGGGCCGTCAGCCTGGGCGACGCCGAAAGCCTGGCCCAGCATCCCGCCAGCATGACGCACTCCTTCTATACGCCCGAAGAGCGCCAGGCCCACATGATCAGCGAGGGACTGGTGCGGATTTCCGCCGGGCTTGAGGATCTGGCCGACCTGCTGGAAGACATCGACCAGGCGCTGGCCGGCGCGTAAGTCCGCTCCGCGCGACCAGCGCGTCTTGTTGCCCGCGAGCTTCCGGGGCGTTACCCGGTCCGCCGCGCCGCGCCGAGGACGCGCAGGACCAGCTTGCGCGCTTCCTCCAGCAGCAGCGTGCTGGAAGCCACCAGCGCCGCCAGGCCCCATTCGGCGAGCGTCAGATCGACGGTGTCGAAGACCCGCTGGGCGGGTCCCCAATGGACCACCACGACCTGCAGGGCGACGACGGCGCCGAGCGCCAGCCAGAGCTTGCCGTTGCTGAAGAACTGGCTGTTGAAGGCGCTGCCGTTCTCGGCGCGGGCATTGAAGATGTTGAAGAACTGGAAGAGCACGAAGGTGGTGAAGGCAAGCGTCATGGCCTTGGCGGCGCCGCTCTCTTCCAGGCTCCAGGCATAGACGGCGAGCGTGCCCACCGCCATGGTCAGGCCGTAGAGCGCGATGCGCCACATGCGCCGCCAGGAGAGGATGGAGGCGTCGGCGGCGCGCGGCGGCTGGCGCATGATCCCCGGCCGCGCCGGCTCGACGCCCAGCGTCATCGCCGGCGGGCCGTCCATGATGATATTCACCCAGAGGATCTGGATCGCCGTGAACGGCGTGGCGAGCCCCAGGAAGGGAGCGCCGAGCACGGTAAGGATCGCGCCGATGTTGGTGGACAGCTGGAAGCGCACGAACTTGACGATGTTGTCGTAGATCGTGCGCCCCTCCTCGACGGCGCGCACGATGGAGGCGAAGTTGTCGTCGGTGAGCACCAGCGTGGCGGCCTCCTTGGTCACCTCGGTGCCGGTGATGCCCATGGCGACGCCGATGTCGGCGGCCTTGAGCGCCGGGGCGTCATTCACGCCGTCGCCGGTCATCGCCACCACATGGCCCCGCGCCTGCAGCGCCGCGACGATGCGCAGCTTGTGCTCCGGGGCGACGCGGGCGAACACCGCGCTGCGCTCGACCAGCGCGGCGAGCGCCGCCTGGTCGAGGCCGTCGAGCTCGCGTCCCTCGTGGGCCTCGCCCGCCAGTCCGAGTTCGCGCGCGATCGCGGCGGCGGTGACCGGATGGTCGCCGGTGATCATCTTCACCTGGACGCCCGCCGCGCCACAGACGCGGATCGCCTCCCGCGCCTCGGCGCGCGGGGGATCGATGATGCCGACGAGGCCGAGCAGGGTCAGCTCCCGGGTCCATGCCGCCAGGTCGCCGTCCGGGTCGAAGTCCCGCGCGGGGATGCGCCGGCCGGCCAGCGCCAGGACGCGCAGGGCCTGCGCGCCCAGCGCCGCGTTCTCCGCCGCGCAGGCCGCGCGCGCGGCGGCATCGAGCGGCGCCTCGCCGGCCGGGCCGAGGTGGCGGCTCGCGCGGGCCAGCAGCACGTCGGGAGCGCCCTTGAGCCACAGCTGTACAGAGTCGCCGTCGCGATGGAAGGTGGCCATGAACTTGTGCGCCGAGTCGAAAGGAATCTCGGCGATGCGCGGGGTGCGGGCGGCCAGGGTCTCGGCGTCAAGGCCGGCCTTGGCCGCCAGCGCCAGCAGCGCCCCCTCGGTCGGATCGCCGATCAGTTCGCCGTCGCGCAGGCGCGCGTCGGCGCAAAGCGCGGCGCAGGCAAGCACCGGCGCGAGATTCCCAGCCGGCCGGCCGTCGGCGTCGACGATGGCGCCCGTGGCGGCATAACCCTCGCCGCTCGCGGTATAGCGGCGCCCCTGGCAATACAGCACGCGCGCGGTCATCTGGTTGAGCGTCAGGGTGCCGGTCTTGTCGGAGCAGATCACCGTGGTGCAGCCGAGGGTCTCGACGGCGGCGAGCTTCTTGACGATGGCGTGGCGCTTGGCCATGCGGTGCATGCCCAGCGCCAGGGTCACGGTGACGACCGCCGGCAGGCCTTCGGGAATCGCCGCCACGGCCAGGGCGATGGCGGTCATCGCGGTGCGCACCAAGTCGTCGCCGCGCAGCAGCCCGGCGACGAACATCAGGCCGACGACGCCGCCGGCGATCAGCGCCAACCGCTTGCCGAGCGCGTCGAGCTGCACC
>JANJVS010000195.1 GCA_024709955.1 Rhodocyclaceae bacterium
CGGCCGTATCGCCACCCTCGAAGCCCTGCGCGGGCGCACGGGGCAATTGCAGCTTGTCCTGCTCAGCGTCAAGGCCCTGGGCCGCGAAGAGCAGCGCCTCATCGTCGCCGCCGTCGATGACCATGGCCAGCCGCTGGCCGACGACGACGGAGCCAAGCTGCTGCGCCTGCCCGCCACCGAGTTGCCTGTTGGTCTCTTCGGCGAACCCATGCCGCCTCTGACGCAGGAACTGGAGCGTCGCAAAGGCGAAGCGCTCACCGAGATCAACCAGCGCAACCTGAGCTATTTCGAAGCCGAGGTCGAAAAACTTGATGCCTGGGCGGACGACCTCAAGGTCGGGCTGGAGAACGAGGTCAAGGAACTGGACAAGCAGATCAAGGAAATTCGCCGCGCTGCTGCGACGGCGCCTCATCTGGAGGAGAAGGTCTCATGGCAGAGGCAGCAACGCACATTGGAGCAGAAGCGAACCCAAGTGCGTCGCATGATCTTTGATCGGCAGGATGAAATCGATAAGCAGAGAGAGGCCTTGATCGTTGAGCTTGAAGAGGCAATGAAGCAAACCAGCGAATGCCTCCCCTGTTTCATAATCGAGTGGGAATTGACATGACGCAGCCGATTGAACTCGTTTCGCTGGTGCAGGAGCTGGATAGGCGATTTGCCGGCAAAATTGCAGGCATTGGTAAGGATGCTGGCGACCAGCGCAAGAATTTTCTGTCGAAGGCGTTGGCGGCATTCTTCCTCGTGGCCGAGGCTGGTGCTACCGAAGCTGATGCCATAGCTGCTTCAATCGACGGTGGGCAGGATCACGGCATAGACTCGGTCTACCTTTCACCGACCAATGTCATCTGGCTGGTTCAATCGAAGTACATTGAAGCAGGGGTAGGCGAACCTCCTTTGTCCGAATGCAATAGCTTTGTGGCAGGCGTGAAGGCCTTCCTGAACCATCGCTTCAATGAATTCAATGCGGCACTGAATCAGCGCGTACCCCAGATCAAGGCTGCAATGGATCAAGGCGGAGTGATCGTCCGCTTTGCACTCGTTTATACCGGTGGCCCCCTGCACGAGGACCGGCTACTGGAGTTTTCCAATCTGGAGCGGCTTTTTAACAAGGAGCGTCCGGATTACCTCTCGTTTCTTCGTCGCGGCCTGATCGGGGTGCATCAGGCCCTTATTGACCTACAGGCGCCTATGCCAGTGGATGACGAAGAAGTGGTACTCCATCACTACGGTTTTGGTCCTCCGCCGTTGCGTGCAGTCTATGGTCGGCTTTCCGCCAAACGATTGGCAGAGCTATCGGCTAGACATGGCGATCAGTTGGTGGCACGAAACATCCGGCGCTTTCGCGGGGCTACGGCAGTGAACGATGGTATCAACCAAACCCTGCGTGAGGGAGCAAGCAATCTTTTTTACTTCAACAACGGTGTTACTTTCCTCTGTGATTCGCTGGATCAGATTGGCCAACGTGACGAAACCTGTGGGGAGGGGCGCTTCAAGTTTCGCAACCTGAGTATCGTCAATGGGGCACAGACGGCGGGTACCATCGCCCGCGAACCGCCTGCGTTCTACGATGCACATCCGGCCGAAGTGTTGGCAACTTTTATTTGCCTTGATAACGCGGAAGAGGCCTTTGGTGCTCAAGTTACCCAGTACCGTAATTTTCAGAATGCCGTACAGGCACAAGACTTTTCGGCCTTGGATGAAGATCAGTGTCGGCTGAAGGCAACCCTGGCGCTTGCAGGTGTTACCTACATCTACAAGCCGGGTAAAGGCGATCCACCACCGGCGGAACGCATCTTTACCCTGGAAGAAGCCAGCAAAGCGCTTGCATGCCGCATCACCGGCAACGGCTGGACGGACTTGGTGACTGCCCCTTTGGCCAATCCGAATTTGTTGTTTGATCGGACTCCGGGGCCGCCGGACGGGAAAGGCGGGAATTTCCCTTCGATCTGCCGACGGCTCTTTCCCGATGGCCTATCGGCAACGGAGCTTTGGCGGGCGGTGCAGGTTGCTCGGCAGGTACTGAATGCTATCCCCAATCTAGGAACAGACCCATCGCACCAGCCGATCCTGCAAAATAGCGTCTGGCTTTGTTTGCATCTCGCCTTCCTTCGTACCAAGCTCCACGAGGGCAACGAATTCTGGCTCTCCAATGATGAGCTAGGCGTCTTGTCCCGCTGGATTGAATTGATCGGGAATACGGTGCTTCAGGCGGTAGAAAACGGTACTTGGGACAAGGAGAAAATCGATCTCTTTGCCGATCCGGTCGATTGTGCTTCACTGCGGGCGAAGGTATTGGCCACTTTGCCCGGTAACATTTGAACGTATGAAGAAACAACTAAAACTCGAACTCACCTGGATCGGCAAGGATGTCCGGCCACGCCTGGAGCCGCGCATCCTGCTGGAAGACCCGGAGCGTTCGTATCACGCCAGGCACCGTGTCACCGGCGTCGACTTTTTCGACAACCGGCTGATCTTCGGCGACAACCTGCTGGCCTTGAAGGCGCTGGAGGCGGAGTTCGCAGGGAAGGTGAAGTGCGTGTTCATCGACCCGCCCTACAACACGGGCAGCGCCTTCACCCATTACGACGACGGCGTCGAGCATTCCATCTGGCTGTCGCTGATGCGCGACCGGCTGGAGATCATTCGGCGCTTGTTATCCGAGGATGGTTCGTTGTGGATCACCATCGACGACAACGAGGCGCACTACCTCAAGGTGTTGTGCGATGAGGTGTTTGGGCGAAAGGCATTTATTTCGTCGATCGTGTGGGAGAACTTCTATGGTCGTAGCAATGCTGCGGCGATCTCACCGTGCCACAACTATGTATTGATCTATGCGCCGATGGGAGCGGATTGGAAGAAGGTGAGGCGCCTGCTTCCTCGTGACGAGAAGAGCGCTAGCAAATACTCGAATCCCGACAACGACCCACGGGGACCGTGGCGCCTGGGGCCGATATTTGCGGCGGAAGAGCGCCATGATGGCCTTATGTATTCAGTGCGAACACCATCAGGCCGCGAAGTTAGGCCACCGAAAGGAAGTCACTGGCGGATGGTCGAAACTGACTTCTGGCGAATGGTCGATGAAGGGCGAATTGCGTTTGGCGCTAACGGAGATAATGTGCCGGCGGTAAAGCTGTTCTTGAATGAGGTTCAAGCCGGGATGGTGCCCAGGAGTTGGTGGCCTCATACAGAGGTTGGGCATACACAGGAAGCTAAACGAGAGATTCAGGCACTGTTCCGCGACGTTATTCCATTCGATACCCCCAAGCCTGAACGTCTGCTGCGGCAGGCCATTGAAATCGCCACCAACCCCGGCGACCTCGTCCTCGACTCCTTCGCCGGTTCCGGCACCACCGGTGCGGTGGCCCACAAGATGGGCCGGCGCTGGATCATGATCGAGTTGGGCGAGCACTGCCATACGCACATCATTCCGCGCTTGAAGAAGGTCATTGACGGCGAAGACGCGGGCGGCATCAGCAAGGCGGTGGATTGGCAGGGCGGCGGCGGCTTCCGCTATTACCGGCTGGCGCCTTCGCTGCTGGAGAAAGACCGCTGGGGCAACTGGGTGGTGAATCCCGAGTACAACGGGGCCATGCTGGCCGAGGCGGTATGCAAGCTGGAAGGCTTCAGCTACGCGCCGTCCGAGACCGAGTACTGGCGCCAGGGCCATTCGAGCGAGACGGATTTCATCTACGTCACGACCCAGACCCTGGGCGTGGAGCAATTGACGGCGCTGGCGGAGGAGGTGAGCGAGGGGCGTTCGCTGCTGGTGTGTTGCAGCGCTTTTCGGGGTGTCACCGCCGCGACGGCTGCACAGCGCTGGCCGAATCTCACGATCAAGAAGCTGCCGAAGATGGTGCTGTCCCGCTGCGAGTGGGGGCACGACGATTACAGCCTAAATGTCGCCAATCTGCCGATGGCCCAAGAGGACAAGGAGCCGCCCGCCGAGCCGAAGCAGGCGGGGCTGTTTGGCGAGGATGGGGAGGACGGCGCGTGAGCAAGAAGCGGGAAGCCTCACTCGTCCGCTCGTCGGCGGCGGAATACCTGACCTTCGTGGCGGCGACAGGCGACCAGTCTCAAGCCGTGGAAATGCGTTACGAGGATGAAAACATCTGGCTGACGCAGAAGATGATGGCGACTCTTTACGACGTTTCGGTGCCGGCCATCAACCAGCACCTCAAGCGCATCTTTGCCGATAGCGAACTGGTGGAGGAGGCAGTTGTTAAGCATTACTTAATAACTGCGTCGGATGGCAAGAGCTATCAGGTCAAGCACTACAGCCTGCAAGCGATCATTGCCGTGGGCTTCAAGATCGAAAACGAACGGGCGGTGCAGTTTCGCAAGTGGGCCAATCAGATCGTCAAGGACTACACCATCCAGGGGTGGGTCATGGACGTGGATCGCCTCAAGGCGGGCGGTAGCGTGTTGTCGGAAGAATTCTTCGAGCGGCAACTGGAAAAAGTCCGCGAGATCCGCCTGTCCGAGCGCAAGTTCTACCAGAAGATCACGGATATCTATGCCACTGCGCTGGACTACGATCCAACGGCCACGGCCACCCAGCGCTTCTTCGCCGCCGTGCAGAACAAGCTGCATTACGCCATCCATGGGCAGACGGCGGCGGAAGTGATCGTGGATCGCGCCGACCATCGCAAGGAGACCATGGGGCTGACCACTTGGGAGGGGGCGCCCGGCGGAAAAATCCACAAGTACGACGTCTCCATCGCCAAGAACTATCTGTCGGAGTTTGAGTTGGCTCAGATGGAACGCATCGTGTCCGCCTATCTGGACATGGCCGAAGTGCAGGCCATGCGCCGCATCCCCATGACTATGGCTGATTGGGAGGATCGGCTGGGCGGATTCCTGAAACTCTGGGATCGGGACATTCTGCAAGATGCTGGCAAGGTTAGTGCCGAGCTTGCGAAAGCCCATGCCGAAAGCGAGTTCGAGAAGTACCGCATCGTGCAGGACAGGTTGTTCGAGAGCGATTTCGACCGCATGGTGAAGCAGCTTGAGACTGCGCAATCGGACGCGAAGAAGAAGGGAGAACAATGAGCGCCGAACACGTCGTCCGTTCCCTTGCGGGCCGTCTCAGCCTGCGCGCGCCGCAGCGCGAATCCCTGGAAAAACTGGCGCGGGCCATTGCCCTGGCGCCGGACATGCTGGCCCATGGCGAGCGCGATCTGCCAGCGATTCTGGCCCAGGTGCAAACGGCTTTCCCGAAGTTGAGCGATTTCGAGCGGGAATTTCCGTCGTTGTGCTTCGCGCTGGCGACGGGCGTGGGCAAGACCCGGCTGATGGGGGCGTTCATCAGCTATCTGCACCTGGCCCACGGCATCCGCAATTTCTTCGTGCTGGCGCCGAACCTGACCATCTACGACAAGCTGATCAAGGACTTCACGCCCAACACGCCCAAGTACGTGTTCAAGGGCGTGGCCGAGTTCGCCAGCGCGCCGCCGGAGATCATTACCGGCGACAACTACGAGCAGCGGGCGGCCCAGGTGCAGGTCGGCCTGTTGTCGCCGGTGACCATCAACATATTCAACATTTCGAAGATCAATTCAGAAGTGCGCGGCGGCAAGAGCCCGCGCATCAAGCGGCTTTCCGAATACATCGGCCAGAGCTACTTCGACTATCTGGCGGCACTGCCCGATCTGGTGCTGCTGATGGACGAGTCGCACCGCTACCGCGCCAGCGCCGGGGTGCGGGCGATCAATGAGCTGAAGCCGCTGCTGGGGCTGGAGGTGACGGCGACGCCCTTCACCGAGACGGGCACCAAGGCCGGGCCGCAGCCCTTCCGCAACGTGGCGATGGACTATCCGCTGGCGCGGGCCATGGACGATGGCTTCGTCAAGCTGCCGGCGGTGGTGACCCAACGCAACTTCAACGCCGGCCAGTATTCGGCCGAGGCGCTGGAAGGCATCAAGTTGCGCGACGGCGTGCGCCTGCACGAGGCGACCAAGGTGGAGCTGACGACTTACGCCCACCAGAATGCGCATCTGGGTGACATGCCGGCGGTGAAGCCGTTCATGCTGGTGATTGCGCGGGACACCACCCACGCGGCGGCGCTGCTGGAACAGATCAAGTCGGAGAGCTTCTTCGACGGCCGCTATCGGGACAAGGCGATCCAGGTCGATAGCAGCAAGTCGGGGGCGGATGAAGAGGAAATGATCCGCCGCCTGCTGGCGGTGGAATCGGTGGATGAGCCAACCGAAATCGTCATCCACGTAAACATGCTGAAGGAAGGCTGGGACGTCACCAACCTCTACACCATCGTGCCGTTGCGGGCCGCCAATGCGCGCACCCTGATCGAGCAGTCCATCGGCCGCGGCTTGCGGCTGCCCTATGGCAAACGCACGGGCGTGGCGGCGGTGGATCGGCTCAACATCGTGGCTCATGATCGTTTTCAGGAGATTGTGGACGAAGCCAACCGGGCCGATTCGCCGATCCGCTTGCAGCAACTGATCCTGGAGCCGCCGGAGCGGGACGAGCGCAAGACCAGCGTGGACGTGCGCTCCAGCATCGAGGCGGCGCTGGAGGGGGCGATGCCGGCTAAGGATGGCGACACGGCCAAGCCAGTATTCTCAGACTCCCGCGAACGGGAGGTGGCGCGGGTGGTGATGGACGTGATTGCGACCTATGAGGTGCAGCGCGAGAAGGCGCCCACGCGGGAGGCGCTGCTGAAGCCCGAGCTGCAAGCGGAGATCGCGGCGGCCGTGTCGAGCCGGCTGGCGCCGGCCCAGGCGGAGCTGCTCCCCGAGGAGGCGCCGGTCGATATCACCGCCGTGGTGGCGAAGGCGACCGAATTGGTCGTCGCGAAGAGCATCGACATTCCGCGCATCGTCGTCGTGCCCAGCGGCGAGGTGACGTCGGGTTTCCGGCCCTTCACGCTGGACGTGAGCGGTTTCGCCTCCCTGCAACCGGCGGAGCGCGACATCCTGATCCAGAACCTGAAGAGCGGCGAACAGGAAACGCTGGCGGCCCAGGTGGGCATCGCCGAGCGCAGGCCGGAGGATTACATCGTCCATGCGTTGATCGATTACGACGACATCGACTACGACAGCCACGCGACGCTGCTCTACGATCTGGCTGGGCAGGCAGTCGCCAGTCTGCGGGCGCGGCTGGGTTCGGAGGACGAGTTGCGCAACGTGCTGGACGGCTATCGGCGCATCATCGCCGAGAACATCCATGCCCAGATGGCCGCACACTTCGACGAGGGCACCACCGAGTACATCGCCGAGGTGAAGCGCGGTTTCACCGCATTGAAGCCGTGCAGCTTTTCGGTGGCGGCTGGCGAGGCGCCCCGTGACTACCGCGAGACGCTGACGGACGTCGGCCGCATCCGGCAACTGCTGTTCGGCGGTTTTTCAAAGTGTCTGTATCCCTTGCAGCGCTTCGATTCGGATACCGAACTGCGCTTCTCGCGCCTGCTGGAGCGCGGGGCGCTGAAGTGGTTCAAGCCGGCGAAGGGACAGTTCCAGATTTTCTACCGCCTCGGCGGCGAGCAGCCGGAATACGTTCCCGATTTCGTCGCCGAAACGGCGGACTGCATCCTCATGTGCGAAACCAAGGCTCGGGCCGATCTGGGCAGCGACGAGGTCAGGGCCAAGGCCAGCGCGGGCCGGAAGTGGTGCGGCCATGCGAGCGAGCATTCCCGCTCCATTGGCGGCAAGCCGTGGGAGTACCTGCTGATTCCTCACGACGAGGTCAAGGATGACAGATCGCTGGATTATTTGAGAGTGGTCGGGACGCAATAGGTAAAACGGCGCCCCGGTTGCCCGGCGCGCCGTTTTCATTGTGTTGGCACCGTCCTGCCAGCGCCGACTTTTGTTTCGGCCGCTGCGCTTAACCGGCGCTGCCGGTTAGCCTGCACGAAAGTCGGGATGCGACTTGTCTCATTCACCGTCCCACCGGCGCCGACTTTTCGAACTTGCTTACTCCATCGCCTCGTACAGCGGCAGGGTGAGGAACTCGGGGTAGTCCTCGGCGAGCGCCATTTTCTCGAAGATGCCGGCGGCCTGGTCGTAGGTCTCGGTCTTCTCGCCGTTGGCGGTGACGGTGGCCTTCACCTTGGCGAGTTCCTCGGGGATCATCGCCTTGACCATTTCGGCGGTGACCTTGCGGCCGTCGTCGAGCACGCCCTTGGGCGAGACCACCCATTGCCAGATCTGCGAGCGGCTGATTTCTGCCGTGGCGGCGTCTTCCATCAGGTTGTGGATGGGCACGCAGCCGTTGCCGGCCAGCCAGCTACCCAGATAGTGGATGCCGACGTTGATGTTGTTGCGCACGCCGGCTTCGGTGATGGGCTGCTCGGGCTGGAAGTTGAGCCAGTCCTTCGGGCCGAAGCTGTCGCTGCGCTGCTTTTCCCACTGGTTGGGCTTGTCGCCGAGCACCTTGACGAACTCCTCCATGGCGATGGAGACGAGGCCCGGGTGGGCGACCCAGCCGCCGTCGTAGCCGTCGTTGGCGTCGCGCGTCTTGTCGTGGCGGATGCCGGCGAGCGCCTTCTCGTTGGCGACCGGGTCGCTCTTGATCGGGATCAGCGCGCTCATGCCGCCCATGGCGGGGGCGCCGCGCTTGTGGCAGGCCTGCACCAGCGCCAGCGCGTAGCTGCGCATAAAGGGCACTTCCATGGTGATGGCGCCGCGGTTGGCGAGGCAGAAATCCTTGTTCTTCTTGAACTTCTTGATGCAGGAGAAGATGTAGTCCCAGCGCCCGGCGTTGAGGCCGGCGCTGTGCTCGCGCAGTTCGTAGAGGATTTCTTCCATCTCGAAGGTGGCGAGGATGGTTTCGACGAGCACGGTGGCCTTGATGGTCCCCCTGGGGATGCCGATGTGATCCTGCGCCATGCAGAAGATCTCGTTCCACAGGCGCGCTTCGAGGTGGGATTCCATCTTCGGCAGATAGTAGAAGGGGCCGGCGCCGCGGGCCACTTGTTCCTTGGCGTTGTGGAAGAAGACGAGGGCGAAGTCGAAGATGCCGCCGGAGACGCGCTGGCCGTCGACGAGCACGTGCTTCTCGTCGAGGTGCCAGCCGCGCGGGCGAATCTGCAGGGTGGCGATCTTGTCGTTGAGCTTATAGACCTTGCCGGCTTCGTTGGTGAAAGTCAGCTTGCGGCGGATGGCGTCGTAGAGGTTCACCTGGCCCTGGATCTGGTTGAACCAGTTGGGGCTGTTGGAATCCTCGAAGTCGGTCATGTAGGAATCGGCGCCGGAGTTGAAGGCGTTGATGATCATCTTGGCCTCGACCGGGCCGGTGATTTCGACGCGGCGGCATTCGAGGGCCTTGGGCAGCGGCGCGACCTTCCAGTCGCCCGCCCGGATGTGCGCTGTTTCCGGCAGGAAGTCGGGCATCTCGCCGGCGTCGATGCGGGCCTGGCGCGCGACGCGGGCCTTCAGCAGTTCCTGGCGGCGCGGCTCGAAGGCGCGGTGCAGCTTGGCGACGAGTTCGAGGGCGTCCTTGGTCAGGATTTCCTCGAAACGGGGATGGATCGGGGCGTTGATCTGCACGCCGGCGGGAAGGGTGAGGGCCATGGGTTTACTCCACTGTGTCTTATAGATGACTGAAGTGTATTCGACACCGAGCCGCGAGATAAGCCACAATATCGGCAATTCATTCGATACGAAAAGTAAAAAATGAGCAAGCTGAAGGAACTCGAAGCCTTCGTGCAGGTGGCGAGCAAGGGCAGCCTGACGGCGGCGGCGGCGGGCGAGGGCGTGACGCCCGCGATCATCGGCCGGCGCCTTGACGCGCTGGAGGACCGGCTCGGCGTGCGCCTGCTGGTAAGAACCACGAGGAAGCTCACGCTGACCCAGGAGGGCGAGGCCTTTCTCGAAGACTGCCAGCGCATCCTCACCGATCTGGCCAACGCCGAGGCGCAGCTTTCCCTCGGCAGCGCGCGGGCGAGCGGCCACCTCAAGGTGACGGCGCCGGCCGGCTTCGGCCGCAAGCACGTGGCGCCGCTGCTGATGGAATTCCTGCGCGCGCATCCGGAGGTCTCGGCGAGCCTCGATCTTTCCGACCGCAGCGTGGATCTCGTCAACGAGGGCTTCGACTGCGCGGTGCGCCTCGGCGGCCTGGTGGATTCGAGCCTCGTCGCCGTGCGCCTGGGCGAGATGAAGCGCGTGGTGGTGGGCAGTCCGGCCTATTTCCAGCGCCGCGGCGTGCCGCGCACCCTCGCCGATCTGGCGCTGCACGATTGCCTGGCGCTGCC
>JANJVS010000214.1 GCA_024709955.1 Rhodocyclaceae bacterium
CGGCATGGCGCGCCACATCGCCGACGCCGCCCAGGAACAGGCGGTCGCCTCGGGGCAGGTGGCGAGCAACATGGAGAAGATCGCCGGCCTGATCGACGGCAACCTGGACGCGGCGCGCGAGGCGCAAGCGGCCGCCGACAGCCTCAAGGCGACGGCCGGGGAACTGCGGCGCGTCGTCGGCAAGTTCCGGGTGCTTGCCTGAGGCGCGAGTCCGGCCCCGTCCGGCTCCGGCGCTGGGCGGGGACGGCGGGTCAGGTCTTGTCGGCGTCGGCCGGTTCTTCCGGCAGGATGGGGCGCGGCCGGCCCATCTCGTAGAGGACGATGGCGGCCGTGACGAAAAAGAAGGTGGTGGCGCCCAGGCTGCCGGTGATGATCGGCTTGCCGCCGGTCTGCCAGAACCAGAGGGTGGCGCCGAGGGTCAGGATGCCGCAGGTGAGGCTGGAGCCGGCGCCGATCAGCGCGAGTTTCTTGCCGAAGTTGCGGGGGGCGTATTGGGAAGTCATGGGTTCTCCGGGGAGGGCTGGTGTCGCTGACGGATCAGCGCGGTGAGATGCTCGACGGTGTAATCCACCGCGTTGTGGATCGGGTAGGGCACGGTCGGCGCGCCGGCCGTCGTGGCGGCCGAGGCCGCCGAAGTAGAGCAGCAGCGGGCGCGAATTCGCTGAAGGCATCGTGCATGGGGCTCTCCGTTCCGGCCGCAATGGTAGCAGGCGCGGGAACGGGCACCGTCCCGCGAGCGCCGACTTTTGGTTCAGCGCGTCTTCGCCAGCTTGAGGCCCACCGAGCCGACGCGCTTGCCCGCCAGCGCGCGCACCGTCAGCTCGACATGGCCGAAATCGACGCGGTCGCCCACCACCGGGCGGCGGCCGAGGCGTTTTTCCAGTAGTTCGCCGGCGCTGAGGGTGGTCTCGTCCGCGCCGAGCGTCACGCCGTAGGTGGCGGCGAAGGCGGCCGCCGGCGCGCCGGCGTCGAGCACGAAATCGCCGAAGAAGTTGCGCAGCGCGAGGCGCCCGGTCTGCTCCTGGCGGCCGAACAGCGGGGTGATCTGCTCCACCTGCTCCGGCGAGGCGAGCAGCCAGACTTCGTCGTCGGCCTCCAGCGCCGTGGCGCTCGGCGCGCGCAGGGGGCGGCCCTTGCGCACCAGCGCCGCGCAGCGCACCGGGCGGCCGCGCAGGTCGGTGAGCGAGCCGGGCAGCATGCCGACGGCGGAAGACTGCGGTTCGACGCGGAAGGCGACCAGGGAGAGTACCGTCTCGCGGCCGATCCAGACCTCCTTGAGCTCCAGCGGCTCGACCGGGTTCGGCACCTCGACGCCGAGCCGGCGCGCCGCCCAGGGCACGGTGGCGCCCTGCACCAGCAGCGAGAACAGCACCACCGCGAAGGTGACGTCGAACAGCAGGCGCGAGCCCTCGAGGCCGGCCATCACCGGAAACACGGCGAGCACGATGGGCACCGCGCCGCGCAGGCCCACCCAGGAGATGTAGGCGATCTCGCGGTTCGGGAAGCGCAAGGGCTTGAGCGTCGTGACGACCACCAGCGGCCGCGCCACGAAGGTGAGGAAGAGGGCGACGGCGAGCGATTCCCAGGCATGCTCGACCAGGTGCGAGGGCGTCACCAGCAACCCGAGCAGCAGGAACATGCCGGCCTGGGCGAGCCAGGCGATGCCGTCCATCACGCGCAGCACGTGGGAGGTGGCGCGCGTGCGGTAATTGCCGACGATCACGCCGGCCAGATAGATGGCGAGAAAGCCGCTGCCGCCGAGCTGGTTGGTCGCCGCGAACACCGCGAGGCCGCCGGAGGCGATCAAGAGCGCGTAGAGACCCTCGGCGAGGCGCAGGCGGCGCAGCAGCTCGGCGAGCACCCGGCCCGCGCCGAGGCCGGCGACGGCGCCGATGCCGAATTGCAGGACGAGCTGCCAGACGAGGTTTTCCGGCGTCGCCGCCTGCAGACCCGAGAGGATGCCGACCAGCACGGTGACGAGCAGGATCGCCATCGGGTCGTTGGCACCGGACTCGATCTCGAGCGTGGCCTGCACGCGCTCGTTGAGCCGCACGCCGCTGTTGCGCAGCAGCGCGAACACCGCCGCCGCATCGGTGGAGCCGACGATCGCGGCGAGCAGCATGCCGAGCCGCCAGTCGACGTCCAGGATCCAGGTGGCGAAGAGCCCGAGCAGGCCCGCAGTGCCGATCACCCCCCAGGTCGCCAGCACCGCCGCCGGCTTGAGCGCGACGCGGAAGCTGCTCACCTTGGTGCGCAGCCCACCGTCGAGCAGGATCACCGAGAGCGCGGCCTGCCCGATCAGCGAGGCGATGAAGAAGTCCTCGAAGACGATGCCGCCCGGACCGTCCTCGCCGGCGAGCATGCCGACGCCGAGGAAGAGCAGCAGCAGCGGCAGGCCGAGCCGGGCGGAGATGGTGCTGGCGAGCACGCTGATGAACAGCAGCAGGCCGGTGAGCAGGAAGAGCGCGTTGATTCCGGTCATTCGGAGGT
>JANJVS010000013.1 GCA_024709955.1 Rhodocyclaceae bacterium
GCCGTGCTCTACGATGCGCCCTCGCAGAAGGCCCGGCCGTTGTTCGTCGTCGCCGCCGGCACGCCGGTGGAGGCCATCGTCAGCCTCGATGCCTGGGTCAAGGTGCGCGACGCCAAGGGTGACCTGGCCTGGGTCGAACGCCGTCTCCTCGCCGACCAGCGCAAGCTGCAGGTACGCGGCGCGCGCGCCCAGGTGCGCACCGAGGCCGACGAGGCGGCGCCGCTGGTATTCGAGGCCGAGCCCGACGTGCTGCTCGACCTGGTCGAGCCCGGCCCCGCGGGCTGGGTCAAGGTACGCCACCGCGACGGCCAGCAGGGCTACGTCAAGGTCGGCCAGATCTGGGGCTTGTAAAGCCATGCGGATCGCCGTCCTGGGGGCGGGCGCCTGGGGTACCGCGCTGGCCCTGTGCTTCGTCGAGCGCCATGAACTGACGCTCTGGACCTGGCAGGCCGTGCACGCCGACGCCATGCGGCAGGCGCGCGAGAATGCCCAGTTCCTGCCCGGCCATCCTTTTCCCGAATCCCTCGCCGTCACCGCCGATCTGGCTGGCGCCGTCGCCGGCGCGGACCTCGCGCTGCTCGCCACGCCGATGGCCGGCCTGCGGCCGACCGTCGCGCAGCTGGCGCGCCTGCGCCCCGAACTGCCCTTCCTCTGGGTCTGCAAGGGCCTCGAAGCCGGCAGCGCCCTGTTGCCGCACCAGGTGGCGGCGGCCGAACACCCGCGGGCGCGCTGCGGCGCGCTGACCGGCCCGAGCTTCGCCGCCGAGGTGGCGCGCGGCCTGCCGGCGGCGATCACCCTCGCGTCCGCCGACGCCGCCTTCGCCGCCGCGATGGCTCAGGAGCTGCACGGCCCGCGCCTGCGCCTCTATGCCAACGACGACATCGTCGGCGCCGAGGTCGGCGGCGCGGTGAAGAACGTCATGGCCATCGCCACCGGCATCTGCGACGGCCTCGGCCTCGGCCTCAACGCCCGCGCCGCGCTGATGACGCGCGGCCTCGCCGAGATCACGCGCTTCGGCGTCGCCCTCGGCGCGCGGCCGGAAACCTTCATGGGCCTGGCCGGCATGGGCGACCTGATCCTCACCTGCACCGGCGACCTTTCGCGCAACCGCCGCGTCGGCCTCGCGCTCGCCGCCGGCAAGTCGCTCGCCGACATCCAGCGCGAGCTCGGCCACGTTGCCGAAGGCGTGATGACCGCGCGGGAGGTGGCGCGCCGCGCCGCGGTCCTCGGCGTGGACATGCCGATCACCGCGACGGTCTGCGCGGTGCTCGACGACGGCCTGGCGCCCACCGCCGCCGTCGACCGGCTGATGCGGCGCGATCCGAAGCACGAGTAGAGATAGGCCCGACCTCCCCCAGCCCCTCCTTCGCAGGAGGGGAGACTAGTGGCTCGCTGCGCTCGTCTGTTACGGGGAGCGTCGTTCCGGCTGCTGTGCGGATTGCGGCTTCGCCGCGTGCCGCCTTGCCTTGAGGCGGCTCTGCGGCAAGGCTGCTTGGGTAGTGCACCGTCCTGCCAGCGCCGACTTTTCTGCGGCGCTATGCGCCCCCGGCAAAACCCAGTTGCCGCCATGCCTCGAACACCGCCACGGCGACGGTGTTCGACAGGTTGAGGCTGCGGTTGCCGGGAACCATGGGCAGGCGCAGGCGCTGCCCGGGGGGCAGGGATGCGAGCAGTTCCGCCGGCAGGCCGCGGGATTCGGGGCCGAAGACGAAGGCGTCGCCGGGGCGGAAGGCGACCTGGTCGTGGCGCGTCGCACCCTTGGTGCTGAAGGCGAAAAGCCGCGCCGCGCCGAGGGCGGCGCGGCAGGCGGCCCAGTTCGGATGCACGCGCACGTCGGCGAATTCGGCGTAGTCGAGGCCGGCGCGGCGCAGCAGCGGGGCGCTCATCTCGAAGCCGAGGGGCTCGACCAGATGCAGGGTGCAGCCCGCATTGGCGGACAGGCGGATCACATTGCCGGTATTGGGCGGGATTTCGGGCTGAAATAGAACGATCTGGAACATGCGTCTTGTGGCAAGGTATGCGTTACCCGATGGGCCGCCCCGAGGGTAGCGCCGCCCCTGTGGGGCAGCGAACGCAGCGAGCTTGCGGGGGGCCTGTTTTCCCCAAAGTTTAGCGGATAGCGCGGAGACTCCCCCGTGGCAAGACCGGAGAAGATTCGACTCGGCGACCTGCTGGTCGGGCAGGCCGTCATCACCGACGAGCAACTCAAGCTCGCCCTCGAAGAACAGAAGCGCAGCGGGCGCAAGCTCGGCCGCGTGCTGGTCGAGTCCGGCTATGCGACGGAGGATGGCATCTCGAAGGCGCTGGCGCGCCAGCTCGGCGCCGAGTTCATCGACCTCAAGGCCTTCAATCCCCGGCCGGAACTGGTGAAGCTGCTGCCCGAGGCGCAGGCGCGCCGCTTCCGCGCCCTCGTCCTCGACGAGCAGCAGGGCCAGCTGCGTGTCGGCATGTCCGATCCCACCGATCTGGCCGCCTTCGACGAGATCGCCCGTATCGTCAAGCGCGACATCGACCTCGCCGTCGTCGCCGAAAGCCAGCTGCTGCCGCTGCTCGACCGCGTCTACCGGCGCACCGAGGAAATCTCGAACCTGGCGAAGGACCTGACCCAGGAGATGGGCGACATCCCGGTCGAGTTCGGCGCGGTGCTCGGCATCACGCCGGGGGCGGAAGACGCGCCCGTCGTGCGCCTGCTGCAGACGGTGTTCGAGGAGGCGCAGAAGACGCGCGCCTCGGACATCCACATCGAGCCGCAGGAAAAATCGCTGCTGATCCGCTTCCGCATCGACGGCGTGCTGCACATCCAGACCGAGGCCGACAGCAAGATCGCCACCGCCCTGGTGCTGCGCCTCAAGCTGATGTCCGGCCTCGACATCTCGGAAAAGCGCCTGCCCCAGGACGGCCGTTTCAACATCAAGCTGCGCGGCAGCAACGTGGACGTGCGTATCTCGACCATGCCGACCCAGCACGGCGAATCGGTGGTGATGCGTCTGCTGGCGCAGAACACCGGCCTGCTGGAACTCGGCAAGCTGCACATGCCGCCGCGCGTGCTGGAGCGCTTCCGCCACGCGATCCAGCGGCCCTCGGGCATCGTGCTGGTCACCGGGCCGACCGGCTCCGGCAAGACCACCACGCTCTACGCGGCGATGAACGAGCTCAACAGCCCGGAGAAGAAGATCATTACCGTCGAGGACCCGGTGGAATACCGCCTGCCCGGCCTCAACCAGGTGCAGGTGCATGAGAAGATCGACCTGACCTTCTCGCGCGTGCTGCGCACCGCCCTGCGCCAGGACCCGGACATCATCCTGATCGGCGAAATGCGCGACCAGGAGACCGCCGAGATCGGCATGCGCGCCGCCATGACCGGCCACCTGGTGCTGTCCACCCTGCACACCAACGACGCGTTGTCCACGCCGATCCGCCTGCTCGACATGGGCGTGCCGCGCTACATGGTGGCGCTGTCGATCCAGATGGTACTGGCGCAGCGCCTGGTGCGCGTGATCTGCCCGAACTGCAGCGAGCCGCACGCGCCCGAGCCGCACGAGCAGGAATGGCTGCGCTACGAACTCGGCGACCGCATCGGCCAGTTCAAGTACGCCAAGGGACGCGGCTGCGCCCATTGCGCCAACACCGGCTACCAGGGCCGCCAGGCGGTGTACGAGTTCCTCGAAATGAGCAACGCGCTGGTCGAGGCCGCCAACCACGGCGACCCCAACGAATTCATGCAGATCGGCCGCCAGCAGATGGGCGGCCATACCCTGCGCCGCGACGCCGTGCGCCTGGTGGTGAACGGCCGCACCACCATCGACGAGGCGATGCGCGTCTCGACGCAGCTGGATGAATAGGCGGACCTGAACGATGCCTGCCTTTTCCTACCGTGGCCGCGATGCCGCCGGCGAAGTCATCAACGGCGTGCTCGAAGGCGCGAGCGCCGGCGCGGTGGCCGACCTGCTGTTCGGCAGCGGCATCACGCCGCTCGAAATCAAGCCGGCGCCCGCCGGCGCGCTGAAGAAGAAGGAAGGCGACGGCGGCATGGCCGCCCTGTTCGGCCCGAAGATCCTGCACGTCGATATCCTGCTGTTCACGCGCCAGCTCTATACGCTGCTCAAGGCCGGCGTGCCGATCATGCGCGCCCTCGCCGGCCTGCAGGAATCGAGCGCCAACCCGGCGATGAAGTCGGTGCTCGGCCAGATCCGCGAAAGCCTCGATTCGGGCCGCGAGCTGTCCCTTTCCCTGGCGCGCCATCCCAAGGTGTTCACGCCCTTCTACCTGTCGATGGTGCGCGTCGGCGAGATGACGGGCCGGCTCGAGGAGGTCTTCCTGCGCCTGTTCGACCACATGGAGTTCGAGCGCTTCATGCGCGAGCAGGTGAAGTCGGCGCTGCGTTACCCGAGCTTCGTCGTCATGGCCATGGCGGTCGCCCTGTTCGTCGTCAACATCTGGGTGATCCCGGCCTTCGCCAAGGTGTTCTCCGGCTTCGGCGCCGAACTGCCGCTGATGACGCGCATCCTGATCGGCTTCTCCAACTTCATGGTGGCCTGGTGGCACGCGATCCTCGGCGGCGTGGTCGCCGCCGGCTTCGCCTTCAAGTCCTGGGCCAGCACCAAGCGCGGCAAATATCTCTGGGACCGCTTCAAGATGCGCATCCCCGTCGCCGGCAAGATCGTTCAGAAGGCCACCCTGGCGCGCTTCGCGCGCAGCTTCGCGCTCGCCTCGCGCTCCGGCGTGCCGGTGATCCAGGCGCTCACCACCGTGGCCCAGACGGTGGACAACGACTACATCGCCGAGAAGGTGGATCGCATGCGCGACAGCGTCGAGCGCGGCGAATCGGTGCTGCGCGCCGCCATCGCCACTGGAGCTTTTACCCCTGTGGTGCTGCAGATGATCGCCGTCGGCGAGGAATCCGGCGCCCTCGACGAGATGATGGAGGAGATTTCCGCGATGTACCAGAGCGAGGTCGAGTACGAGCTCAAGACCCTCTCGCAGCAGATCGAGCCCATCCTCATCGTCGCCCTCGGCGTCATGGTGCTGGTCCTGGCGCTGGGCATCTTCCTGCCGCTGTGGGATCTCGGCAAGGTCGCGATGAAGAAGTGAGGACGCCATGACGCGCGGCCGAGGCGCCACCAAGCTGGAGTTCCTCGTCGTGCTGATCGTCTTCGGCATTCTCGCCGCGCTGCTGCTCGACCGCCTGGTCGCCGTGGAGCACGAGACCGAGCGGCTGGAGGTGGATCTCACGCTGCGCCACATCGACATCGGCCTCAAGTTGGCGGTGGGCGAACGCATCATGCGCGGCGAGGAAGCGCGCATCGCCGAGCTGGCGGTCGCCAATCCCCTCGACTTCCTCGAACGGTCGCCGCGCGAGGTGGCGGACATCGCGCGCGCCGAGCGCTGGCGTTACGACGCGGCGAAGCGCGTGCTGTCCTATCGCCCGCGCCAGCCCGCGGCCTTCGGCGGCAGGGCACGGCTGGAATGGCGGCTCGCCAGTCAGGCCGACGCCCTCGGCCGCACCGTCGGCCTGCGGCTGGAGCCGCTCAAGTAGGGGGAATTTGTGCCGATAATCCGCCCATGGCACGCCCTTGGAGCCATGCTAACCTGCCCCCGTGAAAAAAGCCGAAAATCCTCCGTCGCACGCGTCCGCCCGATCATCCCGGGGCTTCACCCTGATCGAGCTGATCATCGTCATCACCATCATCGCCATCCTGGCGGCGGTGGCGCTGCCGCGCCTGATCGACGCCCAGCGCGACGCGCGCATCGCCAAGGCCAACGCCATCTATGGCTCGATCCGCTCCGCCGTCGCCCTCGCCCGCTCCCGCTGCGAACTCGACTTGGCCAACGTCGCGCCAAGCGTCACCACGACCAACTGCGCCTCGGCCACTCCCCAAGTTAACATGGACGGCACCATGGTGGACATCCGCAACCGCTATCCCGCCGCCACCGCCACTGGTGTGGATGCCGCCGCCGCGATCAACCTCGCGGCCGATGGCCTGACGGCCAATACCACGGGTACGGGAACACCGACTCGTACTTTCGACGTGCAGGGTGGGACGGTGCCGAATTGCCGCATCACTTATCAGGAAGCAATCCTGAGCGGTACCTTGATTACCGCTCCCGTCATCAGCGTCGTCACCACCGGCTGCTGATCTCCGTTCAGCCGACGAAGGAAATTTTCGAGAGCACCTCGGCCATCGTCTGGCGGATGAAGGCCGGGGTATAGCCGGCGGCCTTGAGCCGGTTCTGGAAGTCCCGGGCGAACACGATGCGTTCGAGGAGACCGAGCCTGTCGGTGCGTTGCATGAGCGCGATTTGCTCGAACAGGCGCTGTAACGCCTTGGTGCGGAGATCCAGCGTCTTGCGCCCGGTCATCGATTCGAGCGTCGCGGGAAAGGTCTCGATCAGCGGAGTGGCCAGGCTTTCCGCAGCCTGTTTCGCCTTGAGAAAAAAAGCCATGAGTTCGAAAACGGAATGTTTGACTGGTTGAAACGATGGGGGCGGGCCACGGGCCGGAGCCCGTCGCCGGATTCTATGCCAGGAGACACCGCGCCCGACGCCGAGGCCGCGGCGTGGCATGCGCGCGCATGCAATTCCAGGGCCGCCGGAGATTTTCAGGCCTCCCTTAGTCAGGCGGGGCACGCCGTACGCCTGGCCCCCCGCAATCCCGTCTATCGCCGACAGCTGGCCAGCGTGCTCCGGCAGCTCGAGTCCTACCAGGACGCCATTCGGGTGCTCAGGGAAACCCTTTCCCTCGACGGCGTCGAAATCGACGAGCTGCTGCTGGAAATCGGTGAAATCCACCTCGATGCGGGCGACATCGGGGCGGCATCGACCGTCGCCAGGGAACTGGTTGCCAGGGGAGCCGCATTCGAAGGGAACCTGCTGGCCGGGCAACTCGCATTTCGGCGCAAGGAGTGGGAGGAGGCCTTGTCCTCGTTTCGGGCGGCCGTGGATTCGCGACCGGGGGATTGCCGGCCCGTGAATGGCCTGGGCGTGGTATCGCTCTCGCTCGGCAAGCCGCAGGAAGCCCGCGACTTGCTGGAGCGGGCGATCGCGATCGATCCAGCGGCATGGCAGCCTTACACGAACCTGGCGCTGCTGGCCGAACAAGCCGGCGATCTGGTGGGGGCCGCCGCATTGTTCGAGCAAGCCTTCAGCCGCAACCCGGCGGAAGCGCGCGCGCGTTTCAATGCCGCGCTGCTTTACCTGAAGGCGGGGGATTTCCGGAAGGGTTGGCAGGCCTATGAGGCGCGATTCCAGGTGCCTGAAATCCGCCACCTGTTCTCGCAGCGCGAGGAGACATTGCTGTGGGATGGCGGCGATCCGGCCGGAAAGGATATTCTGATCCTCCCCGAGCAAGGCTACGGCGACCAGATACAGTTCTGCCGCTATCTGCCGCTGCTGGCGGCGCGCGGCGCGCGGGTCCATTACGCCTGCCACCGCGAGCTGGCCCGGCTTTTCGCCAGCCTGTCCGGAGAGATCGAGCTCTATCCGGGTGGCGAGGGCATCCCGGGGCATGATCTGCAGTGTTCGCTGCTTAGCCTGCCGCTGCTGATGGGTACCGACGCGCCGGATAAAATTCCCGCTCGCGTGCCCTATCTCGCCGCGCCGACGGAAGATGCATGCCGCTGGCGGGAGCGGCTGGCATGTCGGCAAGGGCTGCGCGTGGGCCTCGTCTGGGCCAGCAACAACCGGGACGATCCCTTCCGCGACCGCCGCTTGTGTCTGGCAGACCTGGAACCGCTTTGGCCGGTGGCGGGCTGTATGTTCTTCTCGCTGCAAATAGGTCGGGGGCCGGACGAGACGCTGCCCCCCTGGGTGGAGGACCTGGCTGGGGAACTGTCCGATTTCGCCGATACGGCAGCGGCCATGAGCGGGCTCGACCTGGTCATTTCCATCGATACCGCCGCTGCCCACCTGGCCGGTGCACTGGGGCAGCCGGTCTGGCTGCTGGTGCGCGAGGACGCGGAATGGCGCTGGATGACGCAGCGGGATGACTCGCCCTGGTATCCCAGCATGAAAATATTCCGCAGAAAGAGCCTACAGTCCTGGCGCGCGCTGGCCGAAGAAGTAGCCGACGCCCT
>JANJVS010000085.1 GCA_024709955.1 Rhodocyclaceae bacterium
GAGGTGCTGGTCGGAGGACGGCACGGAGATGTCGATGAGCTGCACGCCCAGGCCGGCGCAGGCGGCGATGTCGCTCGCCACCATGCGGCTCCACACCATCAGCCGGCAGTCCAGGCCGAGGTCGGCGACGGCGCGGATGCTGGCGCGCTCCGTCTCTCCCATCGCCGGGATGCCGACCTCCAGCTCGGGCACGCCGATGGCGGCCAGCCCGTGCGCGATGGCGAGCTTCTCGGCGAGCGAGAAAGCCACGCCGGCGGACTGCTCGCCGTCGCGCAGCGTGGTGTCGTTGATGACGAGGGGGGCGGTTTGTCGCATGATGGGATTTCATGCGCAAACCGCGTGCCAGGCGCGGGGCGAGGCTAATTCACTGATTGTTCAGCAAGTGTCGGTTCGGGCGCCTTGTCGGGTTTGCGACAAAGCCATAGGTCGGTGCCGTTCCGTCAGCGCCAACTTTTAAACGATTTGTGTTGCGGCATAAATGGTAAATTTGTCGCCTGTTGATTTGCATCGCATCGCCATGAACCCGCAACTATCCATTCCACAGGCTGAACTTCAGGCATTTTGTCGCGCCCATGCGGTGCGCGAACTGTCCGTCTTCGGCTCCGCCGTGCGCGGGGACTTCGGGACGGACAGCGACGTCGATGTGCTGATCGACATTGCCCCCGAAGCCCGCGTCGGCCTGATCGCCTTGCAGCGGATGCGCGACGAACTGGCACGGATATTCGGCCGGCCGGTCGATCTGCTCACCAAGAACGGCATCAACCGCCACCTCCGCGACGACATCCTCCGCGACGCCCAGGTCATCCATGCGGAGTGACGCGCTGTATCTGGCGGACATCCTCGACGCCATCGAGGCCATCGAACGCTTCGTGACGGGATTCGACGAAGCCCGCTTCCTGGCCGACGAACTCGTCCAGAGCGCGGTGCTGCAAAAACTATCGATCATCGGCGAAGCGGCCGCGAGACTGTCCGACGCAACGCGCGCCGGTATGCCGGAAATTCCCTGGAAGGAAATCATCGGCTTTCGCAACATCGCCGTGCATGCGTATTTCTCGGTGGATTGGCGCATCGTGTTCGTCACCGTGGCCGACGATCTGCCAGTGCTGAAACAGTTCGTTGCTGCACAAGTGAAACCATAAAGTCGGCGCTGGCGGGACGGTGCTTGTCGGCCAGGAGCGGACTCTGATCACCATGTCGTGGAAGCAGCCAATCGGCTGCGTTGCGGGTATGCTGTCGGCGTTTCACACCTCGTCGATTCTAGAATATTCGAACCTGACCCCTTTGAAGCGGTGGCGCGCATCTCATATGCCGCCAAAGTCGCCGTCCCGCCAGCGCCGACTTTTTGTGTAGCTGGGTTCGGCCAGGAACGGTCGTAGGTCAGTTCACCTCGGAGCGGACAATCGGCTGCGCCACGGGTATGCTGTCGGCGTTTCTTGGCTCCGGTGCCTGTGAAAACGCGAGCCAGGCCCCTTTGATTCTTATTCGCTAGACTTCAGGAGAGTTTCCGTGGCCACACAATCGCTCCATATGCCATCTGTCGGGCGCGTTCTTGATTTACATATGGAACTCGCGGAAGCATTTGCGAATTCAGAAGATGCAATTGCCCCATCGGGTGTTCGATCTATGGATCTACTAGAGTCCGCATGCCATCGTCCGAATACTAGCTTAATGGGAACAGAGAAATATCCGGGCCTCACGGCAAAGACAGCGGCGCTTTTTCATTCCTTGGTCAAGAATCATCCATTCCATAACGGAAACAAACGCACCGCTCTTCTTACGCTGATTCATGTCCTCGCAGAACACGGCCGCCGAATCACTGCGTCAGATAGAGATATTTTTGATTTTGTCGTTGCCGTCGCTGACAACGCCGTTCCTGGCAGCGCATCTCCGAAGGATGCGGATGACCATGTCGATCAGATTCGCGGCTGGATCAATCAGCACTCTAGCCCAGTAGCCACATCACCAAGTGACATGCGAACCAGTGAATTCCTCGATCAATGTGAAAAAGCGGGCTGCAAGGTCCGTGAAAGAGATAGGGGCTGGTTAATTCTCGGCCTCAATGGACACTCAATTAATATTGCCGGGAGCACGAAGAAATTAGATGGCCCAGCGATCAAGCGCTATGTCGGAATGCTAGGCATGTCAGAAGGCCAGTCTGGAATCCCATTCTTTGAGTTTCAAGCAGGGTTGGAACGTGATCGGCAAAGCATTGTTCAGTACATGACGGTATTCCAATGGCTGGCCAAAACTTGAAAACCAACCCTGTGGTCCTTCGGGCGCTGCGTGATAAAACCGCACAGCGCCTGTGACCTCTACTTTTAAGGTCCGCTTCTCAGATAGGCGACTAGCCGCAGTCGATAGCAGTTATCCAAGAAGTCGACACCGTCCCACCAGTCCCACGGGGATTTCCTTCGGGCACGCCGACTTTTTCCTTACGCATACGCCGGCGCAAACGCCTGGTCGGGATTTTCCACCGGCCCATTGGCGCCCCAGTAGGGCGACAACTTGCGCAGCTGGGCGACGATGGGCGGCACGGCGGCGATGACGCGGTCGATTTCTTCCTCGGTCGTGTAGCGCGACAGCGAAAAGCGCGTGGTGCCGTGGGCGGCGGTGTAGGGAATGCCCATGGCGCGCATCACGTGCGAGGGCTCCAGCGAGCCCGAGGTGCAGGCCGAGCCCGACGAGGCGGCGATGCCGAGCTTGTTGAGCAGCAGCAGGATGCCCTCGCCCTCGATGTATTCGAAGGCGATGTTGCTGGTGTTGGGCAGGCGGTAGAGCGTGTCGCCGGTGGCGAAGGCGTGCGGCACCTGGGCGAGGATGCCGCGCTCCAGCTTGTCGCGCAGGCGCTTGACGACGGTGTTCTCGTGGCCGATGTTGGCGAGCGCCAGTTCGGCGGCCTTGCCGAGGGCGACGATGCCGGCGGCGTTCTCGGTGCCGGCGCGCCGGCCGCGCTCCTGGTGGCCGCCGCGCAGCAGCGGGCGGAAGCGGCAGCCGCGCCGCAGATAGAGCACGCCGATGCCCTTGGGCGCGTGCAGCTTGTGGCCCGAGAGCGAGAGCATGTCGATCTTGGTGTTCTTCAGATCGACGGGAATCTTGCCGACCGCCTGCACCGCGTCGGTGTGGAACATGACGCCGGCCTCGTGGGCCATCTCGGCCATTTCCTCGACCGGGAACAGCGTGCCGGTCTCGTTGTTGGCCCACATCGCCGAGACGATGGCGACGTTGGGCGCGAGCAGCGACTTGTAGTGGTCGAGGTCGATGCGCCCCTTTTTGTCGACGGGCAGGCGATGGACGACATAGTCTTCCTTTTCCAGCCATTCGCAGAGCGTGAGGATGGCCGGGTGCTCGACGGCGGTGGTGATGACGACGCGCCGTTCGGGTTGCGCCTTGAGGGCGGAGAGGATCGCGGTGGAATCCGACTCGGTGCCGCAGGAGGTGAAGATGATTTCCGAATCGTGCTCGGCGCCAAGCAGCGCCTGCACCTGGCCGCGCGCGGTCTTCAGCGCCTTGCCGACCTGGGAGCCGAAGCTGTGGATCGACGAGGGGTTGCCGAAGTGCTCGGTGAAGAAGGGCAGCATCGCCGCCACGACTTCGGGATCGACCATGGTCGTGGCGTTGTTGTCCAGATAGATCGGCGGAAGATTCATGTCCATGATCTCACTCCGCCCGCGCCAGTTCTTTGGCCAGCTCGCGCGCCGGCAGCACCTGCACCAGCTCGCCGAGCGCCTCGCAGAGCTTGGCCTGGATGCCGCCCATGGTGGCGTGTTCCATCATGCAGCCGGCGCAGGCGCCGACCAGGTTGAGATAGATCTTCTTGCCCTGGATCTCGACGAGTTCCATGTCGCCATGGTCGCGCTGCAGCTGCGGACGGATGGCTTCGAGCGTCTGCTCGATCTTGCGGATGCGCTGGTAGTTGGTGAGGCCGCTCCTGCTCGCGGCGGTGGCCGGCGCTTTCGTGCTCGGGCCCTGCGTCGTGCAGGCCGGCGCGGCGTGGTTCGCGTGGCTGGGTTTCTCGGCGCAGACCTTGGCGAGGATTTCCTCGATGCCCTCGTGGCAGGAGGCGCAGGAGCCGCCGGCCTTGGTGTAGTTGGTCACCTGCTCGACGCTGGTGAGGCCGTTGGCGCGCACGACGTCCTCGATCATCACCGCGTCGATGGCGAAGCACTTGCAGATCAGCGCGCCTTCTTCGTGGTCGTCGCTCCAGGCCTCGCCGCGATAGTTGGCCACCGCGGCTTGCAGCGCCTCGCGGCCCATCACCGAGCAGTGCATCTTCTCGGGCGGCAGGCCGTCGAGGTAATCGGCGATGTCCTGGTTGGTGACCTTGAGCGCCTCGTCGAGGGTCATGCCCTTGATGATCTCGGTCAGCGCCGAACTCGACGCGATCGCCGAGCCGCAGCCGAAGGTCTGGAAGCTGGCGTCGAGGATCTTCTCGGTCTCGGGTTCGACCTTCAGCATCAGACGCAGCGCGTCGCCGCACTTGATCGAACCGACGTCGCCGACGCCGTTGGCACCCTCGATGGCGCCGGCGTTGCGCGGGTTGAAGAAGTGTTCGCGGACTTTCTCGGTGTATTCCCACATGATCGTTTTCCTC
>JANJVS010000102.1 GCA_024709955.1 Rhodocyclaceae bacterium
GAAGGCGCACAGCAGGGCCATGGCCAGGGGGGTAAGCGCGATACGCATGGCAATACCTTTATTGGGGATGAGTCGGTATTGCTGGCGGCTGGCTGGCTAACCGTGGGTTTGTCGGAAACCGTACGGCGCGCGACTGTGCGCGGACGGTTCGCTATCGTATGGAAACGCGAATGGTTATCAATTGATTTCGATCAAGAGAAGCGGCGACGGAGCGGGGAGCGCCGCCTGCCGGCGGTCGCGCGGCGGCGTATCCGGGATGTCAGAGCAAGGCACGCGCCTGTGCGCCTGTGCGCTGCCGCTGTTCCGTGGCGGCGTGTTCGTTGGGGGAAGAAGCGTGTTCGCCGTCGCGGTCGAGAATTTCGACCAGTTCGCGGGCATGGCGGCGCAAATGATCGTCGGCGTCCGGGTCGATCGCGACCCGCTCCAGCAGCATCGCGGCGAGATAGGCGGAGCGCTGGCAGCCGGTTTCCATGTGGCGCGCCAGGTGGGCGAGGGCGCCGGCGACCATGCGGGCCGGCGTTTGTTCGGTTAGCGGGACGCTGCAAGAGGTCGTGTCGTTCATGTCGATGGCTCCTGTCGGAAACGGATTCTTGAAGGCGCCCGGATGGACGCGGGGGGATGCATGAATATGGCTCAACTAATGATAATAGTTATCATTTGCTAAGTAAAGCCCTTTGTGCGGCATGGGGCACGATGGGACGCGGCGCTTGCGCCGGGGCGGCACCACTTCGCTTTTCCTCGCCTCCGCAGATCCTCGCCGCAGCATGGTGGGGGCGGTGCTACACTGCAAATCATCAGCAATGAGAACTGTTCGCAAATGAGCCTGATCGCATCCTCCATTCCCGGCCGCTTGCGCCTGCGCGACCGCGCGCTACGCGACGACGCGCGCCTTGACGCGCTGGGCGTTGCTGTCGGGCGCTGGCGCGGCGTGACGGACGTGGAGATCAACCTCCGGGCGGGCAGCCTGTTGATCCATTACGACGTGGCGCGGCTGACGCCCGCCGCGTGCGAAACGCGCGCCGTCGCGGCGACGGCGAAGCTGCTGGGGTCGAATGCGCGGGAAAGCGTGAAGAAACGCACAAAACTCGGCGCCGACGAGACGGTGGCGCAGCTCGACCATCCCGGCGGCACGCCGCGCGTGCGCGTCAATCGCTGGGCCAAGCGCGCCATGCTGACGAGCCTGGCGATCTCGCTGCTGCTCGCGGGCGCGGGCAGCAAGCGCTGGCACTGGCTGACCGGCGTGGTCTTCCTCCACGCCCTCGCGGCGCATCTCTGGGTGCATCGCCGCCACATTCTCCGCTAGCGCAAAACGGCGCCGGCAGAACGGCGCCCGGGATTCCTTACCTACGCGTCCGGCTTGCCGATCTTGTCGACATTCGCCAGCAAGGCTTCCCACGACGAATCGAACCCTGATTCCGCACGCGGTTCGGGAAGCGGCTTCATGTCGGTCGCCGAGCGTGGCAAGGCACAGGCCTGCCGCAGGGTGTCATTGGCTGCGGGCGATTCGCTCGCAGCCGCGCACAGTTCGTTGAAGGTGATCATGATGTCCTCCTCGCGGGAAGTAGGGCACTTTCAACCTAGATTGCCTGACTGGATTAGTCAACTTTCTGGCTGGCCGTCGGCCGGGGGCGGCGCATGACGTCGCATGCGCCGCCCACCTGGCAACTCACTTCAGATCGAAGCGGTCGGCGTTCATCACCTTCGCCCAAGCGGCGACGAAGTCATTGACGAACTTCTCCTTGGCGTCGTCCTGCGCATAGACCTCGGCGTAGGCGCGCAGCACCGAGTTCGAGCCGAACACCAGATCGACGCGCGTTGCCGTCCAACGGGTTGCCCCCGTCTTGCGATCGACGATGTCATAGCTGTTGCGCCCCGTCGGCTTCCACGTGTAGGCCATGTCGGTGAGATTGACGAAGAAGTCGTTGCTCAGCGCGCCGACTTTGTCCGTGAACACGCCATGCTTGCTGCCACCATGGTTGGTCCCGATCACGCGCATGCCGCCGACCAGCGCGGTCATCTCGCAGGCCGTGAGGCGCATCAATTGGGCGCGGTCGAGCAGCAGTTCCTCGGGCTGCACGACATAGTCCTTCTTCAGCCAGTTGCGGAAGCCGTCGGCGAGCGGTTCGAGCACGTCGAAGGACTCGGCGTCGGTCTGCGCCGCCGTGGCGTCGCCGCGACCCGGCGCGAAGGGCACCGTCACCGCGAAGCCCGCCGCCTTGGCCGCCTGCTCGACGCCGACATTGCCGGCCAGCACGATCACATCGGCCACGCTGGCCCCCGTTTCGGCAGCGATCTTTTCATAGGCCGCCAGTACCTTGGCGAGCCGCGCCGGCTCGTTGCCTTCCCAGTCCTTCTGTGGCGCGAGGCGGATGCGCGCGCCATTCGCGCCGCCACGCTTGTCGGAACCGCGGAAGGTGCGCGCGGAATCCCAGGCGGTGGCGACCATGTCGCCGACGCTCAAGCCGGCGGCGGCGATCTTCGCCTTGACGGCGGCGACGTCATAGTCCTTGCGGCCGGCGGGCACCGGATCCTGCCAGACGAGATCCTCCTTGGGCACGTCCGGACCGAAGTAGCGCGCCTTCGGGCCCATGTCGCGGTGGGTCAGCTTGAACCAGGCGCGGGCGAAGACCTGCTCGAAATAGGCCGGATCGTCGCGAAATCGCTCGGCGATCTTGCGGTATGCGGGGTCGAACTTCATCGCCATGTCGGCGTCGGTCATGATCGGCTTGCAGCGGATCGAGGGGTCCTCGACGTCCACCGGCATGTCCTCTTCCGCGATATTGACCGGTTCCCACTGGTGCGCGCCTGCCGGCGACTTCTGCAGCCACCAGTCGTAACGCAGCAGCAGGTCGAAGTAGCCGCCCTTGCCGGTGTTCCATTTCATCGGCTGCGACGTCCAGGCGCCCTCGATGCCGCTGGTCACGGTGTCGCGGCCGATGCCGCGCGTCGTGTGGTTCATCCAGCCGAGACCCTGTTCCTCGATCTCCGCGCCTTCCGTCGCCGGGCCGTGGTTGGCCGCGCTGCCGTTGCCGTGCGCCTTGCCGACGGTGTGGCCGCCGGCGGTAAGCGCGACGGTCTCCTCGTCGTTCATCGCCATGCGCGCGAAGGTGACGCGCACGTCGCGCGCGGTCTTGAGCGGATCGGGCTTGCCGTCCACGCCTTCCGGGTTCACGTAGATCAGGCCCATCATCACGGCGGCGAGCGGGTTCTCCAGGTCGCGCTCGCCGGAGTAGCGCGAACCTGCGCTGCCGGTCGGCGCCAGCCATTCCTTCTCGGAGCCCCAGTAGATGTCCTTCTCCGGATGCCAGATGTCCTCGCGGCCGAAGCCGAAGCCGAAGGTCCTGAGGCCCATCGACTCGTAGGCCATGTTGCCGGCGAGGATGATCAGGTCGGCCCAGCTCACCTGGTTGCCGTATTTCTTCTTGATCGGCCACAGCAGGCGGCGCGCCTTGTCGAGGTTGGCGTTGTCCGGCCAGCTGTTGAGCGGCGCGAAGCGCTGGTTGCCGGTGCCGCCGCCGCCGCGCCCGTCGGCGATGCGGTAGGTGCCCGCCGAGTGCCAGGCCATGCGGATCATCAGGCCGCCGTAGTGGCCCCAGTCGGCAGGCCACCAGTCCTGGCTGTCGGT
>JANJVS010000157.1 GCA_024709955.1 Rhodocyclaceae bacterium
GCCCTTGTTGAAGATGTAGACCAGCATCGCCACCGAGAAGCCGCCGCAGGCGAAGGCCGAGCCGATGACGACGTCGACCACCACCCAGATGCCCCAGGGATAGCCGTCGTTGAGGTTGGTCACGCTGCCGAGGCCGTAGAGAAAGCGCACCAGCAGGATCGCCGCCATGACGAGCACCAGCACCCCGGTGATCAGCGTGACGCCGTTGAACAGGCTGCCGCCGACCGGGGCGGGCTTGGCATGACCATGAACTTTCGATGCGGCGCTCACGATTCACCTCCTTCATCCGACTTCACATTGCGCTTGGCGACCCAGGTCAGCGCGCCCAGCACGGCGACCGGCATCAGCAGCCCGCCATAGAGCGTGTGCTGGATGGTCTCCGAGGTCGCCGCCGACGAATAGGGCGGCAGGGCCGGCATGCCGACCTTCTCGAAGGGCACGCCGGAGAGCTTGAGCACCTGCGTGCCGCCGTATTCCTTTTCGCCATAGACGTGCTGCTGGTAGTTGCCGACGACGCCCTCGTAGTTCTGGTTCGGCTCGTCGCGCCAGCCCTTGCGCTCCATCCTGCCCTGCCCGGCCGGCTGGCCGAGCAGCTCCTTGAGCTGGGCATGGCGCAGATGTCCGCGCGGGAAGGTCGCCGTGCTGCCGGGCTTGAGCGCCAGGCGGCGCTTGGCCTCGGCCAGCAGGTCGGCGGTCCTGCCGAACAGCGTGGCGCCGGTCGGGCAGACCTCGGCGCAGGCCGAATAGTGGCCGTCCTTGTGGCGATGGCGGCACAGCTCGCACTTGCCGATGCGGCCGGTCGGATCGTCGTACTGGTACTTCGGAATGCCGAAGGGGCAGGCGGCGACGCAGTAGCGGCAGCCAATGCACTTGTCCGGGTTGTATTCGACGATGCCGTTTTCCGGATTCTTGGTCATCGCCGAGACAGGGCAGGCCGACACGCAACTCGGGTCGGCGCAGTGCATGCACGAGGTCTTCATGAAGGCGTAGCCGTTGGTCTCGGCGTCCTTCGTGTCCATCGTGCCGTTGCGGTACATCTTGATGATGTTGAAGGTATGGCCGCTGGTGTCGAGAGGCGTGTCCCAGAGCTGGTCCACCGTGCTGAATTCGGCCGGGTTGCCGTTCGCCTCCTTGCAGGCGGCGACGCAAGCCTTGCAGCCGACGCAGAGGGTGGCGTCGTAGAGCAGGCCCATGGCTTCGGGCGGCACCGCGTGGGTCTCGCGCGCGGCGGCGGCGACCGGCGCGCCGGCGCCGACCAGGGCGCCGCCGGCGGCCAGCGCGCCCTTGAGGAAATCGCGTCGGGTCTTCATGGCTAGACCTCCGCTTGTTGCTTGTCGTCTTTGGCCTTCTGCAGTTCGGCGGCCTCGTGGGACAGGCCGAGGTTCTTCGCCAGCATCACCGCGCCGCCGGCCGCCGCGCCGGCGATGGCCGCGAGGGCCGCCGCGCTGGCGAAGCCGGCGCCCTTGCCCACGTCCTCGCTGATGCGCGGGAACTGCAGGGGCGGCGCGACGTTGAGCATCTTCGCCATGCCGTGGATCGGCTTGGTGAAGCCGACGCCCTGCTCGCTGCAGCCGATGCAGGGATGGCCGCAGCCGACCGGCCAGTTGCTCTCGCCGGCGTCGCCGAAGCCGAGGGTCGGGCAGTTGGCGTAGGTCTCGGGCCCCTTGCAGCCGAGCTTGTAGAGGCAGTAGCCCTTGCGGTGTCCCTCGTCGCCGAAAGCCATGGCGAAGCGGCCGGCGTCGAAGTGGGCGCGGCGCTCGCAGTTCTCGTGGATCAGGCGGCCGTAGGCGAACAGCGGCCGGCCGAGCTTATCAACCGCCGGCAGTGCGCCGAAGGTGAGGAAATGCACCACCGTCGCGAGGAAGTTGTAGGGATTGGGCGGGCAGCCGGGAATGGTGACCACAGGCTTGCCGAGGATTTCCGCGACGCCGGAGGCGCCGGTGGGGCTGGAGTCGGCGCCGGGGATCGAGGGCAGCGTCGAGGGCATGCCGCCCCAGGAGGCACAGGAGCCGATGGCGATCACCGCCGCCGCGTCGGCCGCGCATTCCTTGAGCATGTCGATGGCGGTATGGCCGCCGATCTTGCAGAAGACGCCGTTCTGCTTGGTGGGAATGGCGCCCTCCACGACCAGCACGTACTTGCCCTTGTTGGCCGCCATCGCATCCTTGCGCGCCTGTTCGGCCTGGTGACCGGCGGCGACCATCAGGGTCTCGTGGTAGTCGAGAGAGATGACGTCGAGGATCAGCTTTTCGAGGGTCGGATGCTCGGCGCGCAGCAGGGACTCCGAACACCCGGTGCATTCCTGGAAATGCAGCCAGATCACCGAGGGCCGCTTGGCCGATTCGATCGCCTTGGCGACCGCCGCCTCGGCCCCGACCGGCAGGCCGAGCGTGCCGGCGATCCCGGCGCAGAACTTGAGGAAATCCCGCCGCGGCATTTCCAGCCGCCGTTCGAGATCGGCCGGCCCCTCCCAGTCGAGGTTCCGCAGCTTGGTCACATTGTCGAGTTCATTCATATTCCGCTCTCCCCCTTGTTTTGCAACCCGATGGCAATCGATAGCGATCAACAAGCAATGCACGATTCGGGCCAGCACGACATCAACAAGAAAAAACGATACGAATCATGTTGTTGCGCCCACACTGCAGCGCGACGGAGCATGAAGTAGCGATTACCACATAACCATCGCAAGTAACCACATGAAACGACCGCCGGGCTACCTTACTCCGGTCATCGGCTACCGGATTTCATCTAGGTCAATAGTTCGCGTTTTTTTATGCCTCCATCAGGGAAGCATTGCGGCGGGCGCCAAGGATGCCCGCCCGGTCAGGGTTCCAGGGGCAGAACCAGACGGAACAGCGCGCCGCCGCGCTGGTGGTTGGCGGCGGACAGCTCGCCGCCATGGCGCTCGACGATGCCGTAGCTGATCGCCAGGCCGAGTCCGGTGCCCTGGCCGACCGGCTTGGTCGTGAAAAACGGGTCGAAGAGCCGGGGCAGGTTCTCCGGGGGAATGCCGGGCCCGTTGTCGTGGAAGTCGATCACGGCGCGGCCGTTCTCGACGCGGCCGGCGATCTCCAGGCGGGGGGCATCGACCGCAGCGGTGGCGTCGGCGGCGTTCTGCACCAGGTTCATCACCACCTGCTGGATCTGGCCGGGCACGCCGTCGAGGGGCAGGCTCGCGGGCAGGTCGCGGCGCACCTCCAGCCGGCCGCCGCCGCCCTTGCCGACCCAGCGCACCGCGCGGTCGACGACCTCGACGAGGTCGAAGCGCTCGCGCTCGCTGCCGCCGCGCGCCGAGAAGCGCTTGAGCGCATCGACGATGTCGCGGGTACGCTCGGCGCCTTCGAGCATGCCGTCGATCAGCGCGGGCAGGTCGGCCAGCAGCCGGTCGATGCGCAGCTCGCCGCGCAGGGCGTCCAGCTCCGTCGCGTCCGCGCCGCCATGCACCGCGCCCAGGTAGCGCCGCAGCCGCTCGGCGTAGCGCTTCATCGCCACGGCGTTGCCGTAGACGAAGCTGATCGGGTTGTTGAGCTCGTGGGCGACCCCGGCGACGAGACGGCCGAGGGAGGCCATCTTCTCGGACTGGACGAGCTGCTGCTGCGTGGTCTTGAGGTCTTCGTGGGCGCGCCGCAGCGCCTGGTAGGCGCGCCGCAGCTCGCCGACCGGCCGGCCGGTGATGACGAAGCCGCGCATCTTGCCGACGCCGTTGTAGCGCGGCGTGCAGTTCATCGACACGGGAATCGCGCTGCCGTTCGCCGCCTTGAGGCGCATCTCGCAATCCTCCAGCTGCGTGCCGCGCTGCTCGGCGAACAGCTGGGTCGCGTGCTCCCGCGACTCGTCGTCCGCGAACAGGTCGAAAACCAGCCGATTCCTGAGCGCCGCGGCCTCCATGCCGAGCATCGAGGCCAGGGCGGGATTCACGTCCTCGATCACGCCGGCGCGGTTGCAGACGATCAGCATGTCCGACATCGAGGTCAGCACCGAGGAAATGAACTGCTGGGAATCCTCCAGCGCGGCGTTCTTGTCCTCCAGCGCCACCTCGTACTGCAGCAGGTCGTTATAGACCTCGTCCATCTTGCGGATCACGTCGAGCCAGACGTCCTCGCCGCCGGTCGCGCCGGCGAACGCCGCGATGTCGTCGCAGGTGGCGGCCGGGGAATCCTTGCGGCGCTTCTTCATCAGTGCACCGTGCACACCATGCAGGGATCGAAGCTGCGCACCACGTGGTGCACCGCCGCCGGGGGCGCGCCCTCGGCCGGCACCGGCAGTCCGGCGAGGGCCTGCTCCAGCGCGCCGGGCTGGCCGGCGGCGTCGCGCGGCGAGAAGTTCCAGGTGGTCGGCGCGATGATCTGGTAGCTGTGGATGCCGCCACGCCGCGCCGTCAGCCAATGGCCGAGGGAGCCGCGCGCGGCCTCGACCAGGCCGACGCCGGCGCAATCGTCGGCGAGCGGCTGCTGCGCGCACCATGGCGCCCCGACGGCGATCTCGCCGAGCCAGCGCTCCATCGCCGGCAGCACGCGGCAGAACTCCAGCAGGCGCGCCAGCACGCGCGCGCCGACACCGCCGCCGTGGCGCGCGACCAGGGCGCGCACGAGCGGGTGTCCGTCCACCATCTGCCGCGCCAGGGCGCCGGTCTCGCAGACCTGCCCGGCCAGGCGCGGCGCCTTGCACCAGGAATAGGCGCCCGGCTTGTCGATCAGCGGCACGGTGCTGCCCTGCCCCGGCGCCTGCGCCTCCGCGCCGGCCGCGTAGCGCGCGTGGCTCAGGTCCTCGCGCACTTGCCGCGGATCGAAAGGCGCGACCGCGCCATCGCGCCAGACGCCCGGCGCGAAGAGGCCGCCATCCTCCTCGTCGTAGGCGCCGACGCTGAGGAACCGTCCGCTCGCCCGTCCCAGCGACCAGAGGTCGAGGGCGTCGGCGAGATCGAGGAAGACGCGCAGATCGCCGTCCGTCCCGCGCGCGCGCCAGCGCGCCAGCGCGTCGAGGCCGTCGAGTTCGGCCACTTCCTCCAGGCGCGCGGCGAACAGGCGCAGTTCGAGGAAGCCGCGAAATTCGCGCAGGATGCGCCGCAGGCGGAAGATCTCCGACTCGGTGAGCGGCCGCGTCGTGCCGCCGGGCTGCACCGCCAGCGTATGCGGCCATTTGCCGGCCAGCAGCCCGAGCGCGTGCATGAAGCGCGCGCGCGCCGGCAGCGCCTCGGCGACCGCCGCGCCGGCCTGGGCGCGGAAGCGCGCGGCGACCGCGGCGTGCCAGGGCCGCGCCGCGTATTCGGCGGCGGCGAAGTCGGGCATGAAGAACAGATAGAAATGCGTCAGGTGGTCGGCGAGATTCTCGACGGCGAGCGTCAGGTTCGCCGTCAGCCGGCCGTTGGCGGGCGGCGCCAGGCCGGCGGCGTCGGCCAGCGCGCGCGCCGCCGCCGCCGACTGCGCCACCGAGCAGATGCCGCAGATGCGCGGCACGAACACCAGCGCATCGAGCGGCGCCTTGCCTTCGAGGATCTGCTCGAAGCCGCGGTAGAGCGGCGAATTCACGTAGGCCGCCGCGACGCGCCCATCGGCGATGTCGAGCGTCACTTCGAGGTCGCCCTCGACGCGGTTGAAGGGGCCGAGGATGCGGCGAACCGTCATTTCTTGCCCCGCTTGACGCTCGGCGCGCGCAGCAGGCGGTCGGCCGTCGCGTTCTCCTTCACGCGCGGCGGCGTCGCCGACTTGGAGAGCGCCGCCAGCGCGACGAACCAGGCCTTGGGCATGTCGGCCGGCAGGCCGATCGGAATGCCGGCGACCTTCGGCGTCATGTTGAAGGGATGGCCCGGCTCCTCGAAATCCGGCTCGGTGCAGCGGATGCAGGGGAAGCCGCCGCGCAGGCAGGAGCCCTCGCCGTTCCACAGCCGCAGGTTGCAGTCGGCGTGCGCCTGGGTGCCCTTGCAGCCGAGGTTTTCCATCAGGCAGCCCTGGTCGCCCGGCTTCTGGGCGCCGGCCTTGAATTCGTAGTACTCGTTGCGCGGACAGCCGTGATGCACCAGATGATCGGCGAAGAAGCGCGGCCGGCCGAATTCGTCGAGGTCGTCGGCGAGCAGGCGTCCGCGCGCCAGCAGGGCGAGCGTCTCGACGATCCAGCCCGGATGCGGCGGGCAGCCGGTGACGTTGATGACCGGCAGTCCCGTCGCGTCGCGGAAATACGGCCCGAGCACGCCGCCGCCGATCTCGCCGTCATGCTGCAGGCCGGCGGCGTCGGTGGGGTTCACGCCCGCGGCGACAACGCCGCCGAAGGCCGCGCAGCTGCCGACGGCGACGACGTGGCGCGCGCGCACCGCGATGCGCAGGATCCAGTCGAGCATCGGCGCGCCGCCGCCGAAGCGGTGGAAGCCGCCGCTGCCCACGCCGTCGATATAGGGCCCGCGCAGCGCGGCGCCCTCGACGCAGAGGATGTCCACCGGCTCGCGCCCGCTGGCGCAGGACTCCAGCAGCTCGACGGCGGCGTCGAGGCCGGCCGCCGAGACGCTCGGATGCCAGAGCAGCTCGACGCCCTCCTCGCCCAGCACCTCGAACAGCGGCCCCTGCTCGTAGCCGAGCCAGGACAGGGTGCAGCCGCCGCAGCCGCCGGACTGGAGCCAGAGCAGCTTCACGATCCGTCGATCCCGAGGCGTTCGAGCTTCATGCGCAGGCCGACGCGCGTGAGCCCGAGTTCGTCGGCGACGCGCGTCTTGTTGCCGCGATGCCGGCCCAGCGCGTCGCGCACCAGCTCGGCCTCCAGCCGGGCGAGCCGCTCCTTGAGCGTGCCGCCCGCGCCGTCGTCCGCGCTTGGCGCACGCGGCGGCGCGGCGCGCAGGCGCGGCGAGAGCAGCTCCGGTCCCATCGCGTCGCCGTCGGCGAGCGCCAGCGCGCGCAGCACCTCGTTGTGCAGCTCGCGCACGTTGCCGGGCCAGCGGTGGCGGCACAGCAGCTCGGTCGCGGCGGGCGAGAAGCACCGTCCCGCCAGCGCCGACTTCCCGAGCAGCGCATCCACGATCAGCGGGATGTCCCGCGGCCGCTCGCGCAGCGGCGGCATGGTCAGCGTCATGCCGGCGATGCGGTAGTAGAGGTCCTCGCGGAAGCGGCCGCTGGCGACGTCGGCCTCCAGATCGCGGTTGGTCGCGGCGATGACGCGCACGTCCACGCGCACCGGGCGCGGGCTGCCGATCGGCCGCACCTCGCCCTCCTGCCGCGCGCGCAGCAGCTTGACCTGCATCAGCGGCGAGGTGTCGCCGATCTCGTCGAGGAACAGCGTGCCGCCATCGGCCTGCTGGAACAGGCCGATGCGGTCCTCGTGGGCGCCGGTGAATGCGCCTTTCTTGTGGCCGAACAGCTCGGCCTCCAGCAGCGTGTCGGGCAACGCGCCGCAGTTCTCGACGACGAAGGCGCCGGTGGCGCGCGGGCTGTTGTAGTGGATGGCGCGCGCCAGCAACTCCTTGCCGGTGCCGGATTCGCCGGCGACCAGCACCGCGATGTCGTGGCCGGCGATGCGCTCGGCCAACGCGCAGACGGCGCCGAGCGGGCTGTCGGGCGCGCGGATCAGCGCGTCGAAGCCGTGGCGCGCGCGCGCCGCCTGCTTGCGGCCGCTCACGCGCGCGGCGAGCAGCGCCGGACTGTCGCGCATCTCCAGCGACAGCCGCTGGTTCTCCTGCTGCAGGCGCCAGAGCTCGGCGGCGCCCTTGAGTGTCAGCAGCAGCTGGTCCGGATGCCAGGGCTTGAGCAGGTATTGCCAGATGCCGGCCTCATTCACGCCGGCGATGATGTCCTCCGCCTCGCTGTAGCCGGAAAGGATCAGGCGCACCGTGTCCGGCCAGCGCTCGCGCACGCGCTTGAGGAAGACGACGCCCGAGGTGCCCGGCATGCGCTGGTCCGAGACGACGATGTGGATGAACTCGCGCTCCATGAGCGCCTCGGCGTCCTCGGCCGAGGACGCGGCGAAGACCTCGAAATCCTCCTCCAGCGTGCGCCGCAGCGTCTCCAGCGAACGCGGCTCGTCATCGACCACCAGAACGGCAAGCGGCGTCGGCATGCCCGCGCGCTCCTAGATCTCGCGGTGCCGCGCCAGGTGGCGCGGCGTCCAGGACTGCGGCGACTTGGCGACGAAATGCCAGCGCGCCACGTGGTAGCTCGGATCGAAGCCGTAGAAGTTGCGGCGCATGCGGTCGAGTTCCCCGGCGCGATACGCGGCCAGTGGCTTTTCCTGCTCGTCCCTTGCCCGCCGCGCGCATTTGGCGGCGATGGCCTCGGCGTGGGTCGCCGCGAGCTCGGCGGCGCGGCGGGCGACATCCACGTGAAAACTCGGCGCCGGCAGGACGGTGTCGTAGAAGCCGAGGCGCACCGCCTCGGCCGCCAGCATCGGCAGCCGGTGGCGCATGATCGCGGCCGCGCCGTCCGCGCCGACGCGCGGCGGCAGGAGGTAGGTCCAGAATTCCGAGCCGAACAGGTTGCCCATGTTCTTGTAGTGCGGGTTGAGCACCGCGCCCTCGCGCGCCCAGACCTGGTCGCAGGCGCGCGCGGTCATGCCGACGCGGTTTGCCGTTCGGGGGGTCGAGGCCGCGCCGCGTTCGCTGCAGACGCTGCGCCCCTTGCGGTTGTTGGATTTCGAGGTCTTCGCCGCGTCCTCGGCCGCGGCCGCCGAGGCGCTCATGGAGCGCG
>JANJVS010000026.1 GCA_024709955.1 Rhodocyclaceae bacterium
GCCTACGCCGAGCGCATCACCGGCGGCTGGTATCTCGACATCGAGCCGGACCGCGCGGCGCTGGCGCGCTACGGCATCCTCATCGACGACCTGCAGGAAGTCATTGCCTCCGCACTCGGCGGCGAGATGGTCACCACCGCCGTCGAAGGACGCGAGCGCTTCGGCGTCAGCGTGCGCTACCCGCGCGAACTGCGCGATGACCCTGCCAAGATCGCCGCCAACGTGCTGGTGCCCGCCATGGCGGAAATGGGCGCAGCGCCTATCATGATCCCGCTCGGACAGGTCGCCCAGGTGAGCATCCGCAAGGGCGCGCCGGCGATCCGCACCGAGAACGCGCTGCTCTCCGCCTACATCTACATCGACATCGAGGGACGCGACATCGCCTCCTATGTAAAAGACGCGCAGCGGGCGGTAGCGGAACGGGTGACCTTCCCGCAAGGCTCGTATGCCACCTGGAGCGGCCAGTACGAGTACATGGAACGCGCCATCGAGCGGCTCAAGATCGTCGTGCCCTTCACGCTGCTCGTCATCTTCCTGCTGCTCTACCTCAACTTCGGCCGCCTGACGCAGACCCTGATCGTCATGCTCTCGGTGCCCTTCGCGCTGGTCGGCGGCGTCTGGCTGATGTGGGCGCTCGACTACAACATGAGCGTCGCGGTCGCGGTTGGCTTCATCGCGCTGGCCGGCGTCGCCGCCGAGACCGGCGTGGTGATGCTGATCTACCTCGACCACGCCTGGGAGCGCATCCGCCAAAAGTCGGCGCTGGCGGGACGGCGCCCCGAGGTGGCGGAACTCTACGCCGCCGTGATGGAAGGCGCCGTCGAGCGCGTGCGGCCGAAGATGATGACCGTGGTGACCATCATGGCCGGCCTCTTGCCGATCATGTGGAGCACCGGCACGGGCGCCGAGGTGATGCGCCGCATCGCCGCGCCGATGGTCGGCGGCATGGTTTCCTCGACCCTGCTGACGCTGATCGTGATTCCCGCGCTCTACGTGTTGGTCGAGGAGGCGCGCCTGCGCCGGTCCTAGCGGAGCTGCCGAATGGCCGGCCGCTGTGCATTATTGGGCACGGCCGGCCATGCCGCCATGGCTTCCGTCGCCGCCGTTGGCATAATGGCGCCCGGCGCCGCGGGCCGCGGCGCATTGCACCCGTGGGGGACCCGATGGCTCTGTTCGATTTTCTGCGCAAGTTCTCGTTCTTTCGCGGCCGCGACACCGCCGGCATGGCGGAGGAGGATCTCGATTTCATCAAGTGGATCAAGGCCCATCGCGACTGGCGTACCCGCCTGATCGCCTATATCGACGGCACCAGCGCGGAGGAGCTGAACGAATACGAGATATGCCGCGACGACCGCTGCGCCCTCGGCCAGTGGATCCACCGGAACGGCACGCGCTACTACGGCGACGTCGAGGTCTTCCAGCAACTCAAGACCCACCATGCCGATTTCCACATCAGCGCCGGCATGGTGGTGACCATGTTCAAGAAGGCCGGCATGCAGGCGGCGCGCAAGGCGCTCAATCAGGACTTCGATCTCAATTCGATGCGCGTGGTGCGCAGCATCGAGGCGCTCGAACGCCAGGTGACCGGCGCCTGAGAAACCGTCAGGCCGCCGTCGCGAAGCGGAAGCTGCGGCCGTCGAACAGGCCCTGGTCGCTGAGCTTGAGTTCGGGAATCACCAGCAGCGCCATGAACGAGAGCGTCATGAAGGGCGCGCGCAGCGTGCCGCCGAGATTGCGCGCCTGAGCGTTCAATTCCGCGTAGCGCGCCGCCACCCGGTCGCCGTCGGCGTCGCTCATCAGGCCGGCCACCGGCAGCGGCAGGTGGTCGACCCGGCCGCCGTCGGCCACGGCGATGCCGCCCGCGCCGGCCACCAGCGCGTTCACCGCCAGCAGCAGGTCGGCCGGATCGGCGCCGACCGCGACGATGTTGTGCGAGTCGTGGGCGACGCTCGACGCCAGCGCGCCGCGCGCGAGGCCGAAGCCGCGCACGAAGGCCAGCGCCGGCGGCGCGGCGCGGTAGCGGTTCAGCACCAGCAGCATCAGCAGGTCCCGCGCCGGGTCGGGCCGCCAGCAACCGTCCTCCCGGCGCGGGCTGGCGAAGATTTCCCGCGTCACCAGCTCGCCGTCCTGCGCCGCGATGACGCGGATGCGCTCGCCCGCGGCCGGCATGCGCAGATCCTCCGGCGCGAGGGGGCGCGCCTGCCAGCGGTTGGGCGTGTCGACCGGCACGGACGGCAGCAGCGTGCGGCCGTCTTCCGCCGCCAGCACGCCGCGCAGCCAGGTCTTGCGCACGCGGAAATCGACGAGGTCGTCCACCAGCACCGCGTCGAAGCTGTCGCCGACCTGCAGCCGGCCGAGGGGCAGGCGGTAGTGGTCGATGGGGTTGAGGCAGGCGACGCGCAGCACGGCGAACGGGTCGTGGCCGGCGGCCACCGCACGCGCCACCAGGCGGTCGATGTGGCCGCGGGCAAGATCGTCCGGATGCTTGTCGTCGCTGCAGAACATCAGCCGCTCGGCGTGGCGGTCGATCAGCGGGTGCAGGGTGTCGAAGTTGCGCGCCGCCGAGCCCTCGCGGATCAGGACGTACATGCCGGCGGCGAGCTTGTCCTCCGCCTCCTCCAGCGTGAAGCATTCGTGGTCGGTGGCAATGCCGGCGGCGGCGTAGCGCCGCGCCGCCGCGCCGCGCAGGCCGGGGGCGTGGCCGTCCACCGGCAGGCCGCGCGCGCGGGCGGCGGCGAGCTTTGCCGTTACCTCGGGATCGTCGGCGAGCACGCCGGGAAAGTTCATCATCTCGGCCAGATAGCCGATGCGCGGGTCGTCGAGCAGGCGTGCCACGGCCGCCGCGTCGAGCGTCGCGCCGGCCGTCTCGAAGGGCGTCGCCGGCACGCAGGACGGCGCGCCGAAGAGGATGGGAAAGGGCGTGCGCGCGGCGTTGTCGAGCATGAAGCGCACGCCCTCCGCGCCGAGCACGTTGGCGATCTCGTGCGGATCGCTGACAGCGGCCACCGTGCCGTGGCGCACGGCGAGGCGCGCGAACTCGCTGGGCACCAGCAGCGAGCTCTCGATATGCACGTGGGCATCGACGAAGCCGGGCAGCAGGCAGGGCAGGGCGGGATCGGCGGGGCCCAGGCGTTCGATCGCGGCGATCCGGCCATCGCGCCAGGCCAGCGCGACGCGTTCGATGGAGCGCGCCGTGATGTCCACGCGGTTGGCCTCGATGCGCCCCGCGCTCATTGGCGGCCGCCGCCGCGCGCGTTGTAGATTGGCCCGCCGCTGGCGCGATAGTCGCGCAACAGCGCGCAGGCGGCGTCGCGCAGCAGGTCCGTGGTCACGGCGATGCCACGCGCACCCAGCTCGCCGATCCAGTCCGCCGGCCGGGGGCCCTCGTCGAAGCCCAGCGCGACGACGTCCGTGCCGCGCGCGGCGCAGACCAGGCTGCGCACGCCGGACCAGATCACCGCGCCGAGGCACATCGCGCAGGGCTCGGCGCTCGTCACCAGCTCGCAGGCCGGCAGGCCGGCGGCGCCGAGATCGTGGCTGCCGAGCCGCGCCTGGGCCAGCGACAGGGCGAGCACCTCCGCGTGGGCGGCCGAGCAGCAGCTCGCCACCACGCGGTTGGCGCCGGCCGCCACCAGCCGGCCGCTGTCGCGCTCGAACACCGCCGCCGCGAAGGGCCCGCCGCCGGTCGCGATATTGGCGCGCACCAGCTCCAGCACGAAGCCCATGCGCGCCGCCGGCGCGGGCAACACGCAAGGCTCGGCATTCGCACGGGCGAGGAAGTCCGGCAGCTCGATATGCAGGGCGGCGCTCATGAGCCCATCCTACACCGCCGCCGGGCTGCGAGAATACGGCTTTGCCTTCGCGAGCGAGCCCATCTTGCATGCCCTGACCTTCCGCGCCGACGACGGCGAAGAGCTGCGCGTCTGGCGCCACGGCGACGCCGGTCCGGCCATCGTCTTCCTGCACGGCTGGACTTCCAGCCACCTCGAATGGTCGCCCTTCGTGCATGAGCTGGAGGCGCGCTTCCGCGTCTTCCGCTGGGACGCGCGCGCCCACGGCGGGGTAGCGCCGCAAATGCCGGCGGTCGCCACCGCCGCGCGCATGGCGCGCGACCTCGACGCCATGATCGATGCCTGCGACCTCGCCGGCGCCTGCTGCGTCGGCCACTCGATGGGCGCGCTGACGCTCTGGCAGTATGTGCGCGACTACGGCACGGCGAAGCTCGGCCGCCTGTGCTTCATCGACCAGTCGCCGAAGCTCGTGACCGACGCGAGCTGGGACCTCGGCATCTACGGCGACTTCGACGCCGCGCGCTCGGCGCGCTTCATCGAGGAACTGCGCGCGGACTTCGCCGAGGCGGTGTTGCGCCTGATCGCCCACGGCCTCAACGAGCAGGCGCGCCAGGGCTACGCGGCCAACACGCGCGGCTGGCAGCGCATGCGCGAGGCCCTGCGCGCTCTGCCGGCGGAGGCGCTCACCGCGTGCTGGGAGGACCTCGTCGGCCTCGACCTGCGCGACGCGATCCCGCTGATTGACCGGCCCAGCCTGCTCATCTACGGTGGCCGCAGCAACTTCTACCGTAGCGAGACCGCCCACTGGATCCAGGAGCGCGTGCCCGGCGCCCGGCTGTCCGTCTACGCGGAGGCGAACCACTCGCCGCACATGATGGATCCGCGGCGCTTCGTCGCCGAATTGAGCGGCTTCGCGGCGGGGTAGCGGCGCCGCAAACTCGGCGCCGGCGGCACGGTGCTATTCCTTCAGCCCGCACTCCACGACCCGCGGCCGCAGCACGCGCAGGATGTCGTGGGGATGGACGCCGACGAGATAGCCGCGCTGGCCGCCGTTGATGTAGATCAGCGGCAGGTCGAGGATGGTCTTTTCCATGAACACCGGCATCTGCTTCTTGGTGCCGAAGGGCGAGCAGCCGCCGACGAGATAGCCGGAGTGGCGGTGGGCGTCCTCGGGCGTGCAGGGGGCGATCTTCTTGACGCCGGCCTGGCGCGCCAGTTCCTTGGTGGAGACCTTGCGGTCGCCATGCATCAGCACGACCAGCGGCTTCCGGTTTTCGTCCTCCATGATCAGCGTCTTGACCACGGCGTGTTCGGGCACGTTGAGCTCGCGCGACGAGACGCGCGTGCCGCCGTGTTCCTCGTAGGCATAGAGGTGGTTCGAGTGGGCGATGCCGTGCTGGTGCAGGAATTTGGTCGCCGGCGTTTCGGGGGGACGGTCGTTGGTCTTCATGCGGGAATTCTAGCCGCGCGGGTGATGGACCGCATGCAGCTCTTTCAGCCGCGCGCGGGCGACGTGGGTATACACCTGCGTGGTCGAGATGTCGCTGTGGCCGAGCAGCAGCTGCACCACGCGCAGGTCGGCGCCGTGGTTGAGCAGGTGGGTGGCGAAGGCGTGGCGCAGCACGTGGGGCGAGATGCGTTCGCGCGGGATGCCGGCGGTCAGCGCGTGCTTCTTGATCAGCGTCCAGGCCATCTGGCGCGTCATGCCGTCGCTGTCGCGGCGGCCGGTGACGAAGACGAAATCCGAGGCGCGGCCCTTGAGCACCGTCGGGCGGCCTTCCTTGAGCCAGCGCCGCAGCCAGTCCGCGGCGACCTCGCCGAGCGGGACCAGGCGCTCCTTGCCGCCCTTGCCGAAGGTGCGCACGACGCGCTCGTCGAGGCCGAGGTTGAAGAGCTTGAGGCCGACCAGCTCGGAGACGCGCAGGCCGGTGGCGTAGAGCAGCTCGAACATGGCGCGGTCGCGCAGGCCGAGAGGCGTGGCGACGTCGGGCGCGGCGAGCAGGTCCTCGACGTTGCGTTCCGAGAGCGTTTTCGGGAAGCGCTCGGCCGTCACCGGCGGCTGGATGTTGAGCAGCGGATCGGCGGCGATGCGTCCCTGGTCGAGCAGCCAGCGGTAGAAGCGCCGCAGACTCGCCTGCAGGCGCCGCAGCGTGGCGGGACGCACTTTCTCGGCGCGTGCGTGCAGGTGGGCGAGGTAGCCGTCGATCTCGCCCTCGCCGGCCGTGGGCAGCGCGACGCCGCGCCCGTCCAGCCAGGCGGCGAACAGGGCGAGATCGGAGCGGTAGGCGGCCAGCGTGTTCTTCGCGAGGCCGTCGGCGAGCCAGAGCGCGTCGACGAACTCGTCAATCAGTGCCGCGTCGGCCGGATTAGAGGACACCCTCATGGCACAGCAGCCAGCGCTTGACGTCGAGCAGGAAGCCGCCGCGCTGGCGGGCGAAGCCGCCGAGACCGTGATTGGCGGCGACGACGCGGTGGCAGGGCACGACCAGCGGGTAGGGGTTGGCGCCGCAGGCGTTGCCGACCGCGCGCGGGCCGCTGCCGATGGCGGCCGCCAGTTCGCCGTAGGTCTGGGTCGCGCCGCAGGGAATCGCGGCGATGCCGCTCCAGACGCGGCGCTGGAAGGCCGTGCCGGCCGGGGCGAGCGGCAGGGAGAATTCGAAGCGCGGATCGGCGAGATAGGCGCGCAGCTGGCGCGCGGCCTCCTTGGCGAGCAGCGAGCGCGGCGCGATCTCGGGGCGGGGCTCCAGGTAGACGATCTCGTCGATCTCGTCGTCGCCGCAACGCACGCCCAGGCAAAAAGTCGGCGCCGACAGGACGGTGGCGAAGGCGGCGGCGCTCATGCCCGGTCCGTCAGAACAGCTCGGCCTCGGTGTTCATGACGCGCTCGGCCACGTGGCCGGCCTCGGCCAGCACCTCGTAGCAGCGCAGCTGGTCGCGGCCATGGCGCTTGGCGTAGTAGAGCGCCTCGTCGGCGCGGCCGATCAGGTTGCTCGGACTGTCGAAGGCGCGGATGCGCGTGTAGCCGATGCTCACCGTCATCTTGCCGAGCTGGGGGAATTCGCGGCTGGCGACGGCCTGGCGGAAGCGCTCGAACACCTGCAGGGCGCGTTGCTCGCCGGCGTGGCGCAGGATGACGACAAACTCCTCGCCGCCGAAGCGGAACAGCTTGTCGCGGCGGCGGAAGCTGCGGCGCATGGTGTCGGCGAGCAGGATCAGCATCTCGTCGCCGAACAGGTGGCCGTAGCGGTCGTTCACCTGCTTGAAGTGGTCGATGTCGATCACCGCCAGCCAGTCCTCGCTGGCGCCCGCCTCGGCGCGCCGCTCCCGGTCCTCGGGCTGCCGCGCCGCGTGTTCCCGGCTGGCGAGAATCTTGTCGAGGCTGTCGTCGAAGGTCTTGCGGTTGAGCAGCTGGGTCAGCGTGTCCACCTGGCTGTAGTTGAGCAGGCTCAGGTAGTTGGTGTAGAGGGCGATGATGCCGCCGATGGCCGCCATCTGGCGCTGCGTGAGCGGACGCTGGCTCTGGATCTCCAGGCAGGCCAGCGGCACGCGGTCGTAGATCGCTGGCAGCCAGCAGCGGTGGGCGCCGCCGCGCCGCGGCGGCAGGACGGCGACCATGGCCTGGCTTTCGAGCGCCTCGAACAGCTGCGGCGGCAGGCTGTCGGCGGCGCATTCCTGTTCGCCGCAATGCACCGTGCGCTCCTCGTTCCAGGCGGACAGCGTCGGCTCGTGCTTGCCGCCGGGCAGCGCATTGAGCGTGTACAGCCGCGCCTGGAAGACCTTGCGGTCGGCGGCGAACAGGTCGACGAGGGAATACACCAGGGCCGAGTTGACCAGCGCATGCTCGCGGTGACGCGTGATGGCGGCGGCATGGGCGATCAGCTGGGCCATGGCGCGGTCAGCCCCTGACTTCGCCGTTGCCGAAGACGATCCACTTCTGCGAGGTCAGGCCCTCGAGGCCCACCGGGCCGCGGGCGTGGAACTTGTCGGTCGAGATGCCGATCTCGGCGCCGAGGCCGTATTCGAAGCCGTCGGCGAAGCGCGTCGAGGCATTCACCATCACCGAGCTCGAATCCACCTCGCGCAGGAAGCGCATGGCCCGCGTGTAGTCCTCGGTGACGATGGATTCCGTGTGCGCCGATGAATATTTGTTGATGTGCGCGATCGCCTCGTCCACGTCGGCCACCACCTTGCAGGAGATGATCGCGGCGAGGTACTCGGTGTGGTAGTCCTCCTCGGTCGCGGCCTTCGCCTGCGGCACGAGCTTCTGCGTCTCGGCGCAGCCGCGGATCTCGACGCCGCGCGCCGTGAGCATCTGCGCGAGGATCGGCAGCAGCGACTCGGCGACCGGCCGCGCGACGAGCAGCGATTCGGCGGTGTTGCAGGTGCCGAGGCGCTGGGTCTTGGCGTTCTCGAGAATCTTCAGCGCCTTCGCGGGATCGGCGGAGACGTCGATATAGACGTGACAGTTGCCGTCCAGGTGCTTGATCACCGGCACGCGCGCTTCCTTCGAAATGCGCTCGATCAGGCCCTTGCCGCCGCGCGGCACGATCACGTCCACGTACTCGGGCATGGCGACGAGGTGGCCGACCGCGGCGCGGTCGGTGGTCTCGACCACCTGCACCGCCGTCTCCGGCAGGCCGGCGGCCTTGAGGCCGGCGCGCACGCTGGCGGCGATGGCCTGGTTGCAGCGCAGGGCTTCCTTGCCGCCGCGCAGGATCGCGGCGTTGCCCGACTTGAGGCAGAGCGCGGCGGCGTCCGCCGTGACGTTGGGCCGCGCCTCGTAGATGATGCCGACCACGCCCAGCGGCACGCGCATCTTGCCGACCTGGATGCCGGTCGGACGGTACTTCATGTCGGAGATCTCGCCGATCGGGTCGGGCAGGGCGGCGACCTGTTCGAGACCCTGGGCCATCGCCTCGATGCTCTTGGCGCTGATGGTCAGGCGGTCGAGCATGGCCGGCTCCAGGCCGGCGGCGCGCGCCTCGGCCACGTCGGCGGCGTTGGCGGCGAGCAGTTCGTCCTGGCGCGCGCGGATGTCGGCGGCCATCGCCAGCAGGGCGGCGTTCTTCGCGGCGGTGCTCGCCTTCGCCATCTGGCGCGAGGCGGCGCGCGCGGCGGCGCCGAGTTTTTCCATGTAGTGCTTCACGTCCATCTTCTGATCCTCAGGCCCTGGTCAGGCGCAGCGAGAGTTGCAGGAATTCGTCCCAGAGATCGCCGGCGGCGAGTCCCTTGATGATGCGGTCTATCCGCGCCGCGTGCAAGAGCGCCGGGCGCAGGGCGCGCGTGCGCGCCTCCATGGTCAGCGTCCACAGCACCAGCGGGGGGGCGGCCTCCTCGGCCTTGAGGCCCTCGAGGGTGCGCGCGCAGCGCGCGGTGTCGCGCGTCTGCAGGGCGGCGCGCAGGTCGTCGATGTCGTAGCGGGCGACATTGAGCACGGCGGCGGAGACCTGCGCCAGCGTCAGCGCGCCCGGCGGGTGGAGCAGGCCGAGCTTCTGGATCTCCTGGTGGGCGGCCAGCAGGTTGCCCTCGACGTGCAAGGCGATGAATTCGAGCGCCTCGGGCGGCGCGGACTGCTGCTGGGCGGCGAGGCGGCGGGCGATCCACTGGGGCAGCTGGGCGAGCGGCGGCGCGTTGCACTCGATGGCGACGCCGGCCTCGGCGAGCATGGCGAACCAGGCGGCCTTCTTCGCCTTCCAGTCCATCTCGGGCAGGGTGATCAGGGTCAAGGTGTCGGCGGGCAGGTTCCTGCAGTAGCGCTGCAGGGCCTCGCCGCCGTCGCGGCCGGGCTTGCCGGTGGGAATGCGCAGATCGACGAGGGTGCGGCCGCCGAACAGCGAGAGGTTTCCCGCGGCGTGGAACAGTTCGTCCCAGCGGAAGGAGGGGGTGACGACGAGCACCTTGCGCTCGTCGTAGCCCTGGCGGCGCGCTGCGGCGCGCAGGGCGTCGCCGGCCTCGATGGTCAGCAGCGGGTCGTTGCCGTGCAGCACATAGAGCGGCTGCAGCGTCTTGTCGAGATGGGCGGCGAGCTGTTCGGGGCGCAGCAGCACGGCACGCTCAGCCCTTGACGGCGCGGCCGCTCGCCGAGAGGCGGCGCAGCAGCTGCTGCACCATGTCGGTCTGCATCTCGCGCCAGATCATTTGCTCTTCCTGTTCCTTGGCGAGGATGCGCGCGTCGTCGAAGGTCATCTCCCGCTGCAGCACGATCTGGGTCGGCGGCAGCAGCTCGACGCCCTTGGCATCCACGATGCGATAGACGAAGGTGCGGATCAGCTGGAACTCACGCACGCGGCCGGTGCCCGAGAGCGAGAGGATGTTCTTCAGCTGGTCGTTGCGCAGGATCGCCAGCGTGGCCTGGGCCGCCTGCGGGTCGTCGACGATGCGCGTCCGGGTCGACGATTCGATGCCGCGCTTGATCTGCGCGTGCATCTCGGTGGTGGCGGGCACGGCGATGTAGAGCGTGTCCCAGGGCAGGCTGTAGCTGCCGCGCAGCTGGAAGCCGCAGGCCGCGAGGCTCAGCGCCAATAGCAGGGCAAGCAGACTGCGCATGGGATTTTCCTTTATCAGACGACGATGTTGACCAGGCGGCCGGGCACGACGACAACCTTCTTCGCCGGCCTGCCTTCCATGAACTTCTGTGCAGCTTCCGAGGCCAGCGCTTGCGCCTCGATGTCGGCCTTGGCAGCGTCTGCGGCAACCTTGATGCTGCCGCGCAGCTTGCCATTGACCTGAACCATGAGCTCG
>JANJVS010000048.1 GCA_024709955.1 Rhodocyclaceae bacterium
GTCTTCGTTCCGGAGTGAATCCGCCATGCGCGTCATCCTGCTTGCCCTCGCCTTCCTCGCCCTGCCGCTACAAGCGGCCGACGCCTGCCCGCGCATCGTCAGCCAGTCGCCCTACATCACCAAGACGCTCGCCTGGCTCGGGCTGGAGCGCTGCATCGTCGGCGTGAGCCGCTACGACAGCCTCGACCGGCCGCGCACCGGCGGCGTCATCGACCCGGACGCCGACACCATCGCCCTGCTAGAACCGCAGCTCATGATCACCTCGAACTGGACCCCGGCGGCCGTCTGGAACAAGGCCGCGCCCGCCGGCGCGACCGCGTTGCGCGTCGATGGCTTCCGCGGCATGGCCGGCGTCGAGGCCATGCTGCGCGACATCGGCCGCGCCGCCGGCGTGGCGGACAGCGACGCGCGCGCCGAGCGCTTCGCCGCCGACTGGCGCACGGCGGCGCGGCGCGTCGGTGGCGACGGCAAGCGCGTGCTGATCCTCTCGGCCTGCGGCGAGGCGCCCTATTCCTTCGGGCGCGGCACCACACTGCACGAACTGTTCAGCGCCGCCGGCCTCGACGTCGTCGCCGACCACGACAGCATCCGCAACTTCCATCCCGGCAAGCCCGGCGGCGACGTGTCCGCCTGGATCGCGGAGCGCAAGCCCGACTACATCTTCGCGCTGAAGAACCGTCGCGACGAGGCCTGCAACGTCGCCATCGCCAAGCCCGGCGTGCCGATCCTGCCGCTCGAAGGAGCGCACTTCACCCATCCCGGCCCCGGCCTGCTCGACGGCCTGGAGGAGTTGCGCGCCGTCATGAAGGAGATCGCGCCATGAGCGAAAAAGACGAGCGCCACGCCGCGCGCATGCGGCGCAAGAAGGAGGTCGTCGACCAAAAAGTCGGCGCTGCCGACACGGTGCGCGGCGTCTTCCTGATCCACACCGGCAACGGCAAGGGCAAGTCCTCCGCCGCCTTCGGCCTGGTCGCGCGCGCGCTGGGCCACGGCATGAAGGTCGTCGTCATCCAGTTCGTCAAGAGCCGCTCCGACACCGGCGAGGAAGCCTTCTTCCGCGTGCAGCCGAACGTGAGCTGGCATGTGATGGGCGAGGGCTTCACCTGGGAGACGCAGGACGCCGCGAAGGACGCCGCCGCCGCGCAGGCCGCCTGGGACAAGGCCAGGGAAGCGCTCGCCGATCCGGCGGTCAGCCTCGTCGTCCTGGACGAATTCACCTACGCGCTCAAGTACCGCTGGCTCGACGTCGAACCCGTGCTCGCCGCCATTGCCGCGCGCCCGGCCATGCAGCACCTCGTCGTCACCGGCCGCGGCGCGCCGCCGAAACTCGTCGCCGCCGCCGACACCGTCACCGACATGACGCTGGTGAAACATGCCTTCCAGGCCGGCGTGCAGGCGATGCCGGGGATCGAGTGGTGAAGGCGACCATGAAGCCGCACAGCGGCGAACAAGCGGACTCCCCCCGCGATGGGGGACACGGGGGGGCGGGCCCGGCCTGTCCTGCATTGCTGGTGGCAGCCCCGGCTTCCGGCCAGGGCAAGACCACCGTGGTCGCCGCCCTCGCGCGGCTGCACACGCGGCTCGGCCGCAAGGTGCGCATCTTCAAGTGCGGGCCCGACTTCCTCGATCCGCAGATCCATGCGCTCGCTTCGGACCATCCCTGCGAGAACATCGACTTCCGCATGTGCGGCGAGGACGACGCGCGCTGGCGCCTCGCCCGCGCCGCGCGGGAGGCCGACCTGATCCTCGTCGAGGGCGTGATGGGCCTGCACGACGGCGAGCCCTCCGCCGCCGAACTCGCGCGGCGCCTCGGCCTGCCCATTCTGCTGGTGCTCGACGCCAGCGCCATGGCCGGCAGCTTCGGCGCCGTCGCCTGGGGGCTCAAGCACTACCAGGAAGGCGCGCCCATCGCCGCCGTGCTCGCCAACCGCGTCGGCAGCGACTATCACGGCGCGCTCTGCCGCGCGACGCTGCCGGAGGACATCGCCTGGTACGGCGCGCTGCCGCGCGACGCCGAGGCCGCCCTGCCCGAGCGCCACCTCGGCCTGCTGCCCGCCGCCGAGATCGACGGCCTCGCCGCGCGCATCGAGCGCATGGCCGACCTGCTCGCCGCCACGCCGGCCGCCGAGCTGCCGCCGGCGGTCGAGTTCACCGTCTCGCCAGCGCCGAGTTTTCCAGAACTGTTGGCAGGCCGCACCATCGCCGTCGCCCGCGACGCCGCCTTCTGCTTCCTCTACCCGGCCAACCTCGAATGCCTGGAGCAGCTCGGCGCGCGCCTCGCCTTCTTCTCGCCGCTCGCCGACGCCACGCTGCCCGCCTGCGACGCCGCCTGGCTGCCCGGCGGCTACCCCGAGCTGCACGGCCCGGCCATCGCCGCCAACGCCGGCATGCGCGCCGCCCTCGCCACCCACGTGGCAGCCGGCAAGCCGCTGCTCGCCGAATGCGGCGGCATGATGGCCTGCTTCGAGACGCTGACGACGACGGACGGCGCAAGCCACGCCGGCTTCGGCCTGCTGCCCGGCGGCACGCGCATGCAGACGAAGCTCGCCGGCCTGGGCATCCTCGCCGCCGAACTGCCCGAAGGCCGCCTGAGCGGCCACACCTTCCACTACTCCCGCGCCGAGACCCCGCTCGCGCCCCTATGCCAGGCGACCGCCGCGAGCGGCCGCCCCGGCGAGGCG
>JANJVS010000086.1 GCA_024709955.1 Rhodocyclaceae bacterium
CTTCGCCGGTCGGCCGGCGGCGCACGAAAACCGTGTTCACCGTCGCGCCAGCGCCGACTTTTGCCCGCACGATGTGGCGGCCGCGCGGCGTGCAGTTGCTGCCGTTGAGCTCCCCCGCCCCCTTCGCCGCGGTGGAAACGCTGTAGCGCCTGAGCGGCTCGCCGGCGTCGCCGAAGAGTTCCAGCGTCTGGTTCGGGATGCTGATTTCGATGCGCATCAGGCCACAGCCGTTTTCTGCCGCCGGGCGGCGAAGAAGCCCGACAGCAGCGCGCCGCATTCCTCCGCGCGCACGCCGCCGACGATCTCGGCATGGTGGTTGAGCCGTTCCTCGGCGAAGAGGTCGATCACGCTGCCCGCCGCGCCGGTCTTCGGGTCGCGGGCGCCGAAGACCACCCGGCCGATGCGCGCGTGGAAGATCGCGCCGATGCACATCGCGCAGGGCTCCAGTGTGACGTAGAGCGCGCAGCCGGGCATGCGGTAGTTGCCGAGGCGCTGGGCCGCGTCGCGCAGGGCCATCACCTCGGCGTGGGCGGTCGGATCGTGGCGGCCGATGGGCTGGTTGAAGCCGCGCCCGACGATCGCGCCGTCCCGCACGACGAGCGCGCCCACCGGCACCTCGCCGAGGCTCGCCGCCTCGCGGGCGAGGTCGAGGGCGATGCCCATGTAGTCGTGGTCGTCCATGTTCTGCGCGGATATCCGGAAGGTCGCGATTATCGCCGAAACGGCCTCAGGCCTCGCGGCCGCGCCAACGTTCCCGCAGGGCCGCGGCGAGGATGGCGGAATCCTCGGCGCCGACGATAATCTTGGTGCCGTCGATGACGAAGGTGGGCACCATGCCGATGCCACGCTGGCGGAACCCATGTTCCAAATTGCGCACGGTGTCCGCATCCCGGTCGGAGGCGAGATAGGCGGCCATCGTCGGGGCATCGTAGCCGCATTCGGCGGCGATGGCCGTCAGCACCGCCAAATCGCCGACGTGTTCGCCGCGCTGGAACTGCGCGGCGAACAGGCGTTCGACCAGGGCCGCGATCCTGTCCGGATCGGCATCGGAAGCCGACTGTACCCAGTGCAGCAGCCGGTGGGCCGCCAGCGTGTTGGCGCGCAGTTCGATCTTCTCGAAGGCGAAGTCGAGGCCGTGGGCACGGCCGGCGGCCCGCACCCGTGCGGAGAGTTCCGCGACCTGGGCGCGGCCGCCGAACTTCCTTTCGAGGAACGGCATATAGGGCTCGCCCGCTGGCGGAGTGTCCGGATTGAGGAAGAACGGCCGCCAGACGATGCGGCACTGAAAATCGGGTATGTCCTGCCGGACCTGCCGCAGGGCGGCGGCCAGGCGGCGTGTGCCGATGTAGCACCAGGGGCAGACGATGTCGGAAACGATCTCGATGGCAAGCATGGCCGCATTTTCCCATGCCGCTCGCGCAAAAAGAAACGGCCTCCGCGGGGAGGCCGTTTGCTGGCGCCGGAGCGGTATCAGGCGTTCTTCGTCACCTGGTTGCCCTGGTCGGCGAGCGCCGCCTGCGCCGCCGCGAGGCGGGCGATCGGCACGCGCGGGCCGGAACAGGAGACATAGGTCAGGCCGATGCTGTGGCAGAAGGCGATCGAGGCCGGGTGGCCGCCGTGCTCGCCGCAGATGCCGACCTTGAGATCCGGATTGGTCTTGCGGCCTTCGGCGACCGCCAGCTTCATGAGCTCGCCGACGCCCTTCTGGTCGAGCACCTCGAAGGGGTTGTCGACGAGGATGCCCGCCTCGACGTAGCCCGGCAGGAACTTGTTCTCGGCATCCTCGCGGGAGAACGAGAAGGTCGCCTGGGTCAGGTCGTTGGTGCCGAAGCTGAAGAACTGGGCCATCTCGGCCATGCGGCCGGCGCGCAGGCAGGCGCGCACGACTTCCAGCATGCTGCCGAACTTGAAGCCGACGTTGATGCCGTGGGTCAGCTCGACCACCTTGTGGATGCGCTGAACGTAGCTGTGGATGCGGTGGAGCTCCTCGACGGTCGCCACCTGCGGCACCATGATCTCCGGATAGACCTCGATGCCCTCCTTGGCGCACAGCGCGGCGGCTTCGAGCACCGCCTGGATCTGCATCGAATACAGCTCGGGAATGGTGATGCCGAGGCGCACGCCGCGGTGGCCGAGCATCGGGTTGACCTCGGACAGGGCGCGCACCTTCTTGAGCGTGCGTTCCTTCTTGACGATGACATCCTCTTCGAGGTGGCTGTCCTTGAAGTCCTCCATGCTGTCGGAGAGCTTGTTGAGGCCGTCGGCGTACTGCTGGTAGAGCTTCGGATTGAGCAGCTTGAGGGTCTCGGGCAGTTCCTCCAGCGCCTTGAGCGAATCGCGCAGGTGGTGCAGGTGGGCGATTTCCAGCTCAAGCTGGGCGGCGGTCGGCAGGAACTCGTGCAGCGGCGGATCCATCAGGCGCACGGTGACCGGCAGGCCCTTCATCGCCTTGAAGATGGCCTTGAAGTCGGCGCGCTGGATTGGCAGCAGGCGGTCGATGGCGGCCTGGCGCTCCTCGGTGGTTTCGGCCAGGATCATCTCCTGCACGATCGGCAGGCGGTCGGTGGCGTTGAACATGCGCTCGGTGCGGCACAGGCCGATGCCCATGGCGCCGAAGCTGCGCGCGCGCGTGGCGTCTTCCGGCGTGTCGGCGTTGGCCATCACCTTGAGGCGCGAAACCTCGTCGGCCCACTTCAGCAGGGTGGCCATGTCCTCGTTGAACTCGGCTTGCACGGTCGGCACCTCGCCGGCATAGACGTGGCCGTTGCTGCCGTTGATGGTGATCACGTCGCCCTCGTGCAGCGTGGTGTCGCCGATCAGGGCGGAGCGCTTGATATCGTCGATGTGGATCGCTTCGCAGCCGGAGACGCAGGGCTTGCCCATGCCGCGCGCGACCACCGCCGCGTGCGAGGTCTTGCCGCCGCGCGCCGTCAGGATGCCCTGCGCCTGGAAGAAGCCGTGGATGTCCTCGGGCTTGGTCTCCTCGCGCAGCAGGATGATCTTCTCGCCCTTGAGGCCGAGGGTCTCCGCCGTGTCGGCGTCGAAGACGATCTTGCCCGAAGCCGCGCCCGGCGAGGCCGGCAGACCGACGGCCAGCGGCTTGCCCTTGAAACTGGGCGACAACTGCGGCACCAGCAGCTGCTCCAGCATGGCGGGCTCGATGCGCGTCAGCGCGCGCTCGCGCGTGATCAGGCCTTCCTTGAACATCTCGACCGAGGTGCGCACCATCGCCTGGGCGTTCATCTTGCCGTTGCGGGTCTGCAGGCAGTAGAGCGTGCCGCGCTCGATGGTGAATTCGAAGTCCTGGACTTCCTTGTAGTGCGTTTCGAGGCGGTTATGGAGTTCGAGCAGCTGCTTGTAGATCTCCGGCATGTCCTGCTCCATCTCGGCGATGGGCTTCGGGGTGCGGATGCCGGCCACCACGTCCTCGCCCTGGGCGTTGACGAGGTACTCGCCGTAGATCTGGTTCTCGCCGGTGCCGGGGTTGCGCGTGAAGCCGACGCCGGTGCCGGAGTCGTTGCCCATGTTGCCGAACACCATGGTGCAGATGTTGCAGGCGGTGCCGTTGGCCATCTCCTTGGTGATCTTGAACTGCTTGCGATAGTCGATCGCGCGCTTGCCGTTCCAGGAACGGAACACGGCGCCGATGGCGACTTCGAGCTGCTTGTAGGGGTCCTCGGGGAATGGCTTGCCGGTGTTGACCTCGACGATCTTGAGGAACTGGTCGGCCAGGTCGGACAGGTGCTCGGCACTCAGGTCGATATCCTGGGAGGCGCCGACCTTGCGCTTCATCGCCGCCATGGCGTCGTCGAAGGGCTTGTCCTCGATACCGAGCGCGATCTTGGCGAACAGCTGGATGAAGCGGCGATAGGCGTCGTAGCCGAAGCGCGGGTTGTTGGTGAGCTTGATCAGGGCCTGCAGGGAGGTCTTGTTGAGGCCGAGGTTGAGGATGGTGTCCATCATGCCCGGCATCGACATCGAGGAGCCGGAGCGCACCGAGACCAGCAGCGGGTTCTCGCTGCCGCCGAACTGCTTGCCGGTCTTCTTCTCGAGATCCTTCATGTACTTGAGGATCTCGTCCCAGGCGCCCTTGGGCAATTCGTCGTGTTCGAGATAGGCCAGGCAGGCTTCGGTGGTGATGGTGAAGCCGGGGGGCACGTTGAGGCCGATCTGCGTCATCTCGCAGAGGTTCGCGCCCTTGCCGCCCAGCAGCATCTTGTTCTTGCCATCGCCTTCCTCGAACGCATAGACGAATTTCTGGCTTGCCATGACCAACTCCCTTTCGTAATTAGAATGTAACGAGTCCATGCTGCATAGCAGCAACAGAGCCGTATAAGATATCAAATCGCGCTCAAAATTGGGATTTTTTGTGCATCACGGCAATTTCGCGATGCCCTGCCGTTCCGGGCTCTCGTTATACTTTGGTCCGTCTTCTCCGCCACCGCCAACGTCATGGCCGAATCCGAAAGCCGCCGTCCGCAGGAGTTCATGCTACTGGCCCTGGTCGCCCTGACCGCCATCGTCGCCAACCTGCCCGACAGCCTGCTCGCGCCCCTGGGAATCAAGCCCGGCTACCTGCTCGCCGTGCTTGGCTGCGTGGTGGTCATCGCGCTGTTCCTCTACCTGCGCTTCTTTTTCTTCCTGCTCTACGTGCTGCTCGCCATCGGCGCCAACCTGCCCGCGCAGTGGGCGGAGGAACTCGGCATTTCCCGGCAACTGCTGCTCGTCACCTTGGTCGCCATGGTTGGCCTGTCGCTGCTCAACTATGCGGTGAAGCTGCTGCCGAGCGGCCTCGAAGCGCCCACCGTGACTCCCAAGCAAAGCGCCGAGGGCACCAAGGCGCTGCTGGCCGCCATCGAGCGCGGCAATGCCCAGCAGGTCCGCCAGATCCTCGAACTGGGCATAGATCCCGACCAGCCCGGCGAGGCCGGCCTGACGCCGCTGATGCTGGCGGC
>JANJVS010000082.1 GCA_024709955.1 Rhodocyclaceae bacterium
GAGATGGTGATGCCGGGCGACAACGTGCAGATGACGGTGAAGCTGATTGCGCCGATCGCCATGGAAGACGGCCTGCGCTTCGCCATCCGCGAGGGCGGTCGTACCGTCGGCGCCGGCGTCGTCGCGAAAATCGTCGAGTAAGGGCGGTTAGATGTAATGCGGGGCGGCACCTTTCGGGGTGTCGCCCTTTGCAGTCTTAAGCCGCAGGGGTATAGCTCAATTGGCAGAGCGGCGGTCTCCAAAACCGCAGGTTGGGGGTTCGATTCCCTCTGCCCCTGCCACCTAACTTGATGGAAGCAGGCAAACCATGGCTGACAAACTGAAGTTCGTATTGGCGCTGCTGCTGGTCGCGGCTGGCGTCGCGGGCTTTTATTTGCTTGCCGAGCAGGCGATGGTATTGCGCATTCTGGCGGTGCTGGCGGGCTTGGTGGCGGGTGTCGCGGTTGCGTGGCTTACGGAGCCAGGGCAAAACTTTGCCGAGTTGGCGCGCGAGTCGGTGATCGAGGCCAAAAAGGTTGTCTGGCCGTCGCGCAAAGAAACTCTGCAAACCACCGGGATCGTGTTTGCCTTCGTGTTGGTCATGGCGATCATGCTGTGGATTACTGACAAGAGCCTGGAGTGGGTGCTTTACGATCTCGTGCTGGGTTGGAAGAAATCATGACAAAACGCTGGTACGTGGTGCATGCCTATTCGGGCTTCGAGAAGTCGGTGCAGCGTGCCTTGGTGGAGCGCATCGCGCGCGCCGGCATGCAGGATAGCTTCGGTCAGATCCTTGTGCCGGTGGAGGAGGTCGTCGAAATGAAGGGCGGCCAGAAGAGCATTTCCGAGCGCAAGTTCTTCCCTGGCTATGTGCTGGTGGAAATGGACATGAACGACGACACCTGGCACCTTGTCAAGAGCACGCCCAAGGTGACGGGTTTCGTCGGTGGCACTGCCACGAAACCGACGCCGATCTCCGAGAAGGAAGTCGACAAGATCATGCAGCAGATGCAGGAAGGCGTCGAGAAGCCGCGGCCCAAGGTCTTGTTCGAGGCCGGCGAGATGGTGCGCGTCAAGGATGGTCCGTTCACCGATTTCAACGGCTCGGTCGAGGAAGTCAACTATGAAAAGAGCCGTCTGCGCGTTTCGGTGACGATCTTCGGACGTGCAACCCCCGTCGAGCTGGAGTTCGCCCAGGTCGAGAAGGCTTGATGTTGTTTGTGCGCGTCGCCGCGACGCGCGGTGTGTTCCCGCGGCAGGAGGAGCGCAAGTAGGGCAACCGAAAGCGCGCTACCACTCAATCAGGAGTAATTAAATGGCAAAGAAAATCGTCGGCTACATCAAGCTGCAAGTGCCGGCAGGCAAGGCCAATCCCTCGCCTCCGATCGGTCCCGCTCTCGGTCAGCGCGGCCTCAACATCATGGAATTCTGCAAGGCGTTCAATGCCCAGACCCAGGGGCTGGAGCCGGGCCTGCCGATTCCCTGTGTGATCACCGCCTATGCGGACAAGTCCTTCACTTTCGTGATGAAGACGCCGCCGGCGACGATCCTGATCAAGAAGGCTGCCGGCATCCAGAAGGGCTCGCCGAAGCCGCATACCGACAAGGTCGGCAAGATCACTCGCGCCCAGGCCGAAGAGATCGCCAAGACCAAGATGAAAGATCTGACCGCCGCCGACATGGATGCGGCGGTGCGCACCATCGCGGGCAGCGCTCGCAGCATGGGCATCACCGTGGAGGGACTCTGACATGGCGAAACATTCCAAGCGTGTCCTGGCCGCCCGTGCCAAGGTGGATCGCAACAAGAACTATCCCCTGACCGAGGCGCTGACCATGGTCAAGGAAAATGCCACGGCCAAGTTCAACGAGTCGATCGACGTCGCCGTGAACCTCGGCATCGATGCGCGCAAGTCCGACCAGGTCGTGCGCGGTTCCGTCGTGCTGCCGGCCGGCACCGGCAAGACCGTGCGCGTCGCCGTGTTCGCGCAGGGCGCGAAGGCCGAGGAGGCCAAGGCGGCGGGCGCCGACGTCGTCGGTTTCGATGATCTGGCCGCGACCGTGAAGTCCGGCACGATCGACTTCGACGTCTGCATCGCCACGCCGGACGCCATGAAGGTGGTCGGTCAGCTTGGCCAGATTCTCGGCCCGCGCGGCCTGATGCCGAACCCGAAGGTCGGTACCGTCAGCATGGACGTGTCAAACGCGGTGAAGAACGCCAAGGCCGGCCAGGTGCAGTATCGCACCGACAAGGCGGGCATCGTCATGTGCACCATCGGCCGCGCCTCCTTCTCCGTCGACCAGCTACAGCAGAACATTAGCGCGCTGATCGACGCACTGAACAAGGCCAAGCCTGCCGCCGCGAAGGGGCAATACCTGAAGAAGGTGTCGGTCTCCTCGACCATGGGAGCTGGCGTGCGCATCGATCAGGCCAGCCTGCTCGCGCAGGCCGCGTAAGAAACTTTGGGCCGCTGCCTGCCATTGTCGGGGGCGGCGGGTTATCAAAGACCGCAGGTGTCCGCGAGGACTTAAGCGTCGGTGACAGTAAAGCGTTGCGACAGCCTGCGCAGATGGCGTTACCCGAAGGCGGGAATCACTGATTCCTGAATGAAGGTCGCCGTATCGCCAGCGCCGAGTTTTCGGCGCTGGAGCTTGACTAGGAGTTGACCGTGGGTCTCAATCTTGACGACAAGAAGGCGGTAGTTGCCGAGGTGTCCGCAGAAGTTGCGAACGCCCAGTCGATCATCGTCGCCGAGTACCGTGGTCTCGAGGTGGGCGATATCACCGTTCTGCGCGCCAACGCGCGCAAAGCCGGTGTGTATCTGCGTGTGCTGAAAAATACCTTGGTGCGTCGTGCCGTCGCTGGTACGTCGTTCGAGGGCCTTGCCGACAAGATGGTCGGTCCGCTGATCTACGGAATCTCGAAGGATCCGGTGGCGGCCGCCAAGTTGTTGCATGACTTTGGCAAGGGCAACCAAAAGCTCGTTCTCAAGGCGGGCGCCATGCCGAACTACGTCATGGATGCGGAAGGTGTCAAGGCGCTCGCCTCGATGCCGAGCCGCGAAGAGTTGCTGTCGAAGTTGCTCGGCACCATGCAGGCACCGATCGCTCAGTTCGTCCGTACGCTCAACGAAGTCCCGACGAAGTTCGTCCGGGGCCTCGCCGCCGTGCGCGATGCCAAAGAGACTGCGTAATCGTTTTTCATCGATCCAAATATTCATTCAGGAGTTGTAATCATGGCTGTTAGCAAAGCTGAAATCCTCGATGCCATCGCCGGCATGACCGTTCTCGAGCTGTCCGAGCTGATCAAGGAAATGGAAGAGAAGTTCGGCGTTTCCGCCGCCGCCGCCGCCGTCGCCGTCGCGGCCCCGGCCGCTGGCGCTGCCGCCCCGGCCGCCGAAGAGAAGACCGAATTCACCGTCGTCCTCGCGGCCGCCGGCGAGAAGAAGGTCGAGGTCATCAAGGTCGTTCGTGCCGCCACCGGCCTGGGCCTCAAGGAAGCCAAGGACCTCGTCGATGGCGCACCGAAGCCCGTCAAGGAAGGCATCCCGAAGGCCGATGCCGAGGCCCTCAAGAAGCAGTTGGAAGAAGCTGGCGCGAAAGTCGAAGTCAAGTAATTCGAAGCGCACCATCGGCTGGCGGCCTCTCAGGGCTGCCAGCCTTTCTGCATTGGTTTTTCACGGAACTATTTTTTGACTGGTTCAGGTTTTAGCGATCAGAGATTCGCCGTAGCGGATGACGCGGACGCGAGCGGATGGTTGATCCCTGAATCCTGACTGTCGGAGCGAACATGGCCTACTCGTACACCGAGAAAAAGCGCATCCGCAAGAGTTTTGCCAAGCGTGCAAATGTGCTGGACGTCCCCTTCCTGCTGGCAACCCAGTTGGAATCCTATACGCAGTTCTTGCAGGTGGACGTGCCACCCGCCAAGCGACGAGTCCAGGGCCTGCAGGCCGCGTTCGCCTCCATTTTCCCGATCGTCGCGCACTCTGGCGTGGCGCGACTTGAGTTCGTCGAGTATCGCCTCGGCGAGCCCGCGTTCGACGTCAAGGAATGTCAGCAGCGCGGCCTGACATTCGCTTCGCCCCTGCGCGCCAAGGTACGCTTGGTCATCCTCGACCGTGAAAGTAACAATGAGAAGGTCAAGGAGGTGAAGGAGCAAGAGGTGTACATGGGCGAGATTCCGCTGATGACCACGACCGGCTCGTTCGTCATCAACGGTACCGAGCGAGTCATCGTTTCCCAACTGCACCGTTCGCCCGGTGTGTTTTTCGAACACGACAAGGGGAAGACCCACAGTTCGGGGAAACTGTTGTTCTCCGCGCGCATTATTCCCTATCGCGGCTCTTGGCTCGACTTCGAATTCGATCCCAAGGATCTGCTGTACTTCCGCGTCGACCGCCGCCGCAAAATGCCAGCGACAATCCTGCTCAAGGCCATCGGCATGACGCCCGAGCAGATTCTCGCTACCTTCTTCGAGACCGATACCTTCCATCTTGGCAAGAAGGGCATCCAGTTCGAGGTGGTGCCCGAGCGCTTGCGCGGAGAGGTGGCCAAGTTCGATATCCACGACAAGGCTGGCAAGGTCATCGTCGCCAAGGACAAGCGGATTACCGGCAAGCATATTCGGGAACTCGCCGAGGCCGGTATCAAGAAAATCGCCGTGCCTGACGACTTCATGCTCGGCCGCGTAATCGCCGAGAACGTTGTCGCCACGGAAACCGGCGAGATCTTGGCGAACGCCAACGACGAGATCACTGACAGCCTGCTCGCCAAGCTTTCCGAAGCCGGGGTAGAGAACCTGAAAACCCTCTACATCAACGATCTCGACCGCGGTCCCTATATTTCCGCGACGCTACGCGCCGACGAGACGGCCGACCAGTGGGCGGCGCGCGTCGCCATCTATCGCATGATGCGGCCGGGTGAGCCGCCCACGGAAGACGCCGTCGAGTCATTGTTCCACGGGCTGTTCTATTCCGAGGAGCGCTACGACCTCTCCGCCGTTGGTCGCATGAAGTTCAACCGCCGCGTCGGCCGCGAAGAGCTGACCGGACCGGGCGTGCTCTCCAACGAGGACATCGTCGATGTGGTGCGCATCCTCGTCGAGTTGCGCAACGGCCGCGGCGAAGTCGATGACATCGACCATCTTGGCAATCGGCGCGTGCGCTCGGTCGGCGAGCTGGCGGAAAATCAATTCCGCGCCGGTCTGGTGCGCGTCGAGCGCGCCGTCAAGGAACGCCTGAACCAGGCCGAGTCCGACAACCTGATGCCGCATGATCTGATCAATGCGAAGCCGATCAGCGCCGCCATCAAGGAGTTTTTCGGCTCCAGCCAGCTGTCGCAGTTCATGGATCAGACAAACCCGTTGTCGGAGATCACCCACAAGCGCCGCGTTTCCGCGCTTGGCCCCGGCGGCCTGACGCGCGAACGTGCCGGCTTCGAGGTGCGCGACGTGCACCCGACGCATTACGGCCGTGTCTGCCCGATCGAGACCCCGGAAGGCCCGAACATCGGCCTGATCAACTCCCTTGCCCTGTATGCGCGTACCAACGAGTTCGGTTTCATGGAAACTCCCTACCGCAAGGTGACCGATGGGCATGTGACGAACGAGATTGAATTTCTCTCGGCAATCGAGGAGGGCAAGTACGTCATCGCCCAGGCGAATGCACAGCTCGACAAGAAGGGCAAGCTCGTCGATGAGCTGGTTTCCTGCCGCTTCAAGGGTGAGTTCGAACTGAAGGAGCCCGCCGAGGTTCAGTACATGGACATTGCGCCGGGACAGATCGTATCGGTCGCTGCATCGCTGATCCCCTTCCTGGAGCATGACGACGCGAATCGCGCCCTGATGGGCGCCAACATGCAGCGTCAGGCCGTTCCTTGCCTGCGCCCGGAAAAGGCGCTCGTTGGTACGGGTATCGAGCGCACGGTGGCGGTGGACTCAGGTACCGCGGTACAAGCGCTGCGGGGCGGTTTGGTCGATTACGTCGATGCAAACCGGATCGTTGTGCGCGTCAATGACGCGGAGACCGTCCCCGGGGAGGTCGGCGTCGATATCTACAATCTGACGAAATACACCCGTTCCAACCAGAATACCAATATCAACCAGCGCCCCATCGTCAAGCTGGGTGACATCATCGCCAAAGGCGATGTGGTTGCGGATGGCGCTTCAACTGACTTGGGGGAGCTGGCGCTGGGACAGAACATGCGTGTCGCCTTCATGCCCTGGAACGGCTACAACTTCGAGGATTCGATCCTGATTTCGGAGCGTGTCGTCGCGGAGGACCGCTTCACCTCGATCCACATCGAGGAGCTGACCGTCGTGGCGCGCGACACCAAACTCGGTCCGGAGGAAATCACCCGCGATATCGCCACGCTGGGCGAGGCCCAGTTGTCCCGCCTGGACGAGTCCGGCATCGTTTACATCGGCGCCGAGGTCGAGGCTGGCGATGTCCTGGTCGGCAAGGTGACCCCGAAAGGCGAGACCCAGCTGACGCCAGAGGAAAAGTTGTTGCGTGCCATTTTCGGCGAGAAGGCGTCGGACGTGAAGGACACCAGCCTGCGGGTTTCGTCTGGCATGTCTGGAACCGTTATCGACGTCCAGGTGTTCACCCGAGAAGGCATCGAGCGCGACAAGCGTGCTCAATCAATCATCGACGACCAACTGAAGAGCTATAAGCTCGACCTCGCCGATCAGATGCGCATTGTCGAGCGCGATACGTTCGCGCGTATCGAAAAGCTGCTAAACGGCAAGGTCGCCAACAAGGGGCCAAAAAAACTGGCGAAGGGCAGCAAGATCACCAAGGATTACCTTGATTCGGTCGAACACTATCACTGGTTCGACATCAGCTTGGCGGATGAAGAGGCGCAGCAGCAACTCGAAAGCTTGCGCGATAGCCTCGATCAGACACGCAAGGATTTCGATGTTGCATTCGAGGCGAAGAAGAAGAAGCTGACCCAGGGAGACGAATTGCCGCCTGGCGTCCAGAAGATGGTCAAGGTGTATTTGGCGGTCAAGCGCCGGCTGCAACCTGGCGACAAGATGGCGGGACGCCACGGCAACAAGGGCGTCGTGTCGAAAATCGTTCCCGTTGAAGACATGCCGCACATGGAGGATGGCACCCCAGTCGACGTGGTTCTGAATCCGTTGGGCGTGCCATCGCGCATGAATATCGGACAGATTCTCGAGGCTCATCTGGGCTGGGCGGCCAAGGGCCTAGGAGAAAAGATCGGCGAGATGGTGCGGCAGCAGGTCATCGTAAATGACTTGCGCAAGTTCCTCGACAAGGTCTACAACACCTCGGGACGCGGGTGCGATATAGATAGCTTGGGCGACGACGAAGTCCTGGAACTCGCCCACAATCTGAAGAGCGGCGTGCCGTTTGCCACCCCGGTATTTGACGGGGCGAAGGAGGAAGAAATCCGCGCCATGCTGGATCTGGCCTATCCCGACGATGTCGCCAAACGACTCAAGCTGACGCCGACGAAAACCCAGGTCACGCTGTACGATGGCCGCACCGGCGAAGCGTTCGAGAGGCCGGTGACGGTTGGCTACATGCATGTTCTGAAGCTGCACCACCTCGTCGATGACAAGATGCATGCACGCTCGACAGGCCCCTACAGCCTGGTCACCCAGCAGCCGCTCGGCGGCAAGGCGCAGTTCGGTGGCCAGCGCTTCGGCGAGATGGAGGTCTGGGCACTGGAAGCCTATGGTGCGTCCTATACGCTGCAGGAAATGCTGACGGTCAAGTCCGACGACGTGACTGGTCGTACCAAGGTTTATGAAAACATCGTCAAGGGCGAACACAAGATCGATGCCGGAATGCCGGAGTCGTTCAATGTGCTGGTGAAGGAGATCCGTTCGCTGGCCATCGACATTGATCTGGAACGTTATTGATCTTCCCGCGACCCGCGACAGGAGTTAAATCATGAAAGCACTGCTCGATCTGTTCAAGCAAGTCACGCAGGAAGAGGAATTCGACGCCATCACCATCAGCCTCGCGTCACCGGAAAAAATCCGGTCCTGGTCCTACGGTGAGGTCAAGAAGCCGGAAACGATCAACTATCGCACCTTCAAGCCCGAGCGCGACGGCCTTTTCTGCGCCAAGATTTTCGGTCCGGTCAAGGACTACGAATGCCTGTGCGGCAAGTACAAGCGGCTCAAGCACCGTGGCGTGATCTGCGAGAAGTGCGGCGTCGAGGTTACGCAGGCCAAGGTGCGTCGCGAGCGCATGGGCCACATTGAACTAGCCTCGCCGGTGGCCCATATTTGGTTCCTCAAGAGCCTGCCGAGTCGTCTCGGCATGGTGCTCGACATGACTTTGCGTGACATCGAGCGCGTCCTCTATTTCGAGGCCTTCGTGGTCGTGGATCCCGGCATGACGCCGCTGAATCGGGCGCAGCTGCTTACCGAGGATGACTATCTCGCCAAGGTGGAAGAATACGGCGACGAATTCACCGCCGTCATGGGCGCGGAAGGCGTGCGCGAATTGTTGCGCACCCTCGACCTTGCGCACGAAGTCGAAACCCTGCGTCGGGAACTCGAAGCTACCGGCTCGGAGGCGAAGATCAAGAAATTCGCGAAACGTCTCAAGATTCTTGAGGCGTTCCAACAGTCGGGTATCAAGCCAGAGTGGATGATCCTCGAAGTGTTGCCGGTCTTGCCCCCTGATCTGCGCCCCCTGGTACCGCTTGATGGTGGCCGTTTCGCAACTTCGGACCTGAATGATCTGTATCGCCGCGTCATCAACCGCAATAACCGCTTGAAGCGGCTGCTCGAACTCAAAGCGCCTGACATCATCGTTCGCAACGAGAAGCGCATGTTGCAGGAGGCGGTGGATTCCCTGCTCGACAACGGCCGCCGCGGCAAGGCAATGACCGGCGCCAACAAGCGCCCGCTCAAATCGCTGGCCGACATGATCAAGGGCAAGGGTGGCCGGTTCCGTCAAAACCTGCTCGGCAAGCGCGTGGACTACTCGGGGCGTTCCGTTATTGTTGTCGGTCCGCAGCTTAAGCTCCACCAGTGCGGCTTGCCCAAGAAAATGGCGCTTGAGCTGTTCAAGCCGTTCATCTTTGAGCGCCTCGAAAAGATGGGGATTGCCTCCACGATCAAGGCGGCCAAGAAAGAAGTCGAGGCCGAGACCGGGGTGGTCTGGGATATCCTCGAGGAGGTGATTCGCGAGCATCCGGTGATGCTGAACCGGGCCCCGACGCTGCACCGCTTAGGCATTCAGGCTTTCGAACCGACGCTGATCGAAGGCAAGGCGATCCAGTTGCATCCGCTGGTTTGTACCGCCTTTAACGCCGACTTCGACGGTGACCAAATGGCCGTGCACGTTCCCCTGTCGCTCGAGGCGCAGATGGAGGCGCGTACGTTGATGCTTGCCTCTAACAACGTCCTTTCGCCGGCGAACGGCTCGCCGATCATCGTCCCGTCGCAAGACGTGGTGTTGGGGCTCTATTACGCCACGCGGGAGAATGCGGCGGCACGTGGTACCGGGATGTCATTTGTCGATGTTTCCGAGGTGCTGCGCGGCGTCGAATCGCGCCAAGTAGACCTGCATGCGCGCATCTCGATCCGCATTCGCGAATATGAGCGCAACGGCGACGGCTGGCGCGAAAAACTGACGCGTTATTCGACCACGGCAGGACGTGCCATCCTTTCCGAGATTCTGCCCAAGGGCCTCCCATTCAAGGTGATCGACAAGCCGCTCAAGAAGAAGGAGATCTCGAAGCTGATCGATGAGAGCTTCCGTCGTTGTGGCCTGAAGGATACGGTGGTGTTCGCCGACAAGCTGATGCAGGCGGGCTTCCGCTTGGCAACCCGGGGCGGCATTTCGATCTGCATCGACGACATGCTGGTGCCGAATCAGAAGCACGGCATCATCGAAGCTGCGGAAGCCGAGGTCAAGGAAATCGAAAAGCAATATACCTCCGGTCTGGTGACAGTTGGCGAGCGCTACAACAAGGTCGTTGATATCTGGGGTCGCGCAGGTGACCAGGTTGCCAAGGCGATGATGGACCAATTGCAGCACCAGCGCGTGATGGACGCGACCGGCAAGGAAATCACCCAGGATTCTTTTAATTCGATCTATATGATGGCCGACTCGGGCGCACGGGGTTCTGCGGCCCAGATTCGCCAGCTCGCCGGCATGCGCGGCCTGATGGCCAAGCCGGATGGCTCGATTATCGAAACTCCGATTACGACCAACTTCCGGGAGGGGTTGAACGTTCTACAGTACTTCATTTCGACGCACGGTGCGCGTAAGGGCCTGGCGGACACCGCGCTGAAGACCGCCAACTCTGGTTACTTGACCCGCCGTCTCGTCGATGTGACGCAGGATCTGGTAGTCACTGAGGATGATTGCGGCACCCAGAATGGCTTTGCCATGAAGGCCTTGGTCGAGGGCGGTGAGGTGGTCGAGCCCTTGCGCGAGCGTATCCTTGGCCGTGTGGTCGCGGCCGATCTGGTCAATCCTGACACGCAGGACGTGCTCTACCCGGCGGGGACCTTGCTTGACGAGGATGCGGTAGACATGATCGAGAAGCTGGGCATCGACGAGGTTATGGTGCGTACCCCGCTTACTTGCGAGACGCGCTATGGGCTGTGCGCAAGCTGCTACGGACGCGATTTGGGACGTGGTTCTCTGGTCAATGCCGGCGAAGCGGTGGGGGTCATCGCGGCCCAATCGATCGGTGAACCCGGCACGCAGCTGACGATGCGTACCTTCCACGTCGGCGGTGCGGCATCGCGAGCGGCGGCGCAAAGTCATATCGAGGCGAAGAGTGCAGGGACCGTGCGCTTTTCCGCCACCATGCGGTATGTCTCCAACCCGAAGAACGAAAAAATCGTCATTGCCCGTTCCGCTGAGGTTCTGATCACTGATGACCATGGCCGCGAGCGCGAACGCCACAAGGTGCCATACGGTGCAACCCTGCAAGTAGAAGATGGAACGCCCGTAAAGGCAGGAGCCCAATTGGCCACGTGGGACCCGCATACGCGCCCGATCGTCACGGAGTATGCCGGGACGGTGCGTTTCGAGAATGTGGAGAAAGGGGTCACGGTCGCCGAGCAAATGGACGAAGTGACCGGTCTGTCCACGCTGGTGGTGATTGATCCCAAGCGTGGCGGCAAGGCGCAGGCAAAGGGACTGCGACCGCAAGTCAAGCTGCTGGATGAGAATGGACATGAAGTGAAGATTCATGGCACCGACCACGCGGTGGCCATTACCTTCCATGTCGGTTCGATTATTACCGTCAAGGATGGCCAAACCGTTAGTGTCGGTGAGATTCTTGCGCGTATCCCGCAGGAGTCTGTCAAGACGCGCGATATTACCGGCGGCTTGCCACGTGTTGCCGAGCTGTTTGAGGCACGTTCGCCGAAGGATGCTGGCATGCTGGCCGAGGTTACTGGCACCGTATCCTTTGGCAAGGACACGAAGGGCAAGCAGCGCTTGATCATCACCGAGCTAGACGGCACCGCGCATGAGTACCTTATTCCCAAGGACAAGCATGTCATGGCGCATGATGGTCAGGTTGTCAACAAGGGAGAGGTGATCGTGGACGGTCCGGTCGATCCCCATGACATCCTGCGTCTTAAGGGAGTCGAGGAGCTGGCGCGCTACATCATCGATGAAGTTCAGGATGTTTACCGTCTGCAGGGCGTGAAAATCAACGACAAGCACATTGAGGTGATTGTTCGCCAGATGCTGCGGCGTGTCGTCATCACCGACCCGGGCGATTCGCGCTTCATCCGTGAGGAGCAGGTCGAGCGCTCCGAGGTGCTGGATGAGAATGACAAGCTCCTGGCCGAGGGCAAGCGCCCCGCCGAGTTCCAGTACATGCTGCTGGGCATTACCAAGGCAAGCCTGTCTACCGACTCGTTCATCTCCGCAGCATCTTTCCAAGAGACTACGCGCGTGCTGACCGAGGCTGCGATCATGGGCAAACGCGATGAACTTCGTGGTCTCAAGGAGAACGTCATCGTCGGCCGACTGATCCCGGCCGGTACCGGCTTGGCCTATCACCGAGCTCGGCGCATGCAGAGCGGCGGAGAGGATGCTGCACGCGAACTGTTTGGAGGCAGCGAATTGACTGAAACCCTGGAAACCGGAGCCGATGCACAAGTGGGTTGACGCTTGTGCGATGACTAAATATAATTCCGCCTCTTTTTTGTCCCGTTAGGGATGGAATAAGTGGTCAATCTTATGTGATCCACGAATTAGGAACGATAAATATGCCAACCATTAACCAGCTTGTGCGTAAGCCGCGGCAAGCGGAAAAAGCCAAAAGCAAGGTCCCGGCCTTGGAAAGTTGTCCCGCCAAGCGGGGGGTCTGTACTCGTGTCTATACGACAACGCCCAAGAAGCCAAACTCGGCCTTGCGGAAGGTGGCCAAGGTGCGCCTGACTAATGGTTTCGAGGTGATTTCCTATATTGGTGGTGAGGGTCACAATTTGCAGGAGCACTCGGTGGTGCTGATTCGTGGTGGCCGAGTCAAGGATTTGCCGGGTGTGCGTTATCACATCGTTCGCGGCAGCTTGGATACTCAGGGTGTCAAGGATCGCAAGCAGGCTCGCTCCAAGTATGGCGCCAAGCGCCCCAAGAAAGCCTAATCAATATTTGATCGGCCAGAGAGGTCAATATGCCCCGTCGTAGAGAAGTACCGAAGCGCGATATTCTGCCGGATCCGAAGTTTGGCAATGTCGAGGTTTCTAAGTTTGTCAATGTCATCATGTCGAGTGGCAAGAAGTCTGTTGCCGAGCGGATCGTCTATGGTGCTTTTAGCGTCATCTCGCAGAAGAGTGGTAAGGATCCGGTCGAGGTGTTTGGTTTGGCGATCAACAACGTCAAGCCCGTTGTCGAGGTGAAGAGCCGTCGCGTGGGTGGTGCCAACTATCAGGTACCGGTCGAGGTGCGTCCTTCGCGTCGTCTGGCATTGTCCATGCGTTGGATTCGCGAGGCTGCGCGCAAGCGTAGCGAGAAGTCGATGGATCAGCGGCTTGCGACTGAACTGATGGAGGCGGCTGAGGGACGTGGCGCGGCAATGAAGAAGCGCGAGGAGGTCCACCGCATGGCTGAGGCAAACAAGGCCTTCTCCCACTTCCGTTTCTGATTGGTTGTGAAATTTGTGCCGCCAGACTTGTCTGGCGGCTTTGTTCATCTGGTCTCCGCCGAGCGTGACAAAAAATCGCGATTGTGGTGTGGGGCAATTGAGAAAGACAGGTAAGACAAGTGGCCCGCAAGACACCTATTGAGCGCTATCGCAATATCGGTATTTCGGCGCATATCGACGCCGGCAAGACGACCACCACCGAGCGTATCCTTTACTACACGGGCGTCAATCACAAGATTGGCGAAGTGCACGATGGCGCTGCCACGATGGACTGGATGGAGCAGGAGCAGGAGCGTGGCATCACCATCACCTCCGCTGCGACCACCTGCTTCTGGAAGGGCATGGAAATGCAGTTCCCGGAGCATCGCTTCAACATCATCGATACCCCGGGTCACGTCGATTTCACCATCGAGGTTGAGCGCTCGATGCGCGTTCTCGACGGCGCGTGCATGGTCTATTGTGCCGTAGGCGGCGTCCAGCCGCAGTCCGAAACGGTCTGGCGGCAGGCCAACAAGTACAAGGTTCCGCGCCTGGCTTTTGTGAACAAGATGGATCGCACCGGGGCGAACTTCTTCAAGGTCGTTGATCAGATGAAGTCCCGTCTCAGTGCTAGTCCCGTGCCTGTCGTGATCCCGATCGGCGCAGAGGATACCTTTGCTGGAGTGGTCGATCTGATCAAGATGAAGGCCATCATCTGGGATGAGGCTTCCCAGGGCATGAAATTCGACTATCGCGATATTCCTGCCGAGCTGGTGGATGTTGCGCAGAAATGGCGCGAACAGATGGTCGAGGCGGCCGCCGAGGCTTCCGAAGAGCTGATGAACGAGTATCTGGATGCCGGCGATCTGTCGGAGGAAAAGATCAAGCTCGGTCTGCGTACGCGCACGATTGCCTGCGAGATCCAGCCCATGCTCTGCGGTACGGCATTCAAGAACAAGGGCGTACAGCGCATGCTTGATGCGGTTGTCGAATTCCTCCCCTCGCCCGTCGATATTCCGCCTGTCGATGGCGTCGATGAAAGCGAAAAAGAGGTGTCCCGCAAGGCCGATGATGGCGAAAAGTTTTCCGCCTTGGCATTCAAGCTAATGACCGACCCTTACGTTGGGCAGCTGACCTTCATTCGCGTCTACTCGGGAGTGCTGACTTCGGGTTCCACAATCTACAACCCGATCAAGGGCAAAAAGGAACGCATCGGCCGGATTCTGCAGATGCACGCCAACAATCGCGAAGAAATCAAGGAGGTTCTTGCTGGCGACATCGCTGCTTGCGTTGGCCTCAAGGAAGTGACGACCGGTGAAACCCTGTGCGACCCGGACTCCCCCATCATTCTTGAGCGCATGATTTTCCCGGACCCTGTCATTCACGTTGCAGTTGAGCCAAAAACCAAGGCTGACCAGGAAAAGATGGGCATTGCGCTGAGCCGTCTCGCACAGGAAGATCCGTCCTTCCGCGTTCGCACCGACGAGGAGTCGGGGCAGACCATCATTTCCGGTATGGGCGAACTGCATCTGGAGATCATCGTCGACCGCATGAAGCGCGAATTCGGTGTCGAGGCCAATGTCGGTGCTCCCCAGGTGGCCTATCGCGAAGCCATCCGCAAGGCTGTCGAGCAGGAAGGCAAGTTCGTCAAGCAGTCAGGCGGTCGCGGCCAGTACGGACATGTCTGGATTAAGCTTGAGCCGAACGAGCAGGGCAAAGGTTACGAGTTCGTGGATGCAATCAAGGGCGGTACGGTGCCGCGCGAATACATCCCGGCGGTCGACAAAGGCCTGCAGGAAACGTTGCCAAACGGCGTTCTCGCAGGCTTCCCCGTGGTTGATGTCAAGGTTACGTTGTTCGACGGTTCCTACCACGACGTCGACTCGAACGAAAATGCCTTCAAGATGGCCGCTTCGATGGCGTTCAAGGACGCCATGCGCAAGGCCAGTCCGGTGCTGCTTGAGCCGATGATGTCCGTAGAAGTCGAGACGCCCGAGGACTACATGGGCAACGTCATGGGCGACCTGTCCGGGCGTCGCGGCATCGTGCAGGGCATGGAGGATCTGCCTGGCGGCATCAAGGCGATCAAAGCCGAGGTGCCGCTGGCTGAAATGTTCGGTTACGCCACCCAGTTGCGTTCCCTGTCGCAAGGTCGCGCCACGTATTCGATGGAATTCAAGCACTACAACGAGGCGCCGAAGAACGTCGCCGACGCCGTGATCAACAAAAAGTAATCTAGTTCTTTAAGGGAAACAAAAATGGCAAAAGGCAAATTTGAGCGTACGAAGCCGCACGTGAATGTGGGCACGATTGGTCACGTTGACCATGGTAAGACGACGTTGACGGCGGCGATCACGACGATCCTGTCGTCGAAGTTTGGCGGCGAGGCGAAGAAGTAC
>JANJVS010000112.1 GCA_024709955.1 Rhodocyclaceae bacterium
GAGATGGTGATGCCGGGCGACAACGTGCAGATGACGGTGAAGCTGATTGCGCCGATCGCCATGGAAGACGGCCTGCGCTTCGCCATCCGCGAGGGCGGTCGTACCGTCGGCGCCGGCGTCGTCGCGAAAATCGTCGAGTAATCGGTTGCTTTTTGCGTGAAAGGGCAGGATAATTCTGCCCTTTCGCTTTTTCGGCGCACCGTGCGCCGTGCTCTTTAAGGATACGTTATGCAAAGCCAGAAAATCCGCATCCGCCTCAAGGCGTTCGACTATCGCTTGATCGATCAGTCGGCATTGGAGATTGTGGATACCGCTAAGCGTACGGGTGCTGTGGTTCGCGGTCCCGTACCGCTACCGACCCGCATCGAGCGTTACAACATCCTGCGTTCGCCGCACGTGAATAAGACCTCCCGTGACCAGTTCGAGATTCGTACTCATCTGCGTTTGATGGATATCATTGATCCGACTGACAAAACCGTAGATGCGCTGATGAAGTTGGATCTGCCGGCGGGTGTCGATGTTGAGATCAAGCTGCAATAGTCGGTAGTTACCTCGGGCTTGCCTCGGGGTCATGTAAAGGCTGCAAGCGATTGTGGTCATTGATTGTAAGTAAGTGTGCTCGGCCAATCGTAGCCGGGATTAGGAGAAAAAATGAGTCTAGGCCTTGTAGGACGCAAGGTCGGCATGACGCGTATCTTTACCGAGGACGGCACTACCGTTCCGGTAACGGTCGTAGATGTGTCGAACAATCGCGTTGCGCAGATTAAGACTTCCGAGTCGGATGGTTACTCTGCTCTTCAGTTGGCGTTTGGTAAGCGTCGCGCCAATCGTGTGGCAAAGCCCAATGCTGGGCACTTCGCCAAGGCGGGCATCGAAGCGGCCGCCACTGTGATGGAGTTCCGGGTTGCGGATGATCAGGTGTCCGGTTACAACTTGGGTGATGTCATCGCTGCCACCATTTTCTCGGTTGGTCAGAAGGTGGATGTTACCGGCACATCGATCGGTAAGGGTTTCTCTGGATCGATCAAGCGGCATAACTTTTCGTCAAACCGTGCTTCGCACGGCAACTCGGTTTCCCACAATTCGCCTGGTTCGATCTCCATGGCACAGGACCCGGGGCGCGTATTCCCTGGTAAGCGCATGGCGGGTCATCTCGGGGATGTCAAGAGTACGACCCAGAATCTGGAAGTGGTTCGGATCGATGAGGCGCGTCAGTTGCTTTTGATCAAGGGCGCTGTGCCTGGTGCGCGCGGTGGTGATGTGGTCGTTCGTCCGGCGGTCAAGTCCGCTGGCGGTGGCAAGTGAGGCGCACATGGAACTGAAGATTGTTAACGAGCAGGGTAAGCCCGGCGAAACGGTAAGCGTCTCAGACGCATTGTTCGCGCGTGAATACAATGAGGCCCTGGTTCATCAGTTGGTCGTTGCTTATCAGGCCAATGCCCGCTCTGGTAATCGGGCGCAATTGACGCGTGCCGAAGTTCGTCACAGCACCAAGAAGCCCTGGCGCCAGAAAGGTACGGGCCGTGCTCGTATCGGCACAACCGCAAGCCCTCTCTGGCGTAGCGGCGGCCGGGCATTTCCTAATTCGCCGGATGAGAATTTCTCTCAGAAAATCAATCGCAAGATGTATCGTGCCGGAGTGGCTGCGATTCTGTCGCAGCTGGCCCGGGAAGATCGCCTTATTGTTGTCGAGAGCTTCGCTGTCGAAGCTCCGAAGACTCGCTTGGTCGCCCAGAAGCTCAAGAGCCTGGGTGTCGAGTCCGCCCTGGTCGTGACCGACAATCTGGATGACAACCTGCTGTTGGCTTCGCGCAATTTGCCGAACGTGCTTGTGCTTGAGCCGCGACATGCAGACCCGGTCTCTTTGGTTCATTTCCCGAAAGTGTTAATGACCAAGGCGGCGGTTGCCAAGTTTGAGGAGCTGTTGGGATGAGCGCAACGCAATTTAATCAAGAGCGGCTGATGCAGGTACTTCTGGCGCCGCAAATTTCGGAAAAGGCGACGATGCTTGCCGAGCGCAGCAATCAGGTGGTCTTCGTGGTGGCGCCCGATGCCACCAAGCCTGAAATCAAGGCGGCTGTTGAGTTGCTCTTCAAGGTTCGTGTCTCTTCCGTCCAGGTCCTTAACGTCAAGGGCAAGGTGAAGCGCTTTGGCCGCACGATGGGTCGTCGCAGCGATGTGCGCAAGGCATTTGTTGGCTTGGAGCCTGGCCAGGAAATTAACTTTGCGGAAGGGGTTGCATAATGGCACTCGTTAAAGTCAAGCCCACTTCGGCCGGCCGTCGTGCCTTGGTCAAGGTTGTCAATGCTAGCCTCCACAAAGGGCGTCCCCATGATGCCCTGATCGAGAAAAAGTCCAGCAAGGCGGGCCGCAACAACCATGGCCATATCACGACTCGCCATCAGGGCGGCGGCCACAAGCAGCACTATCGCATCATCGATTTCAAGCGCAACAAGGATGGCATCGTCGCAAAGGTCGAGCGTCTGGAATACGATCCGAACCGCTCGGCGAACATCGCTCTGCTCTGTTATGCGGACGGTGAGCGTCGTTACATCATCGCCACGAAGGGCATGGTGGTCGGCCAGGAAGTGGTGAGTGGTCCCGAGGCGCCGATCAAGCCGGGCAATGCTCTGCCGATCCGCAACATCCCGGTCGGTAGCACGATCCACTGCATCGAGATCATGCCGGGCAAGGGGGCGCAGATGGCGCGTGCTGCCGGCACCTCGGTGCAACTGCTTGCGCGCGAAGGCACCTATGCGCAAGTACGTCTGCGCTCCGGGGAGATCCGCCGCGTTCATATCGAGTGCCGCGCCACCATCGGCGAAGTTGGCAACGAAGAAAACAACCTTCGGAAAATCGGTAAGGCGGGAGCAAACCGTTGGCGCGGTATTCGACCGACGGTTCGCGGCGTGGCCATGAACCCTATCGACCACCCGCATGGTGGTGGCGAGGGGCGCACTGGTGAAGGCCGTGTGCCGGTCAGTCCGTGGGGACAGCCGACCAAGGGCTATCGTACTCGTAGCAACAAGCGCACGGATAACATGATTGTCCAGCGCCGTCATAAGCGTTAAGGGGTAAGACATGGCACGTTCGATTAAGAAGGGTCCCTTCGTCGATGACCATCTGATCAAGAAGGTTGATGCGGCGCGCGCGTCGAATGACAAGCGTCCGATCAAGACATGGTCTCGTCGTTCCACGGTCTTGCCTGATTTCATCGGTCTGACTATCGCTGTGCATAATGGCAAGCAACATATTCCTGTCTATGTTTCTGAGAACATGGTCGGCCATAAGCTTGGCGAATTTGCCCTGACGCGCACCTTCAAGGGTCATGCGGCAGGTAAAAAGGCTAAGAAGTAAGGATATGTCAATGGAAACTAACGCTATTTTGCGCGGTGTGCGCTTGTCGGCCCAGAAGGGCCGCCTGGTTGCTGACCTAGTGCGTGGTAAGTCTGTAGAGCAGGCGCTGAATATCCTCGCCTTCTCGCCGAAAAAAGGTGCGGTCATCGTCAAGAAGGTTCTCGAGTCGGCGATCGCGAATGCTGAACATAACGATGGCGCGGACATTGACGTGCTGAAAGTCACGAAAATCCACGTTGAGCAGGGCGCTGTATTGAAGCGTTTCACTGCTCGCGCCAAGGGGCGTGGCAATCGCATCAGCAAGCAGACCTGCCACATCTACGTGACGGTTGGGGACTAAGGGGAAATTCATGGGACAAAAGATTCATCCGACCGGCTTCCGCTTGTCTGTCACGCGTGACTGGTCGTCGCGCTGGTTCGCCAACTCAAAAATGTTTCCCTCGATGTTGAGGGAGGACATTGCTGTTCGTGACTACCTGAAGAAAAAGCTGGCACACGCCTCGGTTGGGCGCGTGGTCATTGAGCGTCCTGCGAAGAATGCGCGCGTGACGGTTTTCAGTGCGCGCCCTGGTGTGGTGATTGGCAAGAAGGGTGAAGATATCGAGCAACTGAAACTCGACCTTCAGCGCCGTATGGGTGTGCCGGTGCATGTCAATATCGAGGAGATTCGCAAGCCCGAGACGGATGCGCAATTGATCGCTGACTCTATCGCGCAGCAGCTTGAAAAGCGCATCATGTTCCGACGTGCCATGAAGCGTGCCATGCAAAACGCCATGCGCTTGGGTGCCCAAGGCATCAAGATCATGAGCGCCGGCCGTCTCAATGGAGCCGAGATCGCCAGGACGGAGTGGTACCGCGAAGGGCGTGTGCCGCTGCATACTCTGCGGGCCGATATTGATTATGGTACCTCCGAGGCCAAGACGACGTACGGCATTATCGGCATCAAGGTATGGGTGTTCAAGGGCGAAACCATGTTGCGTGGTGAAGGTGCCCAGGTTGCTACCGAGCAGACCCATGAAGAGCCCGCAAAACGCGTCCGTCGCCCGGCGAAATCTGCCGCAGATACGGACAAGTCGGCCGTGGCACGGCGCCCCCCTCGCAAATCTGATGCGGCAGAGGGTAGGCCTGATAGCGCTCTTCCCGTAGTAGATGGTGCAGCAAAGGCACCGGTCAAGCGTGTCCGCAAAACGACAGCAGGCCAATCCGGGTCGGATTCTGCTGCTCAGGACGTCAAGGAGTAATCGAAAATGTTGCAACCTGCACGCAGGAAGTATCGCAAAGAGCACAAGGGGCGGAACACAGGCTTGGCAACGCGCGGAGCCAAGGTCAGCTTCGGCGAGTACGGACTCAAGGCCACCGCGCGCGGCCGCTTGACGGCGCGTCAGATCGAGGCTGCTCGCCGCGCGATGACGCGCCACATTAAACGCGGAGGGCGAATCTGGATTAGGATTTTCCCGGACAAGCCTATTTCAGAAAAGCCTGCAGAAGTACGGATGGGTAACGGTAAAGGCAATCCTGAATACTGGGTAGCCGAGATTCAACCAGGCAAGGTTTTGTATGAGATGGATGGCGTTGATGAGGCGCTGGCGCGTGAGGCGTTTGCTTTGGCTGCTGCCAAACTTCCCCTAGCCACGACCTTTGTGACCCGTCATTTGGGGTGAGGCAATGAAAGTAAGCGAACTTAGAGAAAAAAATGACGCAGATCTTGGCAAGGAACTGCTTGATCTGCGCAAGGCGCAATTTTCGTTGCGTATGCAACTGACTACCCAGCAGCTCAGCAATACCAGCCAGCTAGGGAAAATCCGTAAAGATATCGCGCGCATCAAGACGATCCAGCATGAAAGGGCGACCGCAAAATGAACCAAGCTAGCCAAACAATGCGTCGCACCCTGGAGGGGCGAGTGGTGAGCGATAAGATGGAAAAAACCGTCACGGTATTAATTGAGCGCCGCGTCAAGCACCCTGTTATCGGCAAGGTGATGATACGTTCCAAGAAGTATCATGCGCATGTCGATGGACTTGAGGCGATTGCTGGCGATCTAGTACAAATCGAAGAATGTGCTCCAATCGCAAAAACCAAGGCTTGGCGTGTCATCAAGGTTATCGAAAAGGCACGCATAGTCTAGTCGTACAAATGTCTTGACAAAAAAGGGCGAGGCGGATACGATCTCGCCCCTTTAGCAGTTGCCGGCATGGATTCGGTAGGTAATCGGAAGCCGGCTAAATAGCCCCCAGATTAGCCGGGGTTCCAAAACTGACTGCATGTCCGGTGGTTAGGGTGCAGGTTAAGTTGGAGAGTTAAATGATTCAAATGCAGTCTCGGCTCGATGTGGCCGACAATACTGGTGCGCGTTCTGTCATGTGCATCAAGGTGATGGGTGGCTCCAAGCGCCGCTATGCGGGTATTGGCGACATCATTAAGGTCAGCATTAAGGATGCTGCTCCGCGTGGGCGGGTTAAAAAAGGCGAGGTCTACAATGCCGTTGTGGTACGCACGGCTAAGGGTGTTCGCCGCGCCGACGGTTCCCTGGTGAAGTTTGATGCCAATGCTGCGGTCTTGCTCAACAACAAGCTTGAGCCGATCGGCACGCGTATTTTTGGGCCGGTTACCCGTGAGTTGCGTGGCGAGCGTTTCATGAAGATCGTCTCGCTAGCTCCGGAAGTGCTCTAACGCGGTGTGGGGATACTAAACATGGAAAAGATTCGTAAGGGCGATGACGTGGTCGTGATCGCTGGGCGTGACAAGGGCAAGCGTGGGTCTGTTCTCTCGCGCGTTGATGATCAACATCTGTTGGTCGAGGGTGTGAATCGTGTCAAGAAGCATGTGCGCCCGAATCCGATGAAGGGGCAGGCTGGTGGCATCGTCGAGAAGGAGATGCCTATTCATCTTTCGAATGTGGCCCTTTTTAATCCTGCGACGCAGAGAGCGGATCGGGTTGGGATCAAGCTGCTCGAAGATGGTCGCAAGGTTCGGGTTTTCAGGTCGAATGGCGAACTGGTTGAGGCGTAAGGAATAAACATGGCGCGCTTGCAAGAGTTTTACAAAAAAGAAGTTGTTCCGCAGTTGCGAGAGCAGTTCAAATACGCCTCTGTCATGGAGGTGCCGCGGATTCTTAAGGTCACGCTCAATATGGGTGTTGGTGAGGCGGTTGCCGATAAGAAGGTTCTAGAGAATGCCGTGGGTGACATGACGAAAATTGCGGGCCAAAAGCCGGTGGTTACCAAGGCGCGTAAGGCAATCGCTGGCTTCAAGATTCGTGAAGGCTATCCGATTGGCTGCATGGTGACCCTGCGTGGCTTGCGTATGTATGAGTTTCTCGATCGGTTGGTGAGTGTCGCCATGCCGCGGATACGCGACTTTCGTGGTGTGCCGGGTAATAAGGGGTTTGATGGGCGCGGCAACTACAATATTGGCTTCAAAGAGCAGATCATCTTTCCGGAAATCGAATACGACAAGATTGATGCCTTGCGTGGCATGAATATCAGTATCACGACCACGGCCAAGACCGACGCGGAAGCCAAGGCGCTTCTTTCTGCATTCAAGTTCCCTTTCAAGAACTGAGGGCGTTATGGCAAAACTTGCACTGAAGAATCGCGAAGCCAAGCGGGCCAAGACGGTTGCTAAATATGCTGCCAAGCGGGCTGAGCTGGAGGCGATTATCGCTAATGTCAATCTCGGCGAGGATGAGCGTATGGCGGCTCGCCTCAAGTTGCAGCAGCTGCCCCGTAATTCCAGTCCGGTCCGTCAGCGTCTGCGTTGTTCGCTTACGGGGCGTCCGCGCGGAGTCTTTCGTAAATTTGGCTTGTGCCGCAACAAGCTGCGTGAAATAGCCATGCGTGGTGAAGTGCCGGGCATGATCAAGGCTAGCTGGTAAGGGGTTTAATTATGAGTATGACTGATCCAGTCGCCGATATGCTGACGCGCATCCGCAATGGTCAGATGGCGGAAAAACTTGGTGTCACGATGCCCTCTTCGAAGTTGAAAGAGGCGATCGCCAAGGTTCTGAAGGATGAGGGTTATATCGAGAACTTTGCCGTGCGCAAGAATGATGGCGGCAAGGCCGAGCTCGATATTGAGTTGAAATACTATGCAGGCCGCCCTGTTATTGAGCGTATCGAGCGTGTTTCTAAGCCGGGCTTGCGTATTTATCGCGGCATGCAGGATCTGCCACGGGTCATGAATGGCCTGGGCATTGCCATTGTTTCGACGCCGAAGGGGGTTATGACTGACCGTAAGGCGCGCAGTGTCAATGTCGGTGGCGAAGTTCTGTGCATCGTGGCGTAAGGAGGAAACAATGTCCCGTATCGCCAAGAATCCAGTTGTCCTGCCTAAGGGGGTCGATGTGACTCTCACCGCAGGCGAGATTACTGTCAAGGGTCCATTGGGCTCGTTGTCGCAATTTATTCTTCCCTCGGTCAAGCTCGAAAAAGATGGGGATGCAGTTGTCTGTCGAGCGGTGGATGGTCAACCTAATGCTTCGGCAATGTCCGGCACCATGCGAGCTTTGGTTAATAACATGGTCACGGGTGTGAGCAAGGGTTTTGAGAAAAAGCTCACACTGGTAGGCGTTGGTTACAAAGCGCAGGCGCAGGGCTCCAAATTAAATCTTTCCCTCGGCTTTTCCCATCCGGTCGTCCACGAGATGCCGAATGGCATCAAGGTCGAAACGCCAACCCAGACCGAAATCTTGATCAAGGGAATCGACCGGCAGCTGGTGGGTCAGGTCGCTGCCGAAGTTCGTGCCTACCGCGCTCCCGAGCCGTATAAGGGCAAGGGCGTCCGTTATGCGGATGAGGTTGTGGTGATTAAGGAAACCAAGAAGAAGTAAGTCTGCTTGGATAGCAAATAAGGGTCGAATCATGAACAAAAAATTGGCTCGTCTGCGCAGGGCGCGTAAAACCCGCGCCAAAATTGCGGAGCTGAAGGTTGTCCGGTTGTGTGTGCATCGAACCAACTGCCATATCTATGCCCAGGTCTATTCCGGCTGCGGCACCAAGGTGCTGGCGGCTGCCTCTACTGTCGAGGCGGAAGTTCGCAAGCAGATTTCGAACGGCGGCAATGTCGAAGCAGCCAAGCTAATCGGCAAATTGATCGCCGAGCGCGCAAAGGCGCAAGGGGTTGCCGAGGTTGCGTTCGATCGGTCGGGCTTCAAATACCATGGGCGTGTCAAAGCGCTAGCCGATGCAGCCCGCGAAAGCGGGCTTAAGTTCTAAGCCGGAATTAAAGCGAGATCGAAATGGCTAAACCGCAAACCAAAAAACAGCAACAGACCAGCGAAGAGCGCGATGATGGATTGCGCGAGAAGATGGTCGCTATTAACCGCGTCACCAAGGTCGTAAAGGGTGGTCGGATTCTAGGATTCGCCGCGCTGACCGTGGTTGGAGATGGTGACGGTGGCATCGGTATGGGCAAGGGCAAGGCGCGCGAGGTCCCCGTGGCAGTCCAGAAAGCGATGGACGAGGCGCGCCGTAAGCTTGCCAAGGTAAGCCTGCGCGAAGGCACCCTTCATCACCCCGTGACCGGTAAGCATGGCGCTACCACGGTTCTGATGTCGCCGGCAGCCGCTGGTACCGGTGTGATTGCCGGCGGCCCGATGCGTGCCGTGTTCGAGGTTATGGGCGTTACAGATGTCGTGGCAAAGGCCATAGGCTCTACCAACCCCTACAATCTCGTGCGCGCGACGATTAATGGCTTGATGTCCATGAGTACGCCGGCCGAGGTGGCCGCAAAGCGCGGCAAGACAGTGCAAGAGATTCTGGAGGCCTGATCGTGGCAGAAAAGAAAATCAAAGTAACGCTTGTGAAGAGCGTGATTGGTACGAAGCAAGACCATCGGGCCACGGTACGTGGCTTGGGATTGCGGCGCATCAACAGTACTGCAGAACTGCAAGACACTCCCGCAGTGCGCGGCATGATCAAAAAGGTTGCATATCTTGTGAAGTGTGAGGGTTAAGCTAATGCGGCTCAATAATCTCAAACCTGCCGATGGTGCCAAGCATTCGGCAAAACGCCCGGGCCGTGGCATTGGCAGCGGTCTTGGTAAGACCGGCGGTCGTGGCCACAAGGGCCAGAAGTCGCGAGCCGGGGGCTTCCACAAAGTGGGCTTCGAAGGAGGCCAGATGCCTCTGCAGCGCCGCTTGCCCAAACGAGGCTTCGTCTCTTTGACGGCTAGCCGGAATGTGGAAGTGCGCCTCTCCGAGCTTGATAAGTTGCCGGTTGAGGATGTCGACCTTCTGACTCTGATGCAGGCTGGCATTGTTCCAGCCGATGCGCTTTCTGCAAAGGTGATCCTCTCTGGCAGCTTGGCGCGCAAGGTGAACTTGAAGGGAGTTGGTGCCACCAAGGGAGCGCGCGCGGCTATCGAGGCTGCTGGCGGTTCGGTCGCCGATATTGCGGCTGCATAGATAGAAGCACCGGGAGCAAATACTTGGCCACTGCCACTGCGGAAGCCCTCGCGCTAGGAAAGTCAGGTAAGTTCGGCGACCTCTGGCGCCGACTCTGGTTCCTGCTGGGCGCGCTGGTCGTCTACCGGATCGGCGCGCACATTCCTGTACCTGGTATCGATCCTGTCCAGCTGGCAGAGTTATTCAACTCCCAGCAGGGCGGTATTCTCGGGGTATTCAACCTGTTTTCGGGGGGGGCGCTATCGCGCTTCACGATATTTGCGCTTGGGATCATGCCGTACATATCGTCATCAATCATCATGCAGTTGATGTCGATTGCGATACCCTCCCTTGAACAGTTGAAAAAGGAGGGTGAGGCAGGTCGTCGCAAGATCACCCAGTACACTCGCTATGGCACGGTGGCACTGGCCCTCTTTCAAGCAATGGGTATCGCCATTGCTCTTGAGACCCAGCCTGGCTTGGTGCTGGACCCAGGGATGATGTTCCGCCTGACTACCGTCATGACGTTGGTCACTGGGACCATGTTCCTGATGTGGCTTGGTGAGCAGATCACAGAACGTGGCCTCGGTAACGGCATTTCGATCATCATCTTCGCCGGTATCGCAGCGGGTTTGCCGAGTGCACTGGCCGGGCTCTTTGAGCTTGTCCGCACTGGAGCGATGCACCCGCTTACGTCCATCGTCATCTGCATTCTCGTTGTCGTGGTGACCGGCTTTGTGGTCTTCGTCGAGCGTGGGCAACGCAAGATCTTGGTCAACTACGCCAAGCGTCAGGTCGGCAACAAGATTTATGGTGGCCAAAGCTCCCATCTCCCCCTGAAGCTGAACATGGCGGGTGTCATCCCGCCGATCTTCGCCTCGTCGATTATCCTTTTCCCTGCTACGGCAGCAGGCTGGTTCGGCGCGAGCGAGGGGATGTTGTGGCTTAAGGACATTGCTGCGACCCTGTCGCCCGGTCAGCCCATCTATGTCATTCTTTACGCGGCAGCGATCATCTTCTTCTGTTTCTTTTATACCGCACTAGTGTTCAACTCGAAGGAGACTGCGGAGAACCTTAAGAAGAGCGGTGCTTTTGTTCCTGGCTACCGCCCGGGCGATCAGACAGCGCGCTATATCGACAAAATTCTAATGCGGCTTACACTGGTCGGCGCCATCTACATCACCTTGGTTTGCTTGCTGCCCGAGTTCCTGATTCTGAAATGGAACGTGCCGTTTTACTTCGGTGGCACTTCGCTCTTGATCATCGTCGTGGTGACCATGGATTTCATGGCGCAAGTTCAGGCCTACATCATGTCGCACCAGTATGAAAGCCTGCTGAAGAAAGCAAATTTCAAGGGTTCCGGACTGGCCGGCCGTTGAGTAAGTTGAAGTTGAAAGTTCATGTCGAAAGAAGATGTCATTGAAATGCAGGGCGAGGTTCTAGAGAACCTCCCGAATGCCACGTTCCGGGTAAGGTTGGAAAATGGACACGTCGTCCTTGGCCATATATCCGGGAAAATGCGCATGCATTACATTCGAATCCTTCCGGGCGACAAAGTTACGGTTCAACTGACGCCTTATGATCTCAACAAGGCGCGGATCGTGTTTCGGGCAAAGTAATTGGATAGACAGTTTTTGCGGAGATAGAAATGAGAGTTCAGGCTTCGGTCAAGCGCATTTGTCGCAAGTGCAAGATTATTCGTCGCCATGGCGTCGTGCGTGTCATCTGTACCGACCCGCGCCACAAGCAGCGCCAAGGTTGAAAATAATTTTTTTCTGTTTTAAAATTGTCGGTTCCCGTTAAACCGGCTCAACTCGACGAAGTAAGGGACAAGGTAAGGATATGGCCCGTATTGCAGGCGTAAATATTCCGAATCATCAGCATGCCGAAATCGCATTGACCGCGATTTATGGCGTAGGTCGCACGCGCGCCCAAAAAATTTGCGACGCTGCAGGTGTGAAGCGTTCAAGCAAGATCAAGGATCTCAGCGAAGCGGATATGGATCGCCTGCGCGAAGAGGTGGGCAAGTTCGCGGTCGAGGGTGACCTGCGCCGCGAAGTGACGATGAGCATCAAGCGTCTCATGGATCTTGGTTGCTATCGCGGTGTTCGTCACCGTCGCGGCCTGCCGGTCCGTGGCCAGCGCACGCGCACCAATGCGCGCACTCGCAAGGGGCCGCGCAAGTCGGTGGCCGGCGCCAAGAAATAACCAGCAAGGTAAATCGATATGGCCAAAACCACGACCAAAGTACGCAAGAAGGTCAAGAAGAATGTTGCCGAGGGCATTGCCCACGTGCATGCCTCCTTCAACAATACAATCATCACCATCACTGATCGTCAAGGTAACGCACTTTCCTGGGCGACCTCTGGTGGTGCTGGCTTCAAGGGTTCGCGCAAGTCCACGCCGTTCGCCGCCCAGGTGGCCGCGGAGGCTGCCGGCAAGGCAGCCCAGGAATGCGGCATCAAGAATCTCGAAGTGCGCATCAAGGGCCCCGGACCCGGGCGCGAGTCTGCGGTCCGTGCCCTGAATGCACTGGGTATCAAGATCAGCAGTATTACCGACATCACCCCGATTCCTCACAACGGTTGCCGGCCGCCCAAGCGGCGCCGCATCTAAGCTAGCAGTAAGGAGTAAGCCAAAGTGGCCCGCAATCTAGATCCAAAGTGCCGTCAATGCCGTCGTGAGGGGGAGAAGCTCTTCCTCAAGGGGGAAAAATGCTTTACCGACAAGTGCTCGATTGAGCGTCGCTCGTACGCTCCGGGCCAGCATGGACAAAAGTCCGGGCAGCGCCTTTCCGGCTATGGCCAGCAACTGCGCGAAAAGCAGAAAATCCGCCGCCTTTACGGCGTCCTGGAGCGCCAGTTCCGCAAGGTTTTCGCCGAGGCAAATCGTCGCAAGGGGCAGACCGGCGAGAACCTCCTGCAGTTGCTGGAAGGCCGGCTCGATTCTGTCGCCTATCGCATGGGCTTCGGTGCCTCGCGTGCAGAAGCGCGCCAGGTGGTGCGCCACAACGGCGTCCTCGTCAATGGCAAGCGGGTCAATATCCCCTCGTACAACGTCAGCCCCGGCGATGTCATTCAGCTGACGGATGTGGCGCGTGCGCACTTGCGCATCAAGGCCGCCATGGAGGCCGCTGAGTCGCGCGGCTTCCCCGAGTGGATTGATGTCGACGTCAAGGCGGGCAAGGGCACGTTCAAGGCATACCCGGCGCGCGACGAGCTGCCGCCTTCCATCAAGGAAGGCCTCGTGGTCGAGTTGTATTCGCGTTAATTTGGATTCCCTGCGCCCGGGGGCATAGTGCCCTCGGGCGCCTTTGTCTATTTGAGGAACGAAGATGCAAAGTCACGCGCTTCTAAAACCCCGCATCATCGACGTTCAGACTCTTTCTCCCGTGCATGCCCGCGTGGTCATGGAGCCCTTCGAGCGCGGCTACGGTCACACGCTCGGCAATGCCTTGCGTCGTATCCTGTTGTCCTCGATGCCCGGGGCCGCACCAACGGAAATCACCATCGATGGCGTGCTGCACGAGTATTCCACGCTGGAAGGCGTGCGCGAAGATGTCGTTGACATCATGCTCAACCTGAAGGGCGTGGTAATGCGCCTGCACAACCGCGGTGAAACCATGCTTACATTGTCCAAGCGCGGCGAAGGTGCGGAAACCATCGTGACGGCAGCCGACATCCAGGCCAGTCATGATGTCGAGATCATCAATCCTGACCACGTCATCGCCCACTTGGCCCCTGGCGGCAAACTGGACATGCAGATCAAGGTCGAGCTGGGACGCGGTTACGTACCCGCCAACGTCCGCATTTCCAATAAGGAAAGCAAAACCATCGGTCGCATCATGGTCGATGCTTCCTTCAGTCCCGTGCGCCGTGTCAGCTACCAGGTCGAGGCGGCGCGCGTGGAGCAGCGCACCGATCTGGACAAGCTGATCATGGACATCGAAACCAACGGTGCCATCGATCCGGAAGAGTCGATCCGCTACGCAGCCAGCATCCTGATGGATCAGCTGTCGGTGTTCTCCGATCTCGAAGGCACGCCGATTTCGATCGAGGTCCCCAAGCAGTCCTCCGTCGATCCGATTTTGCTCCGTCCGGTCGATGACCTTGAGCTGACAGTTCGTTCCGCCAACTGTCTCAAGGCCGAGAACATCTATTACATCGGTGACCTGATTCAGCGCACCGAGACCGAACTGCTGAAGACCCCGAACCTTGGCCGCAAATCGCTCAACGAGATCAAGGAAGTGCTCGCTTCGCGCGGTTTGACGTTAGGGATGAAGCTGGAAAACTGGCCGCCCGCCGGCCTGGAAAAGATGGGCTGATCCAGCCCGCAGGCAAACTCACAAAATAACAAGCAACCGGCCGCAGGCATAGCGCGGCGGCCGCAAAAGTGAAAGGAAAATATCATGCGTCACGGCAACGGACTGCGCAAACTCAACCGCACTTCTTCCCATCGCCAGGCGATGCTGCGCAACATGGCGGTATCCCTGCTTCGTCACGAGGCGATCAAGACTACCCTGCCGAAAGCCAAGGAATTGCGCCGCGTCGTCGAGCCGATCATCACTCTCGGCAAGAAGCCCTCGCTGGCCAACCGCCGCCTGGCCTTTGATCGCCTGCGCGACCGTGAGATCGTCTGCAAGGTCTTCGATGTTCTTGGCCCGCGTTTCGCCAATCGCAACGGCGGCTACCTGCGCATCCTCAAGATGGGTTTCCGCGTCGGCGACAATGCACCGATGGCCTATGTCGAATTGCTCGACCGTCCCGAGGAAGCCGTGGCGACAGAGGCTCCCAGCGCCGAATAAGTGCTGCGCATGGACAACAAAAAAGCCGACCGTGAGTCGGCTTTTTTGTTGTCCATGGCTGGTCACTGCTAGTGACTGAGAATTTTCGAGAGAAACAGCTGGGCGCGCTCGGACCGGGGCGTCCCGAAGAACTCGTCCTTGGTCGCGTCCTCGACGATGCAGCCTTGGTCCATGAAGATGACGCGGTCCGCGACCTTGCGCGCAAAGCCCATTTCGTGAGTGACGACCATCATGGTCATGCCCTCGTTGGCGAGTTCAACCATGACATCGAGGACCTCGTTGATCATTTCCGGGTCGAGCGCGGAGGTCGGCTCGTCGAACAGCATGCAAATCGGATCCATTGCCAGTGCCCGCGCGATCGCCACGCGCTGCTGCTGGCCGCCGGACAACTGACCGGGATATTTCCCTGCCTGGGATTTCAGCCCCACGCGCTCGAGCAGCCTGAGGCCGCGCTCGATCGCCTCGTCCTTGCCGCGGCCGAGGACCTTGACCTGGCCGATGGCGAGGTTTTCGGTGATGGTCATGTGCGGGAACAGCTCGAAATGCTGGAACACCATGCCGACGTGGGAACGCAGGCGCGGCAGGTCGGTCTTGGGGTCGCCGACGGAAATGCCATTGACCGTCACCTCGCCTTCCTGAAAGGATTCCAGTCCATTGACGCACTTGATCAGGGTCGACTTGCCCGAACCCGATGGGCCGCAGACGACCACTACCTCGCCTTTCTCGATGCGGGTTGAGCAATCGGTGAGTACCTGGAACTGGCCGTACCACTTGCTGACTTTGCGGATTTCGATCATGGCGGGCTCACCGGATGATGGCGATACGCGCCTGTAGATGCTTGACCAGGCGCGAGAGGGAAAAGCAGATCACGAAATAGATGAGGGCGACGAAGAGATACATCTCGACCGGGCGGTTGTAGTTCTTGCCGGCGACCTCGGCGGCCTTGAGCAGATCCTTGGCGCCGATGGCATAGACCAGGGAGGTGTCCTGGAACAGGATGATCGTCTGGGTCAGCAGCACCGGCAGCATGTTGCGGAAGGCCTGTGGCAGGACGATGTAGGACATGGTCTGGCGGTAGTTCATGCCGAGCGCCTGGCCGGCCCAGACCTGTCCGCGCGGCACGCTCTGGATGCCAGCGCGCATGATCTCGCTGTAGTAGGCGGCCTCGAAGGCGGTGAAGGTGAGGATGGCCGAATTCTCCGCGCCCATCGGTTGGCCGGTGATCAGCGGGATGACCAGGAAGAACCAAAGGATCACCATCAGCAGAGGGATGGAGCGCATCACGTTGACGTACCAGGTGGCGGCAAGCGCCAGGGGCGTGATAGCGGAGAGCCGCGCCAACGCCAGCAGCGTGCCAAGGAAGATGCCACCCGCCATGGCGATCAGCGTGAGCTTCGCCGTGAACAACAGGCCGCTCCAGAGGAAGGGCAGGCTGGGCGCGAGGACGCTGAAATCGAAGTTGTCGAACATGCTCATTTCGCCCCGACGATGAAGCCGGGGACGCGGGAACGGCGCTCGATGAAGGCCATGCCGCGGTTGGCGATGAAGGCGCAAATGAAATAGAGCAGGGTGACGGCCAGGTAGGTCTCGATGCCCTGCTCGGAGTCCTCCTGCATCTGGCGCGCCTGGAAGGTGAGCTCCATGACGCCGATGGCGAAGGCGACCGCCGAGTTCTTGAAGATGTTCATGAATTCGGAGGTCAGCGGCGGAATGATGATGCGGATGGCCATCGGCAGGATCACGTAGCGGTAGGTCTGCGGCAGCGTGAGGCCGATCGCCAGGCCCGCCATGCGCTGACCGCGTGGCAGGCTCTGGATGCCGGCGCGCACCTGTTCGGCGATGCGCGCCGAGGTGAACAGGCCGAGGCAGAGTACGGCGGTGACGAACTCCTTCGCCGGCATGTCCTGCTTGACCCAGAGCGAGAGCTCGCGCGGCAGCAGCTCGGGGACGACGAAGAACCAGAGGAACATCTGCACCAGCAGCGGGATGTTGCGGTAGAACTCGACGTGGCAGGTGGCGAGGAAGGCGAGACCGCGATGGGGGGCGGTGCGCAGCACGCCGATCAGGCCGCCGAGCAGCAGGGCGATCAGCCATGCCGAAATGGAAACCGCAACGGTCCAGCCGAAGCCGGTGAGCAGCCAGTCGAGGTAGGTTTCCTCCCCGCCCTGGATCTGCTCGAAGAAGATGCCCCAGTTCCAGTGGTAGTTCATCGCGTTCTCCGGCGCTGACGGAACGTATTCACCGTCCCGCCAGCGCCGACTTTTGCGGTATTACTTGTTGTAGGCCTCGGCGGGGGCGTCGCTCGGGGTCTTGATGAGTTCCTTGAGCTTGTCGCTCATCGGGAAGTTCATGTTGGCGCCCTTGGGCGGGATCGGCGACATGAACCACTTGGCGTAGAGCTTGTCGATTTCGCCGCTCTTCATCAGGCCGACCACGGTGTTGTCCACCAGCTTCTTGAAGGCGGGATCGTCCTTGCGGATCATGATGGCGATCGGCTCGATGTTGAGCACCTCGCCGACGATGGCGTACTCGGCGGGATTCTTCGAGGTGACGATCAGGCCGGCGAGCAGGTTGTCGTCCATGACGAAGGCCACGGCGCGGTCGGTTTCGAGCATCAGGAAGGAATCGGCGTGATCCTTGCCATAGACTTCCTTGAAGTCCACGTTCTGGCCCTTCTCGTGCTGGCGCATCAGCTTGACCGAGGTGGTGCCGGTGGTGGTGGCGATCGGCTTGCCGCCGAGCTGGGAGAGGCTGGTGATGCCGGAAGCCTTCTTCACGGCCATGCGCACGTTGGTGACGAAGGTGGTGGGGGCGAAGGCGACCTGCTTCTGGCGCGCCTCGTTGTTGGTGGTCGAGCCGCATTCGAGATCGACGGTGCCGTTGGTCACCAGCGGGATGCGGTTCTGCGAGGTGACGGCCTGGTGCTGCACCTTGAGGGCGGGCAGCTTGAGTTCGGCCTTGACGGCATCGACGATGCGGTTGCAGATCTCGATGTGGTAGCCGATCGGCTGCTGCTTGTCGTCGAGGTAGGAGAGCGGGTAGGAGGATTCGCGGATGCCCATGGTGATGCTGCCGGACTCCTTGACCTTGGCGAGGGTGTCGGCCAGCGCGGGCTGGACGAGGGCGAAGGCGGACGCGAGGGTGAAACCGATGGCGAGCTTGTTGTTCATTGCGGTCTCCTAGGTTGAGGGAGCGGAAACTATACCGCTTCCGGCATGGTCGTGCCGTCTTCCTGTTGCTGCAGCGCCCACATCTGGGCATAGGCGCCGCCGCGTTCGAGCAGCGCGCGGTGGGTGCCGCGCTCGACGATGCGGCCGCCGTCGAGCACCAGGATCGCGTCGGCGTTCATCACCGTGGACAGGCGGTGGGCGATGATCAGGGTGGTGCGGCCGATGGCGGCCTGTTCCAGCTCGGCCTGGATCGCCTTCTCGGTCTTCGAGTCGAGGGCCGAGGTGGCCTCGTCGAAGATCAGGATCGGCGGATTCTTGAGCAGGGCGCGGGCGATCGCCACGCGTTGCTTCTCGCCGCCGGAGAGCTTGAGGCCGCGCTCGCCGACGCGGGTCTGGTAGCCGTCGGGCAGGCGCTCGATGAATTCGGCCAGGTGGGCGGCGCGCGCCGCCTCCTGGACCTCGTCGAGGGTGGCCGATGGCCGGCCGTACTGGATGTTGTAGGCCAGGGTGTCGTTGAACAGCACGGTATCCTGGGGCACGATGCCGATCGCGGCGCGCAGCGAGGCCTGGCTCAGCTGGCGGATGTCATGGCCATTGACGCGGATCGTGCCGGCGTTCGCGTCGTAGAAGCGGAACAGCAGGCGCGCCAGCGTGCTCTTGCCCGAACCGCTGTGGCCCACCACCGCCACGGTGCCGCCGGCGGGGATGTCGAGGCTGACGGCATGGAGGATCGGCCGGCGCGGCTCGTAGGCGAAGTCGACGTTCTCGAAGCGCACCGCGCAGGGGCCCGCCTCCAGTGTGCGGGCATCGGCGGCGTCGCGAATCTCGCGGTTTTCCCTGAGCAGGGCAAACATGCGCTCGATGTCGGTGAGCGACTGGCGGATCTCGCGGTAGAGCACGCCGAGGAAGTTGAGCGGGATGTAGAGCTGGATCAGGAAGGCGTTCACCAGCACGATGTCGCCGACCGTCATGCTGCCGTTCGCCACGCCGACGGCGGCGCGCCACATCATCAGCGTCACGCCGACGGCGATGATCGCCGCTTGGCCGAGGTTGAGCCAGGAGAGGGAGACCTGGCTCTTGATCTGCGCCGCCTCCCACTTGAGCAACTGCTGGTCGTAGCGCCGCTTCTCCCAGTCCTCATTGTTGAAGTACTTGACCGTCTCGTAGTTGAGCAGGCTGTCGATGGCGCGCGTGTTGGCGGCGGAGTCGAGCTCATTTACCTCGCGGCGGATCTGCACGCGCCAGTTGGAGAGGACGATGGTGAAGGCGACATACACCACCAGCGTGCCGCTGGCGATCAGGGCGAAGCTCGGCTCGTAGCGCGCCGCCAGGATGCCCAGCACCAGGCCGACCTCGACGATGGTCGGCAGGATCGAATAGATCGTGTAGCTGATCAGCGAGCCGATGGCGCGCGTGCCGCGCTCGATGTCGCGCGTCAGGCCGCCGGTCTGGCGCTCGAGGTGGAAGCGCAGCGACAGCTGGTGCAGGTGATCGAAGACCTGCAGCGAGATGGTGCGTACGGCGCGCTGGGTGACGCGGGTGAAGATCAGTTCGCGCAGTTCGGTGAACAGCGAGACCGAGAAGCGCAACACGCCGTAGGCGGCGATCAGGGCCAGCGGCACGAGCAGCGCCGCTGGCGCCCCGGCGGCGGGAGCGAAGCCGTCGATGATGTCCTTGAAGACGAGGGGGACGGCGACGTTGGCCAGCTTGGCGCCGATCAGGCAGGCGAGCGCCAGCAGGATGCGGCCGCGCCATTGCCACAGATAGGGGAAGAGCGTCCTGAGGGTCTGCCAGTCGTGGCGTTCGGCCGGGGGCGGGCCCGGCAGGGCGATGTCGCGGCGCATGCGGCGATTCTAGCAGCGGCGCCGCTGGGGTATGATCCGCCGCATGAGCGAGGAAACGCATGAAAGCGGCGGCCACGGCGGGGTGACGATGCCCGGCCGGGAGCCGGTGTTGCGGGTGATGCCGCTGCCGGCGGACGTCAATGCGGCGGGGGACGTCTTCGGCGGCTGGGTGATGGCGCAGGTGGACATCGCCGGCGCCATTCCGGCGATGCGCCGCGCGCGCGGCCGCATCGCCACGGTGGCCGTCAATTCCTTCCTCTTCAAGCAGCCGATCTCGGTGGGCGACGTCGTCAGCTTCTACGCCACCATCGTCAAGGTCGGCCGTACCTCGATCACCGTCGATGTGCAGGTGTTCGCCGAGCGCGACCCGGCGCACCCGATCGTCGTCAAGGTGACCGAGGCGACGCTCACCTACGTCTGCCTCAACGCGGACGGCAGCAAGCGGGAAGTGCCGCCCGCCGCATGAGTGGTGGGCTCAGGCGCCGGCGAGTTGCGGCGCGAACTGGCCGACCGATGGCTTGGCGCACCGTGCCGCCAGCGCCGACTTTTGCGCCTCCTGCTGCTCGAAGGTATCGATTTCGGGCTGCACGATGGTGCGCGTCACCCGCGAGCGCTCGGGCGTCGCCTTGAAGCATTGGGGTTGCAACACCTCGATCAGGGACAACGGCCTGCGGTTCATCGCGAAAATCCTTTCAGGGAATCGAACGGGTCCTGATGCGACCCGGAGCAGGGGGCCGGGGTTCCCCGCCGGCGCTCCTGAATTTGTAACTGGATATGAGGACGGCGGCGCCCGATTCAAGCGCGTGGGCGCAGGTGGCGCCGGATCATCTCCCGCAGCGCGTCTTCGCTGAAGGGCTTGGCGAGATAGTCGTCCATGCCGGCGGCGAGGCAGGCCTCGCGGTCGCCCTCCATCGCGTTCGCCGTCATGGCGATGACGGGAACCGCCGGATCGAGCGCGTCGCGGCCGGCGCGCAGGCGGCGCGTCGCCTCGAAGCCGTCCATGCGCGGCATCTGGCAATCCATCAACACCAGGTCGAAATGCTCGCGGGCGAGTAGGGCGAGGGCGGCGGCGCCGTCCTCGACGATCGTCACCGCGTGGCCCTGGCGTTGCAGCAGGGTGCCGGCGAGCTTCTGGTTCACCTTGTTGTCCTCGGCCAGCAGGATGCGCGCGGCACGGGCGCGCGGCGCCTCGTCCAGCGTGTGGCGCGTGATGATGCCGGGCATGGCGGCCGTCGCTGCCGCGCCGCGCAGGGCGGCGAGGCAGCGGCGGATGTGGTCTTCCTTGAGCGGCTTGGTCAGGTAGGCGTCGAAGCCGGCCTCGCGCATGCGCGCGGCGTCGCCGCGCAAGGCGGCCGAGGTGAGCATGACGCGGCGCGTCGGCGCCAGCCGCGGGTCGTCGCGGATCAGGCGGCCGAGGGTTTCGCCGTCCTGTTCCGGCATGTTCATGTCCAGCAGGGCGATCTCGAAGGGCGTGCCCGCGTCCGCCGCCTCATTGAGCAGCTTGAGCGCCGCCGCGCCGCCGTTGGCCTCGGCCGCGCGGCAGCCCCAGGCGGCGAGTAGTGTGGTCAGCAGGCGGCGGTTGGTGTCGTTGTCGTCCACCACCAGGACGTGGCAGCCGCTCAGATCCACCTCGGGCAGCTGTTCCGGGGGGCGGCTGCCGGCGGGCTGGCGTTCGACGGAGAGGGTGAACCAGAAGGTGGAGCCCTTGCCTTCCTCGCTATCGACGCCGATTTCCCCGCCCATCAGCTCGACCAGGCGCTTGGAGATGGACAGGCCCAGGCCGGTACCGCCGAAGCGCCGCGTCATCGAGGCGTCGAGCTGGCTGAAGGGCTGGAACAACTCGGCGCGCTTGGTGGCCGGGATGCCGATGCCGGTGTCGCGGATCTCGAAGCGCAGCAGATCGCGTTCGCCCCGCCGTGCCAGGGACTTGACCTCGATCGCCACCTCGCCCCGGGCGGTGAACTTGATGGCGTTGCCGGCCAGATTGACGAGCACCTGGCGCAGCCGGCCGGGGTCGCCGCGGATCAGGCGCGGCACGGCGGGATCGATGTGGCAGATGAACTCCAGGCCCTTGTCGGCGGCGCGCAGTGCCAGCAGGTCGGCGGTCTGGCTGACGGCGGTGACGAGGTCGAAATCGATGATCTCCACGTCGAGACGGCCGGCCTCGACCTTGGAGAAGTCGAGGATGTCGTTGATCACCGTGAGCAGCGCCTCCGCGCTCTGCTTGACGATTTCGGCGTACTCGCGCTGCTCGGCGTCGAGTGGGGTGTCGAGCAGCAGCTGCGACATGCCGATCACACCGTTCATCGGCGTGCGGATCTCGTGGCTCATGTTGGCGAGGAATTCGCTCTTGGCGCGGCTGGCGGCCTCCGCGTGCTCCGTCGCCGCGCGCAGCAGGCGCGCGGTGCGTTCGTTGATCACCGTCAGGGCGAACATCTCGCCGATCTGCCGCAGGGCGTCGCGCCGCGCCGCGTTGTCCGGCGGATCGGTGGCGGTGTCGAGCACCAGCGCGCCGAGCGTTTCGTCGCCGTGCCGCAACGGCACCAGGTAATGGCCGTGGGCGGGCGGCTGCTGCTCGCACTGTCGCATCACCGCGACCTGCTCCGTGTCGAGGAGGGCGGCACCGCGCCGCGCCCACAGCGCGTCGCCGCGGTGATAGCTGCGTTGGCCGGTCTCGATGCCCTCGACGGCGAGCCAGGCGCCGCCGCCGGCCAGCATGCCGCGCAGGGAGGAGAGCGCGGCGAGGGCCAGGTCGATGCGCTCGGCGAACGGCCGGTCGACCTCCTGCAGGGCGCGCGCCACCGCGTATTTGATGCGCGTGCCTTCCTCGACGTAGCTGTCCGCCTCTTCCCGCAGCTTGCGGGCGGTGATGTTGGTGCCGGTGCCGCGATAGCCGAGGAAACGGCCATCCGCATCGAAACGCGGGATGCCGCTGACCGAGACCCAGCGCTCGCCGCCTTCCGGGAGGGCGATGCGATACTCGAACTGATGGAACGGCCGGTGTCGTTCGAGATCGGCGATATGCGCGGACCACTTTTCCCGCTCCCCGGCCTCGAGCTGGGCGATCAGGTCGTGGCGGCGCAGGCCGAGCATGCCGTCGAGCGGGCGGCCGATGGCGGTGGCCGTGTTGGGGGAAAAGTACGAAAAGCGCAGGTCGGCGTCCATCTCCCAGAACCACCAGTCGGAGGCGGCCGAGGCGAAGTCGCGGAAGCGCTGTTCGTTGGCATGCACGGCGGCGTCGGCTTCCCGCACGCGGTGCTCGATGCTGCGCACGCGCCAGGCCAGCGCGCCGCCGAGCAGCAGGACCAGCAGCAGCGACGCGCCGGCGATCAGCGCCATCTGGCGGTCGCGCGAGGCGTTGGCGGCGGTCATGTCGAGCAACAGCGCGAGCGAGGCCACCGGCCGGCCGGCCATGTCTTCCAGGGCGACGAAATTGCCGGCCCAGTCGCGCCCCCCGCCGCTGACGTGGATCACGCCGGGGTCCTCGCCGCGGGCGAAACGCCGCCAGGCGGCCACCACCTCGTCCGGCAGCGCGGCGAGGGTCTGACCGAGGATGGCGATGTCGGGGTGGGTTTCCCACGCCCCGCTGAAGCCGAAGGCCTGCTTGCCGATGGCAAAGTGCTCTGCGCTGGTGAAGGACTTGTGCACCGCGCTGGCCACCTCGACGCCGAGGAGCCGCTTGATCTGGCGGTCGAACCAGGCCACCTCGGTGCCCAGTTCGATGTAGCCGAGCAGTTCGCCATCGACCCGCCAGGGCAGCACATGGCGCAGGGTCATGGTCGCCGTCTGCCCGAGTTCGAGGCCGGTGACGGCCTGCTCGCCGGCGGCGGCATCCCGCAGGGTCTGGCGCTCCACCTCGTCCCCCGCCAGCTCGGGGGCATGCACCCGCAGCAGGACGCGCCGGTCCGGCGTGATGAAGTACCAGTGGCTGATGCCGAAGGTCCGCGCCAGTTCCCGATAGCGCGGCTCGGTCGCAAGGAACAGGGTCCGCGCGTCGCGACGGCGCATCGCCTCCCGGAGCGCCGGGCTGGCGCCGGCCTCGCGGGCAAACCAGGCGAGGCGCAGCGAGTTCTCCTCGACCAGGACCTGCCAGGCAGCGCGTACTTGCTGCGTGGTCTGCAGGGTCCGCAAGCTTACCCGTGCCTGCAGGTAATTCTGGAAGACAAGCGCGAAAACCGCCACCAGCAGGACCAGGACCCCCACTACCGGCAGGACGATTTGCCGCTGAAAACCGAGGAAGGGGCCGGGGGGCATGGGAAGACGCCGAATTTATATTTTCGAAATAGACGAGGCGTGCCCGAATTATAACTTTCCGCACAATGGCGACGGATAGGGTTTCGTGCCGCCGCGGGCCGCCGGATGTGGCGAAAAAGCCCGCCGACCGCAGAAACATGGCAAAAACCGCGCCCTCCTCGGCATTTCGCGCGGTTTACCGCGGGACTATGATCGGCGCAATTTACCCTGAGTGGGGGTTCGAGCGCTTGCGAGCGGAATGGACACGATGCCTGAGCAGTATTGCTGCCGCGACAACCAGACTAGCCGACCCGGCGAGCGCCGGCCGGTCCGGGCGTACGGATGACGGAGGCCGGCGATGGACTTGACTTCGCTCGGCTGGCGCGACGGCATCCTGTTGCTGGTGGTGGCGGCCGCCGTCTATCTGGCGGTGATGCTGCTCAAGCTCACCCGGGTGAGCCGGCGCCGACCCGCGCCAGCGGAGCAGACGCCGCCGGCGCCGAGCCGCGCCGACGTGGTCTCCCCCTTGCGGCGCCGCGCCGCCGGCCAGGCGGAGACGACGGAGCTGCCGGAACCGCCGGCGCAGGCGGCGAACGCGGCGGTTCGCGCCTATATGGAGGCGGCGCCGGAGGAAACAGCGCCGGCCGAGGCCTTCACCGTCATGCCGGCGCCGACTTTTGCCTGGGACGAGGTCGAGGAATTGCTGGGCGACCCCGCGCCGCCCGCGGCCGGTCCGACCCAGTCCGCGACGGCGCGGCCGGGGGGGTTCGGCGAGCATCTGGCCGAGCATCTGGCCCGCTCGAACATGGAAATGGAGGTGCAGCGCATGCGCGACGAGATGGAGCGCATGCGCGCGGAGCTGGAGGAAATGCGCGCGGCGCGGCGGGTGTCGCCGCACTACGCGGAGGCCATGGAATTGGCGCAGCGCGGCTTGACGGCCCAGGACGTGGCGGACCGGTTGGGGATTTCGCTCGCCGAGGCCGAGCTGGTGCAGGCCCTGAGCCGGGGGGAAACGAATTTTGACGAGGGAGATGAACATGGCGAAGACGGATACGCCGCTGGCGACGGATTCGGCGGACGCCGCGCCGGCGGATGACGACGAGGCGCTGCGCAAGCGCCTGCTGTCGCGTATCGCCGTCGCGGGCGTGGTGATCGTCGGCCTGCTCGGCGGTCTGGCGGTCTACGACTCGCTCAACAAGCCGCAGGTGCCGGCGCTGCCCAAGATGGCGGCGCCCGCGGAGGATACGGAGCGGAAGGCGGTGGAACAGGAACAGGTGGCGGACAAGGCCAACGAGGAAAAAGTCGCGACGGAAGAGCAACTGGCCGAGGACGAGGCCGCCGCGGAAAAACCGGCCGAGACCAAGACCGCCGCCGCCGAGGCGGTGCCCGAGCGCACCGAGACGCCGCTGGCCCCGCCACCGTCCGACAAACCCTTGAAGGCCCCCAAGGCGCTGACGCCGCCGGCGACCGCGCAGCCGGCCGCCGTCAAGCCGAGCGCCCCCGCGGTCGCGCCGGCCAGGCCCGAGGCCCAGCGCGAGATCGCCCGTGTCATGCCGGAACGCAGCGCGCCGGCGACGGCGGAGCGCAGGCCGGCCGGCCATGCGCCCGCCTCGCGGCCGCTGACCCAGGCCGCCGAGGCGGCGCGGCGCTTCCTGCTGCAGGTCGGCGTCTTCAGCAATCATGCGAACGCCGAGGAACTGGTGGCAAGGCTGCACGAGGCGGGCATCCCGGCGCAGATCGAATCGCGCGTCCAGGTCGGCCCCTTCGCCTCGCGCCAGGAAGCGGAAGCCGCGCGGGCCAAGCTGAAAACGCTCGGAATTGATGACGGTATGCTGGTAAGGAGATAAACTGATGTCCGCCATGAACATCGATACCCCCAATTCCGGCAGCCTGGAGGTCGCTCCCGACCGCGTCATCGAGTTTCCCCATGGTCTGGCGGGCTTCGAGGAATTGCGTCGCTACACGCTGTTCCATCCGGAAACGGAGGATGGTTCCGTCCCGCGCTATTTCATCCTGCAGTCGCTCGACGATCCGGCGATCGCCTTCAACATCGCCGATCCGGCCGTCTTCGGCTTCAACTACGAGATCAACCTCAGCGACGAGGAAAGCGCCTCCCTGAATCTTTCCGACCCGGCCGATGCCGCGGTGGTGGTGATCCTCGTCAAGGACGAGGTGAGCGGCCGGGTGCGCGCCAATCTCAAGGGGCCCCTGATCCTCAACGTGGCGGCGCGACGCGGCATCCAGCACGTGTTCTCCGGCCTCAACTATCAGGTCACGCTCAAGTCGCAGCAAGAAGAACAATAGGAATCCGCATGTCCCGCCAGATCGTCAGCACCCCCAACGCCCCCGCCGCCATCGGCACCTATTCGCAAGCCGTCAAGGTCGGCGACACCGTTTATATGTCCGGCCAGATCGGCCTCGATCCGGCGACCATGCAGATGGTCGAGGGCATCGACGCCCAGATCGTGCGCGTCTTCGAGAACCTCAAGGCGGTGGCCGAAGCCGCCGGCGCCTCCCTCGACGCCGCCGTCAAGCTCAATATCTACCTGACCGACCTGGCCAACTTCGCCAAGGTCAACGAGACCATGGCGCGCTATTTCCGGCAGCCCTACCCGGCGCGCGCCGCCGTCGGCGTCAAGGAACTGCCGCGCGGCGCCCTCGTCGAAGCCGACGCCGTCCTGGTGATTGGCTGACAAACCGAGGATTCCTGGGGCGACGCCCGCCGTCGCCGCCAAACTGGAAAAACTCGGCCTGATCCGCCAGGCCGACCTCGTCCTGCACCTGCCGCTGCGCTTCGAGGACGAGACCCGCGTCACCCCGGTCGCCGACGCCATGCCCGGCGTGCCGGCGCAGTTCGATGTCACGGTCGTGTCCAGCGAGATCGCCTACCGGCCGCGCCGGCAACTGGTCTGCCGCGCCGGGGACGACAGCGGCACGCTGCTGCTGCGCTTCCTCAACTTCTACCCGAGCCAGCAGAAGCTGCTGCAGCCTGGTGCGCGCCTGCGCGTCTTCGGCGAACCGCGCGGCGGCTTCTGGGGGACGGAGCTCGTGCATCCGCGCTTCCGCGTGCTGCATGGCGACGAGGCGCTCGCCGAGGCGCTGACGCCGGTCTATCCGACCACAGCCGGCCTGGGGCAGGGCACGCTGCGGCGGCTGATCGAGCGGGCGCTGGCGGAGGCCGACCTGAGCGAGACCCTGCCCGCGCCCATCGTCGAACGCTTCCAGTTGGCGGATTTCGCCGCCAGCGTGCATGCGCTGCACGCGCCGCCCCCGGGTCTCGGACCGGATGCCCTGGCCGCTGCCCAGCGGCCGGCCTGGCGGCGCATCGCCTTCGACGAGTTGCTGGCGCAGCAGATTTCCCTGCGCCAGGCCTACGCGGCGCGGCGCGCGCGCGGGGCGCCGGCGCTGGCGGGTGACAGCGCGCTCACCGACCGCCTGCTCGAACTGCTGCCGTTCCGGCTCACCGGCGCGCAGGAGCGCGTCTGGCGGGAGATCGCCGCCGACCTGGCCGCGCCGCATCCGATGCAGCGCCTGCTGCAGGGCGACGTCGGCAGCGGCAAGACCGTGGTGGCGGCCCTGGCGATGCTGCGGGCGGTGGAGAGCGGGTATCAGGCGGCGCTGATGGCGCCCACCGAAATTCTCGCCGAGCAGCACCATCGCAAGCTCGCCGCCTGGCTGGCGCCGCTCGGCATCGAGGTCGCCTGGCTGTCGGGCAGCCAGCGGAAGAAGGAGAAACAGGAGGCGATCGGGAAAGTCGGCGCTGGCGAGACGGTGCTGGCGGTGGGTACCCACGCCCTGATCGAGGAAGGCGTCGAGTTCGCCCGGCTCGGCCTCGCCATCGTGGACGAGCAGCACCGTTTCGGCGTGCGCCAGCGCCTCGCCCTCAAGCAAAAAGGCGGTGAATCACATCAGCTCGCCATGTCCGCCACGCCGATTCCGCGCACCCTGGCGATGAGCTACTACGCCGACCTCGATGTCTCGGTGCTCGACGAGTTGCCGCCGGGCCGCACGCCGGTGGTGACCAAGCTGGTCGGGGAAGCACGGCGCGCCGAGATCGTCGCCCGCGTGCGCCGCCTGTGCGACGAGGGCCAGCAGGCCTACTGGGTCTGCCCGCTGATCGAGGAATCGGAGGCGCTGCAGTTGAAGACCGCCGAGGAGACCTACGCGCACCTGTGCGCCGAACTGCCGGAGCTCAAGATCGGCCTCGTGCACGGCCGGCTCAAACCCGATGCGAAGGCCGCCACCATGGCCGCCTTCGCCGCCAACGAGATTCAACTGCTGGTGGCGACCACGGTGATCGAAGTGGGCGTGGACGTGCCCAACGCCAGCCTGATGGTGATCGAGCATGCCGAGCGCTTCGGTCTCGCGCAGCTGCATCAGTTGCGCGGCCGCGTCGGGCGTGGCGCGGCCGAATCCGCCTGCATCCTGCTCTACGCCCAGCCGCTCTCCGAGACGGCGCGGGCGCGGCTCCGCATCATCTACGAGAATGCCGACGGCTTCGAGATCGCGCGCCAGGACCTGCACCTGCGCGGCCCGGGCGAATTCATCGGCGCGCGCCAGAGCGGCATGCCGCTGCTGCGCTTCGCCGACCTGGAGGACGCGGCCCTCGTCGATGCCGCGCGCGGCGCGGCGGAGGAACTGCTGCGGCGCTGGCCGGAACACGCCGAGCGCCACCGGGCGCGCTGGCTCGGCGGCCGCGCGGAGCTGCTCAAGGCCTGACGCGGAGCGTCGTTTCCGGCGCGACTGGCTATCCGGCGGGCGCTTGCGTATATCTTTCGGGAAATTGACACGTCATCAGGGTTGCAGGGATCATCCGAGCCAGAACGACAAGGCCGCTCGGCCGCGAAATCAGGTGAGGAAAAAATGCTCGAAACGGTGCGCTGGAAACGCAAGCACATGTGCGAAATCGCCGCGACGGCTCAGCGGCATGTCGAATTTCCCGGGCTGTCGCCGGAACAGCGGCAGACCCTCGCGCTCGCGGGGAGCCTGGCCAAGTCCGTCGCCAGCGGCGCCCGGGTCTGCAGCCACGACAACGTGCAGATGGCCGTCTCCCTGCTCTGCTCCGCCTGCCTGCCCGGTTTCCCCGGCGCGCCGGCCCCGCGCTGCCTGGGCCGGCGCGACTGGCGCACGCCCTGCCACCTGGTCGCGCGCGGCATCCTCGACGAGTGCGTGGAGTGAAATCCGGCGCCGGCGGGACGGTGCGCCCTCAACCGGCCGCGTCCTCCTCGTAGAAGCGGTAGCCGTTGCGGCCGGCTTCCTTGGCGCGGTACATCGCCATGTCGGCCTTCTTCATCAGCTCATCCACGTCGTCGGCGCCGTCGATCGGGTAGATCGCGATGCCGATGCTGGTGGTGACGCGCAGCTCCTGGCCGGCGACCGGGAACGGCGCGTCGAAGGCGGTGATCACCTTGCGCGCCACCCCGGCCGCATCCTGCGGCTGGGCGACTTCGGTCAGCACGATGACGAACTCGTCGCCCCCCGGCCGCGCCACGGTGTCGCCCTCGCGCACGCAGGCGGCGAGGCGGGTTGCGACCTGCCGCAGCAGCTCGTCGCCGCTGCTGTGGCCGAGGGTGTCGTTGATCAGCTTGAAGCGGTCGAGGTCGAGGAACATCACCGCGAGCGAGCGGTGGAAGCGCCGCGCCTGGGCCAGGGCGTGGTCGAGGCGGTCGACCAGCAGGCGCCGGTTGGGCAAGCCGGTCAGGGTGTCGTAATAGGCCAGCTGGCGGATCTTCTCCTCGGCTTCCTTGAGCTCGGTGATGTCGCGGTTGCTGGCGCGGCGTCCCATGAAGCGGCCGTTGCGGCCGAACACGCGCCGGCAGCCGTGGGCGATCCAGCGCACCGCGCCGTCGCGGCGCACGATGCGGTAGGTGATGGTGCTGGCGTCCTCGTGCAGGATGTCGGCGCGATGGCCCTCCATCAGCGCGCGATCCTCGGGATGGATGATCAGGTAGATCAGCTCCGGCTGGACGACGAAGTCGGTCACGCTGTAGCCGGTGACCTCCTGGCAGGACTGCGAGGTGTAGAGGATTTCGCCCCGCGGTCCCTCCCAGTATTCCCAGTCGTAGGTGTAGTCGGCGATGGTGCGGAAGCGCTCCTCGCTCTCGCGCAGCGACATTTCGGCGAGCACCTGGGCGGTCACGTCCTGCATGGTGCCGAGGGAACGCAGCGGCTTGCCGGCCGCGTCGTAGAGCGTCTCGCAGTGGGTATGCACATAGCTGACCGTGCCGTCGTCCTGCTGGATGCGGTGGGTGAGCTCGAAGGGCTGGCGCTGGGCGACCGAGGTCTCGTAATCCTGCAGGAAGCGTGCGCGGTCGTCCGGGTGGATGGCGGCGACCAGGCGCGCGAACTTGCAGCCGGCGCAGCCGCCGCAGTGCGACAGGCCGACGATGTTCTGCATCTCGGCGGAGCAGCTCATGCGGTCGCTGACGCAGTCGCGCTCCCAGCTGCCGATATGGGCGATGCGCTGGGCCTCCACCAGGCGCAGGCTGGTGGAGGCGAGCGCCTCCTCCATCTCCTTGCGCGCGCTGATGTCGATGCCGCAGGCGATCACCCGCTCCGGCCCACCCGCCTGGCGCAGCACGCTGTTCTGCCAGACGATGTACTTCTCCGCGCCGGACTTCGTCAGGATGGGATTTTCGAAGTTGCGCGGCGCGCCGCCCGCCATCAGGCGCTCGAACTCCTCCTGCACCTGCGGATAGCGCGCGCGCGGCACCAGCAGCTCGAACCAGTCGCGGCCGCGCAGTTCCTCCAGCGTATAGCCGGTGATCTCCTCGGCGGCGGGATTGCAGACCAGCAGCCTGCCGGCGGCGTCGAGCTCGACGATCATCGCGTTGGCGGTGCGCAGCAGGCTGGCGGCATAGTCGTGCGCCTCCTGTAGCGCGGCGGCGGCGCGCCGGCTTTCGGTGATGTCGTGGGCGCTTTCGATGATGCCGATCACGGCGCCCGCCGCATCGCGCAACGGCGAGGCGAGCAACTCGACCAGGCGCGGCTCTCCGGCCGCGTCGAAGTGCTCATGCACCACCTTGACCGTGCCCTCTTCCGCCAGCGCCCGTCGCAGCGGACAGGCATGCTCGGCGCCGTCGCAGGGGGTGGCGCTGTGGTGGGAGAGCTCGTGGCAGCGCGCCGTCGCCGCGAGCGGCGCGTCGCCATGGCGCGCCGCCCGGTTGGCCATCAGGATGCGGTAGTCGCGGCCGATGACCATGATCGGTTCCGGCGCGCTGTCGAGGATCGACTGCAGGAAGCTGTTCTGGCGCGAAATCTCGGCGGTCTTGGCCGCCACCAGCTGGTTGAGGCGGGCGGTGAGCCGGTGGTTGGCGAGCATGCGGCCGAGGGACTGGCAGAACAGCTGCAGCAGGCGCTCGCGCCAGAGGTCGAAGAAGCCGGTGGCCGGGTGGAAGACGTTGAGCACGCCGAGCGTCTGCCCCTCGCAGGCGACCGGCACGCAGACCAGCGAACCGTCGATGCCGTGCTCCCGGTCGCCCAGGCGCGCGTCGTCGCGGCAGGAAGGGCAATTGACGATGGCGCCACGCGTCGCCGCCTCGGCCATGAAGGCGGCGCCGGAGGGCTGGTCCGGCGTCGCGCGGGCGCCCGGCGCGGCGCCGATGTCGCGCAGCATGTCGTGCCAGTCGAGGCCGGCGGCGTAATTCAGCCTGCCTTCCGCGTCGAGCAGGAACAGCGAACAGCGCTCCATGTCCTGGTTGGCCATGAGGGCGGCGAGCGCCTCCCTGAGGAGGGTGGGCTCGTCCATGGCGTGGATCGACAGCTGCGCGAGTTCCGCGAGGGCGGAGAGCGAGTCGAGCAGGTTGATGATCTGCCGGTTGAAATCCTGGGACAGCGCGGCGAGACCTTGGTCGTTCATCGCTTCACTCCGCGGTGAAGGCGGCGGCGATCGCATCGACGCGCTCGCACTGGTCGCGCATCCGCGCGTGCAGTTCCGCGATTGTCGGCGCGCCGAGGCCGAGCAGCCGCAGGGTCTCGCCCTCGTCGGCGAGATCGGCGCGCCCGTCGAGAACCTGGTTGGCGCAGCGGGCGGCGAGACCCTCCAGCAGCACCAGGGGCCAGTGGTCGCCGCGATAGGCGGGGTTGTAGTGGTGCTCCATCACCAGCAGCAGCTCGCGCGGGAAGTGCCATTTGCTGCCGAGCCAGACGCCCGCCTCGTAGTGATCCAGTCCCAGCTCGGCGCGAACATGCGCGCCGAGCGGACGATCCGGGGCGGCGGCATAGGCGGCGAGGGCGCGCCCCATCTCGGCCGGATGCAGGTGCGCCAGCGCCAGCAGGCCGATGTTGTGCAGCAGTCCGCCGAGGTACACGCTGTCGGGCGGCGGCCGCACGCCGGCGGCGATCTGCGGCTGCAGCTGCTGGGCGAGCTGCGCGGTGAGCACCGCCGAGGCCCAGTAGCGCTCGGCGCGGAAGCCGCGGCAACGCCGCGGGTCGAACACCCCGGAGAGGGCGAGGCCGGCGGCGACGCTGCGCACCATCACCATGCCGAGCACGGCGATGGCGTGGGGCAGCGAATGCACGCCGCCGCGTTGGCCGAAGAAGGCCGAGTTCGCCAGGCCGAGGATGCGCGCGGCGATCGGGGGCGATTCGGCGAGAATCTCGGCGAGCGCCGTCTGGCTGACGTGGTGGTCCTCGCAGGCGGCGAGGATGCGCCGCACGCTCGGCGTCAGGGTCGGCAACTCCTTCTGCTGCTGGATTTCGCGACGGGCCTGCTCGGCTTTCATGATCGGATCATCGCGCATTTGGTCGCCGCCGGAACCGGAATGTACGGCGCAAATGCAAGCCTCCTTTTCGCTGGAAACTATGATCCTCGCCGCCGCCGGGCATGTTGATCAAAGTCAAGTTCCGCAAGGGTCGATGCCCCTCGGCGCAAAAAGTCGGCGCCGGCGGGACGGCGGGGGTCCGGCGCGCCGGCGTAGAATCCGCCCATGGCCAGTTTCGCCCCGATCAAGCAACGCCTCGACCTCTACGAAAAGCTGATGCGGCTCGACAAGCCGATCGGCATCCTGCTGCTGCTGTGGCCGACGCTCTGGGCGGTGTGGATCGCCGGCGACGGCCGGCCCGACTGGGCGCTCGTCGGCGTTTTCGTGCTCGGCACGGTGCTGATGCGTTCCGCCGGCTGCGTCATCAACGACTACGCCGACCGCGACTTCGATCCCCATGTCGAGCGCACCAAGGCGCGCCCGCTGGCGGCCGGCACGGTGACCACGCGCGAGGCCATCGCCCTGTTCGCCTTCCTCGTCGCCCTCTCCTTCCTGCTGGTGCTGCCGCTGCTGACGCCGCTGCTGCTGGGGCTGGCCGTCGCGGCCCTGTTCCTCGCCGCCAGCTATCCCTTCACCAAGCGCTTCTTCGCCATTCCCCAGGCCTATCTGGGCGTGGCCTTCGGCTTCGGCATCCCGATGGCCTTCGCCGCGACGCTGGGGCGGGTGCCGGAAACGGCCTGGTGGCTGCTGCTCGCCAACGTGTTCTGGGCGGTGGCCTACGACACCGAGTACGCGCTGGTGGATCGAGACGACGACATCAAGATCGGCATCAAGACCTCGGCGCTCACCTTCGGCCGCTTCGACATCGCCGCGATCATGTTCTGCTACGCCGCCGCGCTCGGACAGCTCGGCTGGGTCGGCGCGCGGCTCGGCTTCGGTTGGCCCTACGCCCTCGGCCTCGCCGTCGCGGCCGGCCTGGCCGTCTACCACTACACGCTGATCCGCGGCCGCGAGCGCATGCGCTGCTTCAAGGCCTTCCTGCACAACAACTGGTTCGGCGCCGCCGTGTTCGCCGGCATCGCCGGCGACTACCTGCTCAAGACCTGGAGAGTTTCATGAAGCGACTGCTGCTGCCTTCCCTGCTCCTCGCGTTCGTCCTGCCGGCCGTGGCCGGCGAGGACATGCGCCAGCTGGCCCAATTGCCAGCGCCGGCCCAGCAGTCGCTACGGGAGGAAATGCTCGACAACCTGCTCGCCCTGCACGAGATCACGACCCTGGTGGGTGCCGGCAAGTACGCCGAGGCCGGCAATGTCGCGGAGAGCCGCCTCGGCTGGTCGGCGCGCGGCGTGCATGCCGCCAAGCCGCCCGAGGCGCGTCCCGGCCTGCACATGCCGCCGGCCATGCACGCGCTGGGCATGGAGGGCCACAAGGCGGCGAGCGAGTTCGCCGCCGCCGCCAAGAGCGGCGACCGGGACAAGACGCTCGCCGCGCTGCCCAAGCTGTTCAACGGCTGCGTGTCCTGTCACGCGGCTTATCGCACGCGCTGAGCCATGCGCGCCGCCCAGGACCTGCGCGAATTCATCGACCGCCTCGCGGCGCGCGGCGAGTTGAAGCGCATCGCCGTCGAGGTCGATCCGCGGCTGGAGATGACCGAGATCGCCGACCGCGTGCTGCGCGCCGGCGGGCCGGCGCTGCTGTTCGAGAAGCCCAAGTCCGGCGAGATGCCGGTGCTCGCCAACCTGTTCGGCACGCCCCAGCGCGTCGCGCTCGGCATGGAGGCCGACGCCGACTGGCAGACCTCGCTGCGCGAAGTGGGCAAGCTGCTCGCCTACCTCAAGGAGCCCGAGCCGCCGCGCGGCTTCAAGGACGCCTGGGAGAAGCTGCCCGTCCTGAAGCAGGTGCTCAACATGGCGCCGAAGATCGTTTCTTCCGCGCCCTGCCAGGAGATCGTCTGGGAGGGCAGGGACGTCGACCTCTCCCGCCTCCCGGTGATGACCTGCTGGCCCGGCGACGCGGCGCCGCTGATCACCTGGGGCCTGACCGTGACGCGCGGCCCCAGCAAGCCGCGCCAGAACCTCGGTATTTATCGTCAGCAGGTGATCGGGCCCAACAAGGTCATCATGCGCTGGCTCGCCCACCGCGGCGGGGCGCTTGACTATCGCGACCATTGCCAGCAGCATCCCGGCCAGCCCTTCCCGGTGGCGGTGGTGCTCGGCTGCGATCCGGCCACCATCCTCGGCGCGGTGACGCCCGTGCCGGACACGCTCTCCGAATACCAGTTCGCCGGCCTGCTGCGCGGTGGCAAGACCGAGCTCACGAAGTGCCTCGGTTCGGATTTGCAGGTGCCGGCGCGCGCCGAGATCGTGCTCGAGGGCGTGATTCATCCGGGCGAGGTCGCGACGGAAGGTCCCTACGGCGACCACACCGGCTACTACAACGAGCAGGCCGAGTTTCCCGTCTTCACCATCGAGCGCATGACCATGCGCCGCGACCCGATCTACCACAGCACCTACACCGGCAAGCCGCCCGACGAGCCGGCGATGCTGGGCGTGGCGCTCAACGAGGTGTTCGTGCCGCTGCTGCAGAAGCAGTTCCCCGAGATCGCCGACTTCTACCTGCCGCCGGAGGGCTGCTCCTACCGCCTCGCGGTGGTGAGCCTCAAGAAGCAGTACCCCGGCCACGCCAAGCGCGTGATGTTCGGCATCTGGAGCTTCCTGCGCCAGTTCATGTATACCAAGTTCATCATCGTCGTGGACGACGACATCGACATCCGCGACTGGAAGGAAGTGATCTGGGCGCTGACCACGCGCGTCGACGCGGCGCGCGACACCTTGATCGCCGAGCACACGCCCATAGATTATCTCGACTTCGCCTCGCCGGTCGCGGGACTCGGCAGCAAGATGGGCATCGACGCGACCAACAAGTGGCTGGGCGAGACCGACCGCGAGTGGGGGCGGCCCATCGTCATGGATGCCGAGGTCAAGCGGCGCGTCGATGAACTCTGGAACACACTGGGACTCTGAACATGGCCGACTTCGACGAAAACGGCGACATCATTCGCGGCGAGCCGGCGCCGGGCGGCGAACTCGACGGCCAGCGCGCCTGGTGTCATGTGATGTACGGCCTGCACGCCCTCTCGGCGCTCTCGGGCATCCTGACTTCCGCCTCCATCGTCGGCGCCTTCGTCTTTGGCTGGCCGTCGATCGTCGCCGTCATCATCAACTACGTCACCCGCGCAAACGTGCGCGGCAGCTGGCTCGACAGCCACTGGCGCTGGCAGCTGCGCAGCTTCTGGTACGCCGCGCTGTGGCTGTGCATCGCCGGCCTGCTGGCGCTGACCCTGATCGGCATCCCGGCCGCCATGCTGGTCGTCGTCGTCACCGGTGTCTGGGTGCTCTATCGCGTCATTCGCGGCTGGCTCGCGCTGCTCGACCGGCGCGCCATGCCGTTGCCTCCCACCTGAACCCGCAAGGAGTCTTCATGAAGTCCCGTTTGATTGTTCTCGCGCTCGGCTGCGTCGCCGCCTTCCCCGTGCTTGCCGGCGAAATCGCCTGCCCCGATCTCGCCACGGCCGTGCAGGTCGCCACCTGTCCGTCCGAGGAAGAGCTCAAATACACCTATACCGGCTATTGCGCCGACAACGCGCGCCTGTACGGCAAGGACAAGGACACCTGCGCCACCTACGAGAACTACCGCAAGCTCAAGAACGTGGCAATGTGGGAATCGGCCGACGGCGCCTTCCACGCCTATCTTTCCTGCGACCTGGCGCCCGCCGCGATCAAGGCGGCCAAGCCCCGGCGCGTCGAGGTCGGCAAGGCCGGCAAGCTGACGCGGGTTGCCTGCGACTACGGCGACGACATCGTGTTCGCCCATCGCACGCGCGCCGCCTGCAAGCCGGTGGGTGACGGCGCCTGCGCCGCGGGCAAGCCCTGCCAGGCGAGCTGCGACTGATCCGGCGCTCCCTCCACCGTCTCCCCAGCGCCGACTTTTGTTCCGGCCGCTACGCTTGACTTGCCTGGCGCACGTTAGCCGACACGCAAGCCGGAGTCGGCCGTCGGGCTCTTGCCGTTACGCCGGCGCCGGCTTTTCAGCCCGCGTCAGACCATCTTGACCACGATGTCGTGCAGCGTGTTGGCGCAGGCGGCCATGCGCTCGGCGGCGTGGGTGAGGTGGCGGTAGATCTCGCGGCGCTTGAACATGTGGATGTAGTCCTCGCCCTGGAACAGCTCCGCGAGGGCCTTGCGGTAGAGCTTCTCCACCTTGCGTTCGGCCTTGCGCGCGACATCGGCGTCGTCGGAGGCCGCCGCCGGCTGGCGGCTCAGCTTGAAGTAGCCGGCGGTGAGCGCCACCACGCCGTCGTGCAGATGGCGCGCCATCTCCAAGGTGACGGCGTCCGGCTGGAGTTGCAGCGCGGTCATTTCGCTCACGGCGTCCTTGCAGGCGTTCACCACCTCGTCGAGGGTGGTGATGGCGCGGTAGATGTCCTCGCGGTCGATCGGCGTCGAGAAGGCTTCGTTGAGGGTGTGGATGTTGCGCACCTTGACCTTGTCGGCGGCATGCTCGTCCTCGCGGATCTGCTGGCCGATCTCGGTTTCTCCACTTTCCATGTAATGCACCAGCAGGTTCACGGTGTGCTCGACGTGGTGGCTCTGTTCGTGCAGCAGCGCGAAGAAGTCCGCCGACTTGGGAAAGAAGCGCTCGAAGATGCGCGCCAGCAGGGATTTGTCTTGGTCGTGGTTCATGGCGGACTCCCGGTGAGGGCGAGGAGGGCGGCAAGCATGAAGTAGCCGGCCACCGAGACGATGGCTGCGCCCGGAATGGTGATGATCCAGGTGGTGGCGATTTCGCGCGCCTTGGCCCAGCGCACCGCCTTGGGCCGCTCGGAGGCGCCGATGCCCATGATCGAGGTGGCGACGACGTGGGTCGTCGATACCGGCGCGCCGACGGCGGAGGCGGCGAAGATCACCGCCGCCGAGGTTAGCTGCGAGTCGAGCGCGTGCAGCGGCCGCACCTTGTAGATCGCGAAGCCGAGGGTGCGTACGATGCGCCAGCCGCCGGAGAGGATGCCGAGGGTCATCGAAATCGCGCAGGCCAGCATGACCCAGAACGGCACCGCGAAGGTGTCGATGAAGCCGCCGAGCAGCAGCACGAGGGTGAGGATGCCCATGCTCTTCTGCGCGTCGTTGGCGCCGTGGGAGAAGGCCAGGCCGGCGGCGGTGAAATACTGGGCGTTGCGCAGGTTGCGGTTGATCAGCGGCCTGGCGCCGCGCAGCAGGCCGAGCATCAGGCGGTGCAGCAGAAAGCCGGCCCAGAAGCCGACCAGCGGCGAGAGCACCAGGGCGGCAAGCACCTTGACGATGCCGGTGACGTGGCCGTCGAGCAGTAGTGCGAAGCCCCAGACCACATGGTCGGCGCCGACCGAGACCACGACCGCGCCGGCGAGTCCGCCGACCAGGGCGTGGGACGAGGAGGAGGGGATGCCGCGCCACCAGGTCAGCAGGTTCCAGGCGATGGCGCCGAACAGGCCGCAGACCAGGATCCGCAGCGCGAGCGCGGCATCGACGCCGTCGAGGTTCACGAACTTGCCGATGGTGTTGGCCACCGCCGTGCCGCCCAGCAGCGGGCCGAGGAACTCGAAGGTGGCGACGATGAGGATCGCCTGCACTGGCGTCATCGCGCGCGAGGCGATCACGCTGGCGACGATGTTGGCGGCGTCGTGGAAGCCGTTGGTGTAGTCGAACAGCAGGACGATGAGGACGGCGGCGACGGCGAGAATGAACAGGGTGTCCATGGCCCGATCATAGGCGCGTCCG
>JANJVS010000090.1 GCA_024709955.1 Rhodocyclaceae bacterium
ATCACTCGTCTCAGCCCAGCAAGCACCTACACCTATCGGCTGTTTGTTTGTTAAAGAACGTTGCTGCGTCAGCAGCGAGAGGGGCGCATTGTACGCATCTCTTTTTGGCCGTCAATACTTTTTTCAAAAAAACTTAAAAAATATTCGACAACCAAAAAACTACATTCAAGATCAGTCAGCTACAAAGAACTACCAACCTTAATTACCACAAATACAAGAATACATCAAAACCGACCGCAAAACTCAAGACTGCGCTTGGCGAGGCTTGTGCTGCTGACCACCGCCCGCAGGTTTACTCTGCTGAGGGCCGCGACCACCGGCCGGCTTATGCCCCCCCTTCCCCTTCGAGCGATTCTTCGCAGGGAACGCCGGCTTCCCGGAATACCCGGAAGGAGGCTGATTACCAACCCGGTTACCCGGGGCAGTCTGTATCTCCAGCTCATTCAACTCATCCCACTCAGCATCCGTACGATCACGATCCGGAATTGCCAAGAGCTCGCGCATCCGTCGCCGCGGGTCAAATGCCGCAGCTTGCTGAACAGGAGGGGAACTAGTTTCGCTCTCCAAGGGCTTCCCACCTACTCAAAAATTTAAAAGGCAAAAAAACTCGCCGCACCATCGCATGAAACGCAGAGAGTGCGTGCCAGCCTTTTGAATTTGATTGTTTGGTTGCGGGGGCAAGATTTGAACTTGCGACCTTCGGGTTATGAGCCCGACGAGCTGCCAGACTGCTCCACCCCGCGTCGAGAACGCAATTATGCAACAACCAGAAACGCAGCGTCAACACGAAATGAAAATTTATTGGTGCCGGCAACCGGATTCGAACTGGTGACCTACCGCTTACAAGGCGGTTGCTCTACCAACTGAGCTATGCCGGCAAGACGCAAATTATAGCCGACCGATTGGCGCTCGTTGCCTCTACAATCGAACGCCTTGAGTGAATCGAGCCTCCTTCCTTGTAGATGCAGCAAACTCACCCGCCGCAAGACTCCATATTGCGTCTTCTGGTTGTATGCAGTTCTTCTGCCTTGGTCGATCAACTGGCGGAGGGATGGCAACGGGAAGGGCAAAAGCCCATGTTCTCGATGTCGTCGAGCATGGCTGCCTTGCGCGTCGCATTGCGTGAAGCGCGATGGGATGCGATCCTTCATTGCCTGAACCATGCGAACTGCACGCCGGCCACGACGCTCAAGACGCTACGGGACAGGAATCTCGACATTCCGCTGATCATCGTCGCCGACCCGGACGATCAGCGCGCCGCCATCAAGGCATTGCGGGCGGGCGCGCATGATGTCGTGTTCGTCGATCGACTCAGCAGCCTGGCGCCCGCGGTGGACCGGGAGGTGCGCGAAGCGGGGCATCGCGCCGATCACCGCGCCGCGCTCGAAATGCTGCACGACAGCGAGGCGCGCTTCAGAACCCTGGCATCGAACCTGCCGGGGCTGGTCTTCACGCTCCAGCGAGAGACAACGGGGAAATATCACTTCCATTATGTCAGCGAAGGCTCGGTACGCCTGCTGGGCGTCAAGCAGCACGAGTTGCGCGGTTCGGCGCAGCGCTTCTTCGACGTCCTGCTGGCCGAGGATCGCAAGCACTTGCTGGCGGCATTGGAGGAATCCGCCCACACCGGTCACACGCTGGCGTGGGAAGGCCGCCTGCGAAACGGCGAACGCTGGATCGACATGCGCTCGCTGCCTTCGCGCAACGATGAGGGGGTGGTGCTATGGACCGGCATCGCCAGCGACATTACCAAGAGCAAGAACACCGAGGCCGCGCTGCGCGAATCGCGCGCCCAACTGGCGGCACTGTCGTTCCACCTCGAGGCGGCCAAGGAAGAGGAGCGGGAGCGCATCGCGCGCGACATCCACGACGAACTGGGCAGCATCCTGGTCCGCCTCAAGATCGAGGCAGCCCTGCTTGCCAGCAAGCTGCCGGCCGAACTGCGGGACAAGGCGCGTTCCATAGAAACCCTGCTGGACCAGGCGATGGCCACCACCAGCCGCGTGTCGCGCCAGCTGCGTCCCGGCATACTCAAGGAATTCGGCCTGGCCGCCGCCATCGAATGCCAGGCCGACGACTTCGGCCATAGCACGGGCATCACCTGCCGCGCCCAGTGCGACGACGGCATCGAGCTCGACCCGGATACCTCCCTGGCATTGTTCCGCATCGCGCAGGAAGCGCTGACCAACGTCGCCAAGCACGCGCATGCCTCGCTCGTGGTCGTGCGGCTGCGCCGCGAAAACGGTAACATCACGCTTGAGATTCGCGACAATGGCCGCGGCATCGCCGAGGATGACCTGGAAAAGCCGAAGTCGTTCGGCCTGCGCGGCATTCGCGAGCGGGTGCAAAGCCTCAACGGGATTTTCCACATCGCCACGGCGGAACAAGGTGGCGCCCATCTGATGCTGAAAGTACCGGAACGCCGCGGCGAAGACACTCAGCCAACCGAATACGAAGAAGCCGTCCAGCAGGATTTATTCTGACATGTCCGAAAAGATACGCGTCCTGATCGCCGACGACCACGCCATCGTCCGCCAGGGATTCAAGCAGATATTCTCCGAAACGGAGGATCTGCTGGTCGCCGGCGAGGCCGACGACGGCGTCGATGCCTTGCAGCTGGCGCGCCAGAACGAATGGGACGTGTTCCTGCTGGATATCTCGATGCCCAACCGCAACGGCATCGATACGCTGAAGCAGCTGAAGCGCGAATTCCCGCGCCTGCCGGTGCTGATTCTCAGCATGCATCCGGAAGAGCAGTACGCGGTGCGCGCCCTGAAGGCCGGCGCCTCCGGCTATCTGACCAAGCAGAGCGCGCCCGATCAGCTCGTCACGGCGATCCGCCAGGTGGCGCGCGGCAAGAAATACGTCAGCGCCAGCGTCGCCCAGCAACTGGTCGAGGCCATTTCCGACGACACCGAGAAATTGCCGCACGAGCGCATCACCGACCGCGAGTATCAGGTGCTGGTGCTGATCGCCAAGGGCAAGCCGCTGACGCAGATCGCCGAGGAGCTCAACCTCGGCGTCGCCACCGTCAGCACCTATCGCGCACGCCTGCTGGAAAAGATGGGTCTGAAAAGCACGGCCGAGCTGATCCATTACGGCCTGAAGCACGGGCTCGTCGAATAAGCCGGGCACGGAAGGACCGCCATGAACCCGTCGGAAACAGCGCGCGAAACCCTGAAGCGGCTGGCGCAACAGCGCATTCCGCCAACGCCGGACAATTACCGCACGCTCTATCACGAGATCGCGGGAACCACGGCGACCGAGAGTTTCCCGGAAAAAACCCTGCGCCAGCTCGCCAGCGGGCTGCCGCGCAGCACACCCGAACAGCTGCGCTTCGCCCGCCAGATCGAAAGCGCCGTCGGCGACAAAAGCTGGGACGGCCTGAAAGTCACCCTGACCGACCTGCTGAACAAGGCGGCTGCCGAGCCGCCCAACTGGTCGCAGCTGATCCGCGACCTGCTGACCCGCTTCGAGGCGCGCCACGCCGATCTGACGCCGGCGCGCAAGCGGGAAGCGCTGGACCACGTGCTGGCCTCGGCGGGCAGCCCCGAGTTGCTGTATGGGCGCCTGCAGGCGCTGGTGAAAAACTGGTCCCAGGCGACGGTACTGGAAGGCGCCGTACCGGGAGAAGCACGCCCAGGCGAGGAAACCGCCACCGTCCCGCCAGCGCCGACTTCCGGCACGGCGGGCGCGAAGCCGGCGGCACGTCAAGCCGACCTCGCCAAGGGCGTGGCCGGCGAATTGCTCGACCTGCTGGCGCAACTGCTCGAAAACACCATCGGCATCCTGCTGGTCGATACCCCGGAGCTGGCGGAAGAGGCGACCCGCCTTGCCGCCAGCGCCCGCGCGGCCCACGGCACGGAAGAAGTCGCGTCTTTCGTCGCCGCCATGAAGCGCTTCAGCTACCGCCTGAATTTCGTCGCCGAGGACCAGGCCGAGCTGAAAGCGGCGCTGCTGCACCTGCTGCGCCTGATCATCGACAACATCAACGAACTGGTGCTCGACGACCAGTGGCTGCAGGGGCAGATCGCCGTCGTGCTCGACCTGGTCAGCCAGCCGCTCAACCTGCGCCGCCTCGACGACGTCGAGCGGCGCATGAAGGACGTGATCTACAAGCAGAGCGCGCTGAAGAAGAGCCTGCTCGACGCGCGCGACCAGATCAAGGAAATGCTGGCGACCTTCGTGGACCGTCTCGCCGACTTCGCCGAGTCGACCAGCGACTACCACGACAAGATCGAGGTCTGCGCCGACAAGATCAGCAAGGCCAAGGACATTGTCGACCTCTCCGAGGTGCTGCAGGAAGTGATGCGCGAGACCCGCGTGATCCAGCTCAACGCCCAGCGTTCGCGCGACGAGCTCAACCTGATGCGCGCCAGGGTCGGCGAAGCGGAGCGCGAGGTGCAGCGCCTGCAGGACGAACTGGCCAACGCCAGCCAGATGGTGCGCCACGACCCGCTCACCGGCGCGCTCAACCGCAAGGGGATGGACGACGCCCTGGAAACCGAGGTCGCCCGCGCCCATCGCCACAACAGCCAGCTCTGCCTGGCGCTGCTCGACATCGACAACTTCAAGAAGCTCAACGATTCGCTGGGCCACGCGGCGGGCGACGCCGCGCTGGTGCATCTGGCCAAGGTGGTGCAGGACGCCATCCGCCCCGAGGACACCCTGGCCCGCTACGGCGGCGAGGAATTCGTCGTCATCCTGCCGGGCACGGCGCTCGAACAAGCCGTGAATGCGATGGTGCGCGTGCAGCGCGAACTGACGCGGCGCTTCTTCCTCCACAACAACGACAAGATTCTCATCACCTTCAGCTGCGGCGTCGCCGAGCTGGGCGACGGGGAAGCGGCCATGGCGGCCATCCAGCGCGCCGACGGCGCCATGTACCTCGCCAAGCGCGCCGGCAAGAACCGGGTATTGGCAGCATAAGGAAATCCACCCATGAAAACCGTATTCGTCACCGGCGGCGCCGGCTTCATCGGCTCCGCCCTGATCCGTCTATTAATCGCGGAAAGCGACTGGCGCATCGTCAACATCGACAAGCTGACCTACGCCGGCAACCTCGAATCGCTGGGCGGCGCCGGGCGCGATGCGCGCCATGTATTCAGCCATAGCGACATCTGCGACCGCCAGGCGATGGACGCCCTGTTCGCCCAATACCGGCCGGACGGCATCATCCACCTCGCGGCGGAATCCCATGTGGACCGCTCGATCCACGGCCCGGGCGACTTCATCCAGACCAACGTCGTCGGCACCTACACGTTGCTGGAAGCGGCGCGCGCCTACTGGAGCACGCTGGCCGAACCGGAGCGCGGCGCCTTCCGCTTCCATCACGTCTCCACCGACGAAGTGTTCGGCAGCCTCGGCCCGACCGGCCTGTTCGACGAGACGACCGCCTACGATCCGCGCTCGCCCTATTCCTCGTCCAAGGCCTCCTCCGACCATCTGGTGCGCGCCTGGCAGCACACCTACGGCCTGCCGACGCTGATCACCAACTGCTCGAACAACTACGGTCCTTACCAGTTCCCGGAAAAGCTGATCCCGCTGATGATCCTCAACGCCCTCGCCGGCAAGCCGTTGCCGATCTACGGCAAGGGCGACAACATCCGCGACTGGCTCTACGTGGATGACCATGCTCGGGCACTGCGGCTCGTCTTCGAGCGCGGCCAGCCCGGCGCCACCTACTGCATCGGCGGGCGCAACGAGAAGACCAACCTGCAGGTGGTCGATACCCTGTGCCGCCTGCTCGACCAGCAGCGTCCGCGCGCCAACGGCCGCCGCTACGAGGAACTGAAGACCTTCGTCGCCGACCGTCCCGGCCACGACCAGCGCTATGCCATCGACGCCGGCAAGATCCAGCGCGAGCTCGGCTGGACGCCGACCGAGAGCTTCGAAAGCGGCATCGCGAAAACCGTGGCCTGGTATCTCGACAACGGCGAGTGGATCGCCCACGTCCAGAGCGGGGCCTACCGCCAATGGATCGACCAGAACTACAGCCAACGCCAATCATGAAAAACCGCAAGGGCATCATTCTCGCCGGCGGCGCCGGCACCCGCCTGCATCCGGCCACGCTCGCCGTTTCCAAGCAGCTGCTGCCGGTCTACGACAAGCCGATGATCTACTACCCGCTCGCCACGCTGATGCTGGCGGGCATCCGCGACATCCTGCTGATCTCCACGCCGCAGGACACGCCGCGCTTCTCCCAGTTGCTCGGCGACGGCGCGCCCTGGGGGCTCGATATCCAGTATGCGGTGCAGCCCTCGCCCGACGGTCTCGCCCAGGCCTTCATCATCGGCCGCGACTTCATCGGCGACCATCCCTCCGCGCTGGTGCTGGGCGACAACCTGTTCTACGGCCACGAACTCGGCGAGCAACTGCAACGGGCGACAAAACTCGGCGCTGGCGCGACGGTGTTCGCCTACGCGGTGCATGATCCGGAGCGCTATGGCGTGGTCGAATTCGACAGCCAGCGTCGCGCCGTCAGCATCGAGGAAAAGCCGGCCCAGCCGAAATCGCGCTACGCGGTCACCGGCCTGTATTTTTATGACAAGCAGGTCGTGAACATCGCCGCCAACCTCAAGCCCTCGCCGCGCGGCGAGCTGGAAATCACCGACGTCAATCGCATGTATCTCGAAGCCAATCAATTGAACGTCGAACTCATGGGCCGCGGCATGGCCTGGCTCGATACCGGCACCCACGATTCGCTGCTGGAGGCCGGCCAGTTCATCGCCACCTTGGAAAAGCGCCAGGGACTCAAGGTCGCCTGCCCGGAGGAAATCGCCTGGCGCCAGGGCTGGATCGACGACGCCCGGCTCGAAGCCCTCGCCCGACCGCTCGCCAAGAACGGCTACGGCGCCTATCTGCTCGGACTCCTGCGCGACAAGGTGTATTGATGAACCTGATCCAAACCCCGCTGCAAGGCGTCTGCATCATCGAACCGCGCGCCTTCGGCGACGAGCGCGGCTTCTTCATGGAAAGCTGGAACCGCCGCAGCTTCGCCGCCCTCGGCCTCGACCTGGATTTCGTCCAGGACAACCATTCGCGCTCCCAGCAGGGCGTGCTGCGCGGCCTGCACTATCAGATCAAGCAGCCGCAGGGCAAGCTGGTGCGCGTCGTCAACGGCGAAGTCTTCGATGTCGCGGTGGACCTGCGCAAGTCCTCGCCGACCTTCGGGCGCTGGACCGGCGTCCTGCTGTCCGCCGAGAACAAGCGCATGTTCTGGGTTCCGCCCGGCTGCGCCCACGGCTTCCTCACCCTGTCGGCGAGCGCCGACTTCCTCTACAAGGCCACCGACTACTACGCCCCGGAACACGAGCGCTCGCTGCTCTGGAACGATCCCGACCTCGCCATCGACTGGCCGCTGACCGGAGCGCCGACGCTGGCCGCCAAGGACGCCGCCGGCATCCGGCTGCGCGACGCGGAGGTCTACCCGTGAGGCGCATCCTGCTCACCGGCATCGGTGGCCAGGTCGGTTGGGAACTCGCCCGCAGCCTGCAGCCCCTCGGCGAAGTCGTGGCCCTGGATCGCGCCGGCTTCGATCTGGCCGACCCCGATCGCATGCGCGGCGTCCTGCGCGAACTCAGGCCGGCATGGATCGTCAACCCGGCGGCCCACACCGCCGTGGACAAGGCGGAAAGCGAAGTCGCCCTGGCCACCGCGATCAACGCCACGGCCCCCGGCATCCTGGCCGAGGAAGCCAAACGCCTGGATGCATTGCTGGTGCACTACTCGACCGACTACGTGTTCGACGGCGGCAAGCCGACGCCCTACGTCGAGGCCGACCCCACCTGCCCCATCAATACATATGGACAGACCAAGCTGGCCGGCGAAGAGGCGATCCGCGCCAGCGGCTGCCGCCACCTGATCCTGCGTACCAGCTGGGTCTATGGCATGCGCGGCGCCAACTTCCTGCGCACCATGCTGCGGTTGGCGCAGGAACGCGACGAACTCCGCGTCGTCGCCGACCAGATCGGCGCCCCCACCTGGAGCCGCATGATCGCCGAGACCACCGCGCTCATGCTGGCTCGCCACCGCGACCAGGCAGGCATCTATCACTTCGTCGCCGGCGGCGAGACCTCCTGGCACGGCTTCGCCGAGGCCATCGTCGCCCGGGGCCATGCCCTGGGGTTGATCGCAAAAACGCCGGTCGTACACCGTATCACCGGCGCCGAGTTTCCGACCCCAGCACGCCGTCCGGCCAATTCCCGGCTCGACTGCGGCCGGCTGAGAGAAGACTTCGGACTGAGCCAGCCGGACTGGCGCACCCAGCTCGAACTTTGTCTCGCGGCATAGCCGGCCGGCCGCGCGGCAAGTTTTGCCCGCGACCGGCAATAAGGATTGCCGGCTCCGGCATCCCACTCTTCCATTCGGTTTGATGAGGCGTAAAACGCCCCCGCTTGGCACGCCACCGCGCTGAATACGCGGCATTTTCCACCCCATTTCCACTGCTGGCACATCGGTTGCTTATTCGTCTGCGAGCAAGGTGTTTCCCATACCGGACACCGCGACGGTCCCAGAAGCAGGGGTCGCCCTCCCAATGCGTAGCGAAGGAGAAACGATATGCCGCAAATCATCAACACCAACGTTGCGTCGCTGAACGCACAGCGCAACTTGAACCGCTCGCAGGGCGACCTGAGCACCGCGTTGCAACGCCTGTCCTCCGGTCTGCGCATCAACAGCGCGAAGGACGACGCCGCCGGTCTGGCCATCGCCGAGCGCTTCACCACCCAGATCCGCGGCCTCAACCAGGCCCGCCGCAACGCCAACGACGGCATCTCGCTGGCGCAGGTGGCGGAAGGCGCCCTGCAATCCACCGCCGACATCCTGCAGCGCATCCGCGAACTCGCCGTCCAGTCGGCGAACGCCACCAACTCCTCCGGGGACCGCGCCGCGCTGAACGCCGAAGTACAGCAGCTCTCCCAGGAATTGCAGCGCATCTCCACCTCGACCGAATTCAACGGCCAGAAGCTGCTCGACGGCTCCTTCACCGCCGCCCAGTTCCAGGTCGGCGCCAACGCCAACCAGACCATCACCGCCACCTCGGGCAACTTCCAGACCAACGCCTACGGCAACTACCGTGTCGGCGGCACCGTGGCCTACAAGGACAACGGCCCCGGCGACCTGACCAACGGCTCGCAGACTGACGGCTATCCGGTGCGCTTCGGCGCCGGCGACACCTCCGTCGTCACCACGGGCGAGGTGCCCCCCGGCATGACCATCGCCAGTTCGATGGGCTCCTTCAACGTCTCCTACGATGCCAACAGCAGCGCCGAGGACGTCGCCAACTTCATCAACCTGGCGCAGACCGGCGTGCGCGCCACGGCGCTGACCACCTTCATCATCGGCGCCGACGACGCCGGCGGCGGCACGGCCGGCGCCTTCCAGCAGCAGACCAGCTACAGCTTCCTGCTCGCCTCCGACACCTCGGCCCCGGGCAGCGACCCCACCGCCTACACCACCGTCTCCTTCACCATCGGCGGCGCCTCGGGCGGCGGCACGGCCAACTCCACCGACCAGCTCAATGCCGCGGTGCAGGCCTTCAACGACGTTTCGGGCAAGACCGGCTTCACCGCCAAGATCGTCAAGACGGACAACGGCCAATACGGCATCCAGCTGACCAACGAGGCCGGCAAGGATCTGCGCATCGTCAACAACTCCGCCACCGGCAACGACATCGCGCTCGAAGACGTGACGGTGACGGACGGGCAGTCGACGGCCAACCCCCTGGCCCAGGCGTCCACACTCAGCGCCGCCGACAACCAGAGCACCTGGACGGCCGGCAGCGCCAGCTGGATCACGGGCCAGGTGGTGCTCGATTCCGACAAGTCCTTCTCGATCACCACCACAGCGGCGGAATTCTGGGGCCTGCAGACCGGCGCGGCGGGAACCTTCTCCGGCCAGCTCCAGGCGACCGAGAAGGTGGATATCAGCACCGTCGAATCCTCGATGCGCACCCTGGCGATCATCGACTCGGCCCTCGCCGGCGTGAATGGCCAGCGCGCCCGCTACGGCGCCCTGCAGGCGCGCTTCGAATCCACCATCACCAACCTGGAGATGACCTCGGAGAACCTCTCCGCGTCCCGTTCGCGCATCCGCGATGCCGACTTCGCGGCCGAAACCGCGGCGCTCACCCGTGCCCAGATCCTGCAGCAGGCGGGTACGGCGATGCTGGCCCAGGCCAACACGATCCCGCAAAACGTGCTGTCGCTGCTCCAGCAGTAAAGTTTTCCGGCGCCCTGCCGTTATAAAACGGCTGCCCCGCAAAGGGCAGCCGTTTTTCTTTTCCGGACAATGAGTTGCACCGTCCCACCAGCGCCGACTTTTGTTCCGGCCGCTTGCTTAACCTGAGCAGGGGCTCAGGTTAGCCTCCACGAAAGTCGGGGGTAAGCCTTGGCTGCGCTCACCGTCCCGCCAGCGCCGACTTTTGTTCCGGCCGCTTGCTTAACCTGAGCAGAGGCTCAGGTTAGCCTCCACGAAAGTCGGGGGAAGCCTTGGCTGCGCTCACCGTCCCACCAGCGCCGACTTTTGATGAATTTTCCCTAAAGAAACATTTCGCGGGGTCGATAACTGCCTCAAGAGCCCAAACGCTCGGAGCCTGAAGCAACAGGAAACCAGGCGAGTGAAATCACTTTTTGGAGATCGTCATGCCCCAAATCATCAATACCAACGTCCAGTCCCTGACGGCTCAGCGCAACCTCAACACCTCGCAGAGCTCCGTTACGGTCTCTCTGCAGCGCCTGTCCTCCGGTCTGCGCATCAACAGCGCCAAGGACGACGCCGCCGGCCTCGCCATCTCGGAACGCTTCTCCGCGCAGATCCGCGGCCTCGACCAGGCCCGCCGCAACGCCAACGACGGCATCTCCCTGGCGCAGACCGCCGAAGGCGCCCTGCAGTCCTCCGGCGAGATTCTCCAGCGCATCCGCGAGCTGGCCGTGCAGTCCGCCAACGCCACCAAC
>JANJVS010000197.1 GCA_024709955.1 Rhodocyclaceae bacterium
CGCCGCCCTCGCCCACTACCGCCACCACGCCGGGGAGAGTCCAGATGAACGCCGCGCATGAAGCCCACATCACGGACAACGATCTGTCCGCCCATCTCGACGCCGAGCTCGATGCCGCCGCGCAGCGCCGCGTGGAGGGTCATCTCGCCGCCTGCCCGCGCTGCGCCGCGCGCCTTGCCGACTTCGCCGCCTTGTCCGCCGACTTCGCCCGCCTGCCGCGGGAAAGCCTCGGCTGCGACCTCGCCGGCGTCGTCGCCGGACGGCTCGCCACCGCCGTCCCGGCGCGCCCGCGGGCGCCCGCGCCGGGCTGGCGCGGACTGCTGCCGCTCGGCCTCGGCGCGGCGGCCTCCGTCGCGCTCGGCATCGCCATGGGCGCGGCCCTGCTCGGCGGCGGCGCGGCGCTGCCGCGCATGACGGCAATGAGCGTGTTCGATCCGATTCCCCCCGGCGGCCTCTGCCTGGACGCCTGCTACGCCAGGGGCGCCGACAAGACTGGAGCATTCATCAAATGAAACCCCAACTGCTGCGTACCCTGCTGGCCTTTTCCGTGCTCATCAACGTCGGCGTGCTCGGCGGCGTGGCCTACCGCGCGCTGTCGGGCGAGGACTTTCCCGGCCTGCCGCGCCACCTCGGACTCGACGCCGCGCAGACGCAGCGCTGGCATGAGGCGGAAAAGGGCTTCCTCGCCCAGCTCGCCGAGGGCGCGGCGGCGATCCAGGCACATCGCGACCGCATGATCCACGCGATCTTCGCCGACGTGCCCGACCTTGCCCGGATCGACGCCGAGCGCGCCGCCATCGCGGCGCTGCAGGACGCGCAGCAGAAGCGCGTGATCGAGCAACTGCTCAGGGAACGCGAACTGCTCGACGCGGCACAGCGCGAGCGGCTCGCCGCGCTGCTGCTCGCCCAGCCCGCCGGCCCCTCGGGTTTCGAGCGACTGCACGGCGACTGACGCGGCGGGAACAGGCGGGCGGCAAAAGTCGGCACTGGCGGCACGGTGAGGGAACGAAAACAAAACCCCGGCTTTCGGTGAAGGCTAACCGGCGTCAGCCGGTTAAGCGTCAGCGGCCGGAGCCAAAAGTCGGCGCTGGCGGCACGGTACGTGCCGCCGGAATCACGCCTCAACCGCTGAAGAATCCGACGCCGACCAGCACCAGCAGGATCAGGCCGCAGGCGATCAGGGCCAGGCCGAGAATCACCGAAGCGGTGTGGAAGCCGGGGGATGGCGCCGCCACGAGATGCTTCTCCAGTTCGCCGGAATCGACCATGCGCTGGTAGTGGGCCGGATGGTCGTGACGGAACTCTTCGAGCGACTGGGTGCCGGTGAACATCACCACGTCCGGCGGCGGCAGCTTGTCGGGACGGAAGTGGTTGTTGAAGAAATGCACGGTGAACAGGAATACCGCCGCGAGGAAGGCCTCCTCGCCGTGCACCAGCGTGGCGACGTTGAACACCCAGCCCGGCAGGTAAGTGGCGGTGACGTGCGGGAAGGCCAGCATCAGGCCGCTCCAGCCGATCACGTTCACGCCCCAGAACACCGCCCAGTAGTCGAACTTCTCGTAGTAGGCCCAGCGGTCGAACAGCGGCCGCGGCCCCTTGCCGACGAACCACTTGAACATGGCCCAGCAGTCGGCGAAGTCCTTCCAGTTCGGCAACAGCGAATCCGGGCCGAACCAGCGGAACTGGCGGTCGCGCAGCAGCTTCTGCATCACATAGACGAAGTGGATGAGGAAGATGCCGATGAACAGGAAGGCGGCGACGCGGTGGATGAGGCCGAGGGCCTTCGGTCCGCCGAGCGCGGCGGCGACGACCGGCGCCCAGGCGCTTTCGGCGAACAGGGCCGTCGTGCCGGTGAGCACCAGCGTCATGGTGACGAGGGCGAAGGTCAGGTGGGCGATCCGCCAGCCCCAGTGGAAGCGGCGGAAATGCTGCCGCTTCTCGTCGAGTTGCAGGCCTTTGGTGTCGATGAGCGCACGCGGCTTGCCTTCCTTGCGATCGCGCCACTCGCGGTAATACCAGAGGCCGGAGTGCAGCCAGAAGAAGGCGAACACGCCGATCAGCAGCGCGACCATGAACTTGCTGGCGATGTACATCTGCGGATACTTCTCGAAATCGCGCGTGTTGGCGTGCGGGCCGAAGGAGGCGAAGCCCGGCGTCGCGTCGCGCATCCCCGGCTTCTTGTCGTTGTGGCACTGCGTGCAGGTCTTCATGCGGCGGTTCGGATGCACCTTCGACTTGGGATCGTCGGCGGCGCGGATGCCGTGGCTGTCGTGGCAATCGGCGCACTTGGCCGTGTAGGCGTAACCGAGGCGATTGACCTGGCCGTGGTAGGTGTCGGCGTAGCTCGCGAGCGCTTCCTTGTGGCAGTTGCCGCAGGTGTTCACGTTGCCGAGCTTGAACTTTTCCGACGAGGTGTTGATGACCTGGTGGGCGCTATGGCAGTCGGTGCACACCGCGCTCTTGATGTCGCCCTTGTCGAGCACCGCCTCGCCATGCACCGAGGCGGCGTAGGCTTCGAGCTGATCCTCGTGGCACTTGGCGCCGCAGGTGTCGGGAATCTCCTTGTGCCAGGCGGTGCGGCGTTCGCTGTCCTGGGGCGGGACGTTGAAATCATGGGAGGCGTGGCAATCCTCGCAAAACGCCTTGGGCTTGGCGGGGTTGTCCTCGTCGGGCCGGGCGTGGAACGAGTTCTTGTAGGCCTCGATGTTCTTCACCACCAGGCCGAGCCCTTCCTTCTCCCTCGCCTTGCCTTCCTGCCGGGCTTTCGTCCAGAGCTGCTCGTGGCAACTGATGCAGTTGGGCGGCTTGGCCGCCAAGTCCTTCTTATGGTTCGCCTGGCTGTCGGCGATATCCGTGTGGCAGGCGACGCATTGCATTTCGGCGTGGATGCCCTTGCCGAACTTGCGCGCATCGACATGACCGAGAGTCCGTTTTTCCTCGTCCGCGCCGGAAACCTCGATTTTCTTCTGCTTGCTGTCGTGGCAGGACAGGCAGCCGGCATTGTCGAGCTGGGCGGCGGGTTGTGCATTGGCGGCCCAGGCCGGCGCAAGGCCGCCCAGGGCGAACAGGCAAACAACGATCCCCGCGACCACCAGGGAACGAACTCTCCACGCGGCCATGATCGTTCAGCCTTTCAGCGGTTCAACATCCACTTGGCCACGGCGGTCTGCACCGCGACATCCTTGGTGTCGATGATCTTGTGATCCTCCTTCGTGCCGTCATCGAGCTCCACCTTCTTGCCGGCGGTCATGTGCTTGATCGCCTCCTTCTCGTCGAGCTTCTTTTCCTTGTACTTGGCGGCGATCTTCGCCAGCGACGGGCCCTTCTTGGCCTTGGTGGCGTGATGGCACTTGTGGCAGTCGTTTTCCTTGAAGATTTCCTCGGCATCCACCTGGGCGAAGGCGGGCGCGGACAGGCACAGGCCACCGATGGCGGCGGACACGATAAGGGTACGGATGTTCATTTTCTGCTCCTGAGGCGGTAAGAAACCGGCCGTCCGCGGACGGCCGGCGGGGCGGGAATCAGTTCAGCTTGACGGCCGTGATGTCGGCCTTGGCGCCAATGCCCAGCGTCTTGGTGTAGGAAACGTGATGGCCGCGGCCGGTCATGTTGTCGTCGTGGATGGCGAAGCCGACGTTGTAGACGCCGCCCGGCTTGAGCGCCTTGTCGTCGTCGTTGGCCAGGCCGAGCGGACGGATGAAGACGACGGTCTGCACGCCGTCCTTCCAGCTGCTGACCGCCTTGTTGTCGGCGGCGGAACCCTTGGCGTCCGCCGCGCTCAGCACGTACTGCGGCAGGATGTCGCCTTCCTTCCAGCCGGCGTTCGGATCGAAGGGCACGGCGTTGACGCCCTTGACGAGGATCAACTCCTTCTTGCCGCCGTAGTCGCTCGCCGCGAAGGCCTTGGCGCCGAACTTGGCGGGATCGAACATGAACTTCGGCTGCTTGGTCTTGCCGTCCATGTTGGAGGCGAAATGATTGCTGCCCTTGTCGAAGTTGCGGTATTCGAGCACGTAGCCGTCGTCCGCGCCGCCGACCTTGTCGCTGCGGTGGGCGCGCCACTGCATCAGTTCGAGGAACTGGCCGCTGGCCTTGAGCTTGGCGATTTCGTCGAGGGGCTTGCCGGTCTTCCAGTCCATCGGATCGCTGCGGCTGGCGGGAATGTACTTGCGCACGTCGGACTTCTTGATCGCCTTGAGCAGCGCATTCGCCTCGACCTCGGCCTTGCTCGCCTCCTTCTGCATGTCGCGCTCGCCGTCGTGGCAGGTCAGCCAGCAGCCCTGCTGGGCGAAGCCCGGCACCTTGCCGTCGTCGAGCATGATGTTCAGGCGGTTCTCATAGACGATCCCGGTCTTGCCGGCCAGCACGTTCTTGTTCAGGCGCATGCCGCCGTAGGCCTTCCATTCCTTGCCGTCGAAGCGATAGCCGGGATAGTCGTTGCCCGGGTGGTTCGGGTTGTGCGTCTTGTACTGGAAGCGCAGGTAGGCGTTCTTGTCGTCGTAGGCCGCCTGTACCGTCATGTCGATGTGGCCGTTCTTGCCCTTGAGGGCCGCGGCATGCGGTTCGAGCGGATGATTGCCCCGCAGGATCTTGGCGCCCTGGCGCTGCTCTTCCTTGGGATCGTCGTGGCAGGAGGTGCAGGCATCGCCACGCGCGGTTTCCTTGGCGGCGCCCGCATGGGCCTCGCTGCGCAACCACTGGTAGGAGGACTGGCCGGGATAGAACAGCGCGACCTTGGTCGCGGGAACCTTGTTCCAGTCGATGGCCTGCGGGCCGGTCGCCACGGAAGCGCAGCCGGCGACGATCACGGAGATGCCCAGAAACAATGCTGTCTTTTTCATTTCAATCACCTCGATAGGGTTATTGCCCGAACAAGGCTCTGCAATCGGCATGCCATCGAGGAAGGCTGGGTTTACCAGCCTGTTGCGCCAGTCGGGGCACCGCGAGCTGTCACTGATTCGCGACAGCCGTCACTTCTCGGTGACAATTCCCCAGCGCTTCATGCGCACGTAGAGGTTCTGGCGCGGAATCCCGGAAACGCGCGCCGCCTCCGAGACATTGCCCCCGGCGCCGTCGAGCAGGCGGCGCAGGTAGTCGCGCTCGAACTCGGCGCGGGCGTCCTGGTAGCCCAGGGCGGCAGCGGCCGCCGGCGCGGCCTGTTCCACGTGTTCGCCGGCGGGAAACAGATGCAGACGGTCGATCGGGCCGCCCGCGTGCAGGGCCACCGCGCGCTCGATGCAATGCTGCAACTCGCGCACGTTGCCCTCCCAGCGGCAGGACTCCAGGGCCAGCACGGCCGCCGGCGTCAGCGGCCCGCAGCTCTTGCCGAACTTGGCGTTGTAGTGTTCGAGGAAATGCATCGCCAGCGGCACGATGTCTTCCTGGCGCTCGCGCAGCGGCGGCATGCGCACCGTCACCACGGCGATGCGGTAGTAGAGGTCCTCGCGGAAACGCCCCGCCTTGACCTCGGCGAGCAGCGGCCGGTTGGTGGCGCAGATCAGGCGGAAGTCGGTCTTGCGCGGCTGGGTGCTGCCGATGCGCGTGAAGCTGTGGTCCTGCAGCACGCGCAGCAGGCTGCTTTGCAGCTTCGGGCTCATGTCGGCGATCTCGTCGAGGAACAGGTTGCCCTCGTGGGCCTTCTCGAAATAGCCGGCGTTGGCCTGGCCGGCGCCGGTGAAGGCGCCCTTCTCGTAGCCGAACAGCAGGCTTTCCAGCAGGCTCTCGGGCAAGCCGCCGCAGTTCACCTCCAGGAAGGGCTTGTCGGCGCGCGCGCTCAGGGCATGGATCAGCTTGGCGGCGATGTCCTTGCCGGTACCGCTTTCGCCTTCGAGCAGCACCGTGGTGTCGAGGCCCGCCACCTGGCGGATCTGGCCGAGCACGCGCTCCATCGCCGGCGACTGGCCGATCACCGCCGGCATGCCGGCACAGGTCGTCAGCCGGGCGCGCAGGCCGTCGATCTCGCGATAGGCGCGGTCGAGTTCGAGCGCCTTGCCGATCACCGCCTCCAGGGCTTCGAGGTCGTCGAAGGGCTTGGTCAGGTAGTCGAACAGGCCCTCGCGCACCGCCGCCACGGCGTCGCGCACGTCGGCGAAGCCGGTCATCAGGATGCCCACCTGGCGCGGCCGGCGGGCGCGGAATTCGCGCAGCAGCTCGATGCCGTTGGCGTCGGGCAGGCACTGGTCCATCAGCACCAGGTTGTAATCGTCGGCGGCGAACAGCCGGCGCGCCTCGGCGCCGTCCGTCGCCAGGCTCACCGCGGCGGCGCGGGCCAGCAGACGGTCGAGCAGGATGCGGGTATGGCGGTCGTCGTCGACGACGAGAATCTTGGGCGGCATGTCAGGTCGGGGCGGGTTCGTTGTCCGGCGGGAGAGCGTGGCGTTCCGGCAGCCATATCGCAAAACGTGTGCCATGCCCCGGCTCGCTGCTGACCGTCACCTGCCCCTCGTGCAGCAGCGCCACGTGCTGGACGACAGGCAAACCCAGGCCGGTGCCGTCGCTGCGCGTCGTGTAGAAGGGCACGAAAATCTTTTCCATCACCTCCGGCGCCATGCCGCGGCCCTGGTCGCTCACGGCCAGGGTCCAGCCGGGCAGTCCGCTCACCACCTCCGCCTCGCGCGCCAGGGTGATGACGATGGCGCCGCCATCGCTGGTGGCCTGGGCCGCATTGACGAGCAGGTTGAACAGGGCGTGGCGGATCAGCACCGGGTCGACCGTCAGCACCGCCGCCGGGTCGGCGAGGCGCACCTCCACGGGCAGATGCCTGCTCTCGGTCTGGCGGAACAGCAACACCGTGTCCTCGATCAGGTCGGCCATCTGCGTCGGCCTGCTCTCGAAGCAGGAAACCTTGGTGAATGCCAGCATGCGCTTGACGAAGGCGCGGCAGTCCTCGCCGGCGCCGCGGATCTCCCGCAGCAGTTCGCGGGTGCGCGCCGGATCGCCGGGTTTGCCGTTTTCACCGAGTTCGCGCTCGGCCAGCTGCGCCAGGTTGACCACGCCGACGAGCGGATTGTTGAGCTGGTGGGCGATGCCGCCGACCATGGTGCCCAGGGCCGAGAGCTTTTCCATCTGCAGGATGCGGCGGTGCTCGGTGTCGAGGCGCAACAGCTGGTGTTCGAGATCGTGCTGGCGCCGGTAATCGCGTTCCACCCGGTCGAGGGCGAGGTAGAACATGCCCAGCACGCCGCCCGCCACCAGCAGGCTGATGAGGAGGACGGCCGCCATCGACCACTGGAAGGTCGCCTCCAGCGCGCTGATGTCGCGCATCACCACCAGATCGCCGATGTGGACGCCGCCGGCGTCCTCGACCGGCACGACGGCGAGGTGCAGGGAACGGCCTCCGTCGCGGATCTCTGCGGTGCGGCCGGCGAACAGCTGGGTCAGCAGGCGGTCGTCGAGGGCCGCGGGCAGGCGTTCCGTGGTCTGCGCCTGCACCGCGTGGGTGGCGAAGCGCTCCCATTCGCCGCTGCGTTTCATCAGGTCCTGGCCGCGCCGCCATTGCTGCTCCTGCAGATGCCGCTTGTCCACCAGCACCAAGATGTCCACCGAAAGGCTGCGGCGGATCTCGTCGATCATGTGTTCGATTTCCTCGCCGACCTCGATATAGCCGAACAGCGCGTCGCCGCGCCGCCAGGGCATGACCAGGCGCAGCGTCAGGGTGCCCATCGCTCCCAGTTCCAGACCATGGACCGCCGCCTGGCGCTCGTGCGCCTGTTGCAGGGTGACGCGCGCGATGGTGTCGCCGTACTCGTCCGGGCTGTGGAAACGGTAGAGCGTGACGAAGTCGGGACGCGTCAGGTAGAGGTGAGTGATGCGATGATCGTCGCGCAGCCGCGCGAAAAGCTCGCCGCCCTGGCGCGCCAGTCCCGCGCGGTCGCCGGCGCGCAGGGCGCGCTCCATCGCCTCGTTGGTCGTCAGGGCGCGCATCGCCGCCATCATCAGGTTGGTGTCCTTGTCGAGCTTCTGGGCGAAGAGGTTGGCCACCGCCGTCGAGCGCTCTGCCAGATCCCGGTCGCGGATGCGCGCCTCGATGCCGTAGATGGCGACGGCGAAGACGCCCATGATGAAGGCCAGCACCAGCGCGAACGGTCCGATGAATTTTGCCTTGACGCGCTTGGGCTGGCGGGAGGAGGAAGCCTGATTCATGGCCGGGAGTGTGCCTCAGCGCCGGCGGCGAAACAATCCGCGCGCGGAAAAGCGGCGCGCACGGGAACATTCCGGCGCGCCGGACGTTGAAGCGCTAAGAGCCTGTCTCAAATATTCGCGTGGATCGCGTTGAGGTGCAATGGCGATGGACGCGAGGCGCGCGGCGCAGGCGATAGCCGAGCCTATCGGCAAGCCGCGCAACGCGGCGGACGCGCCATTGCGCCTCAACCCGGAGGGCCGGGCCGCTGGCGGCGCATCGCGGCGTTGCGGCGGCTCGCCAGGCGGCGAGCATGGCTTCGCCGCCACGCCTTGCGCGGCCTCCGCCAGCAGCCCGGCGCGACCGCGTGAATATTTGAGACAGGCTCTAAGGCCGGCGAGCGCCGGCTGCCATCAACCATCTGGAGAATCATGCTCATGAAACCCTACCTGCTCACCGCCCTGACCGTGCTTTCCCTCGCCGCCGTGCCCGCCTTTGCCGCCAACAATGCCCACGAACACGGCCACGAGGCGCACGGCGCCACGCTGCAGCTCAACGCCGGCAAGAAATGGGAGACCGACGCCCCGCTGCGCAAGGCGATGGGCGAGATCCGCCAGTCGATGGCGTCCTCGCTGCACGCGATCCACGAGAACAAGTTCTCGGCCCAGGCCTACGGCGGGCTGGCGAAGAAGGTGGAAGGCGCCGTCGGCGACATCGTCGCCAACTGCAAGCTGCCGCCCGCGGCCGACGCCCAGCTGCACATCGTCGTCGCCGACCTGCTCGCCGGCGCCGAGCAGATGGCCGGCAAGGCCAAGCGCATGGACGGCGCGGTCAAGGTGATCGGCGCGCTCGACAACTACGGCAAGTATTTCGACGATCCCGGCTTCCAGCCGATCGCGCACTGAAAACACGGACGGGACGGCGGCCTGCCGCCCTCCCACCGTCTCATCAGCGCCGAGTTTTTCAGCGCATCTCGAAGGCTTCCTGATGGAAGCGCGCGCCGCCGCCGAGGCGCGCGAGGCCGCCTCGCAGCACCTCGGCCAGCCCCTGGGGACCGCAATACCAGACCTCCGCCTTCGGCTTGCCGCCATCCGCCAGGCCGAGCATGCCGGCATCGAGCAGCTCGCCGCGCCGGGCGTCGTGCACCCGCAGGCGGATCGCCGGCAGGCCGGCGCAGAGCGCCTCCAGGCGGCCGACGAAGGCATCGGCGGCGGCATCCCGCGTGCAATAGTGCAGGTCGGCGGGTGCCGCCGCCTCCGGTCGCGCCTGCAGCGCTTCGAGCCAGGCGAGGAAGGGCGTGACGCCGATGCCGCCGGCCACCCAGACCTGGCGGCGTTGCGGATCGCGACGGTCGAGCTGGAAGCGACCGTAGGGCCCCTCGACGCGCACCGGCTGCCCCACCACCAGCGTTTGTCCCAGCCGGCGCGTGTGGTCGCCGAGGGCCTTGACGCAAAAGCGCACCGTGTCGTCGTCGCGCGCCGCGCTGGCGATGGTGAAGGGATGCGCCCCCTCCTTTGGGTCGAAGGTGACGAAGGCGAACTGGCCGGGCCGGTGGGCGAAGGGAGCGTCGAGGCGGCAGTCGATCTCGGCGACGTCGCCGGACCGGTTCACCGCCGTCACCGTGCCGGACACGCGCCGCCGCCGGCCGATACGGCCGGCGAGGGAAACGAACGCGGCCGGCACGCCGACGGCGAGGCACAGCGCCAGCAGCGCGCCGGCCGGCTGCGTCCAGTAAGCGGACGGCACGAGCAGCGCGGCATGGAAGGCCAGCATCAGGTAGAGCGCCGGCATGGCGCGATGCACGTGGCGCCACCAGTGGTAGGGGAAACGCTTCCAGAGCGTCAGCACGAGAATGGCGAGGGCGGCGTAGAGCGCCCATTCGCCCATGTCCTCGGCGAGCTCGCGCAACTGCGCATAGAGGGCATCGTGCTGGGGCTTGGGCAACCGGCCGGCCTTGCCGATGAAAGCCTTGATGATGTCGCCGCTCAGCTCGACGAGCCAGTGGGCGGCGCCGAGGCCGATGGCGAGGATGCCGGTCCACTTGTGCAGGCGGTAGATGCGGTCCATGCCGCCGAGCGGCTTTTCGAGCCAGGCCGGGCGCACGGCGAGCAGCATGGCGAGCGACATCAGCGCAAACGAGGCCAGGCCGGTGAGATAGAGGCCCTCGCGGCGCGCGATCCAGGGCAGCGCGGCCTCCGCCGGATAGGCGGCGGAGGCGAACGCGCCGTACCAGACGGCGGCGACGAGGGCGAGCAGCGGAACGAGGATGGAAGTCATGATCGGTCCACCGTCAATCGTCGTCGTGCTCGCGATGCTTGGCGCGCCGGGCGGGCCGGTCGTCCTTGGGCAGCGGCTTGTCGCCCCAGGCGGCGCGATAGGCCTCGGCGCTGGTGAAGCGGCACTTGCGGTTGGCGCCCACCTTCGCGAGCAGGGCGGTGTTCGGCCGCTCCGGCATGCCGGCATGGGCCGCGATCTGGGCGCGGATCTGGTCGCAGGATTCGGCCGGCTCGGCCGCATGGGCGGCACCGGCGCACAGCAGCAGCAGGGAAAGCAAGGGAAGCTTCATGGCGGGACTCCTTCGGGCGCGTTGAACATGGAGCGCAGTCTGGCGTCCGAAACTTAAGGGCGGCTTAGCCCTTCCTTAGCCGAGGCTTATCTCCCACGCCGGCAAGCCCGCTGAGCCGCTACAATCCGCCCCCCGTCATCGGGGAGTCACCACCCTTCGTTCTCATGGAAGCCTTCCTCGTCTCAAGCGGCATCGTCGCGCTCGCCGAAATCGGCGACAAGACCCAGTTGCTCGCCTTCATCCTCGCCGCCAAGTTCCGCAAGCCGGTGCCCATCATCGTCGGCATCCTGGTGGCGACGATCGCCAATCACGCCTTCGCCGGCGCCCTCGGCGCCTGGATCACATCGCTGGTGGCCCCGGAAACCCTGCGCTGGATTCTCGGCCTGTCCTTCATCGGCATGGCGGTGTGGACGCTGATTCCCGACAAGTTCGACGAGGACGAGGCCCAACTGGCGAAATACGGTGTCTTCGGCACGACGCTGATCGCGTTCTTCCTGGCCGAAATGGGCGACAAGACCCAGGTGGCGACGGTGGCGCTGGCCGCCCAGTATCAGGCCTTCTTCTCGGTGGTGGCGGGCACCACGCTGGGGATGATGATCGCCAACGTCCCGGCCGTCCTGCTGGGCGACCGCATCGCCCAGCGGATGCCGGTGCGCCTCGTGCATGCCATCGCCGCCGGCATCTTCGCCATCCTCGGCATTGCGACCCTGCTCGGCGCGGGGAAAGATCTGGGGTTTTAGGCGAAGTTCAGAGTTGGGCGGCCAGGGCGAACATGCCGCCCACGTTGATGGCGAAGCCAAGCGCGAGCTTGACCGGGTGGTGCTTGAA
>JANJVS010000054.1 GCA_024709955.1 Rhodocyclaceae bacterium
CTGGTTCAGGTCGGGCACCAGGAAGTAGGGGTCGTAGCCGAAGCCGCCCGCGCCGCGCGGCGTGTCGATGATCTCGCCGTGCCACTCGCCCTCGCAGATGATCGGTTGCGGGTCGTCGGCGTGGTGCACGAACACCAGCACCGCGACGTAGTGCGCGCGGCGATCCGCCTGGCCCCGCAGTTCGGCGATCAGCTTCTGGTTGTTCCTGTCGTCGGACTTGGGTTCGCCGGCGAAGCGCGCCGAATACACGCCCGGCGCGCCGCCGAGCGCCCTGACGCAGATGCCCGAGTCGTCGGCGAGCGCCGGCAGGCCGGTGAGCCTGGCCGCGTGGCGCGCCTTGGCGAGCGCGTTCTCGACGAAGGTGACGTGCGGCTCCTCGGCCTCGGGGATGTTGAAGTGGGCCTGGGGCAGCACTTCGATGTCTACCTTGGCGAGCATCTGGGCAAACTCGCGCAGCTTGCCGGCGTTGTTGGAGGCGAGGACGATCTGTTTCATTTGATCTCCAGTGCGGCCTTCTGCGCCGCGACGATTGCGCCGATGCCCTTGTCCGCCAGCGCCAGCAGCGCGTCGAGTTCGGCGCGCGTGAAGGGCGCGCCCTCGGCGGTGCCCTGGATCTCGACCATGCCGCCGGCGCCGGTCATGACGACGTTCATGTCGGTGTCGCAGTCCGAGTCTTCGCTGTAGTCGAGGTCGAGCACTGGCGTGCCGCCGACGATGCCGACCGAGACGGCGGCGACGAAGTCCTTCATCGGGTGGGCCGGCAGCTTGCCGGCGGCGACGAGACCGGACAGCGCGTCGTGCAGCGCCACGCAGGCGCCGGTGATCGAGGCGCAGCGCGTGCCGCCGTCGGCCTGGATGACGTCGCAATCGAGCGTGACCTGGCGCTCGCCGAGGGCGGCGAGGTCGGTGACGGCGCGCAAGCTGCGGCCGATCAGGCGCTGGATCTCCTGGGTGCGGCCCGACTGCTTGCCCTTGGCGGCCTCGCGGTCGGTGCGCGTGTGCGTCGAGCGCGGCAGCATGCCGTATTCGGCGGTGACCCAGCCCTGGCCCTTGCCCTTGAGGAAGGGCGGCACGCGCTCTTCGACGCTGGCGGTGCACAGCACCTTGGTGTGGCCGAATTCGACCAGCACGCTGCCCTCGGCGTGGCGCGTGTAGTGGCGGGTGATGGTCAGCGGGCGCAGCGCGGCGGGGGCGCGGCCGTCGGTTCTCTGGTTCATGTCTGCTCCTTGGCGCGCAGGCGGGCGCGGATGGTTTCGATGGCGCGGTTGATTTCGTCGTCCGAACAGTGGCCGTAAGCACCGGGCAGGGTCGCGCCCGGATCGACGGACGGCGGGCCGGGATCGCCGATGCGGTAGTTGTCGGCCCAGGCCAGCACGATCAGCGACAGGTTGTCGCCGCCCGGACCGGCGCGGGATTCTACGCGGTCGAGCAGGTCCGGCGCGGCGCGCAGCGGATCGCCGGCGGACAGCGCGGCGAAGGCCTCGTCGGGCAGCGTCCCCCAGACGCCGTCGCTGCAGAGCACCACGACGTCGCCGCGCATCAGCGGTGTCTTGCGCGAGATGTCGACGCGCGGCGGCTGCTCGCCGCCGAGGCAGCTGGTGAGGATGTTGCGCTGCGGATGGCCGCGCGCGTCGCGTTCCGTCAGCAGGCCGTCGTCGATCAGCGCCTGCGCACGCGAGTGGTCGCGCGTGCGCGCCAGCACCTGGCCGCGCCGCAGCACGTAGAGGCGCGAATCGCCGGCGTGCGCCCAGGTGGCGCAGCTATCCTGCACGACGCAGATGGTGCAGGTGGTGCGCGGCGCATCGACCAGCTGGCGCAGGCCGCCTTGGGCGCGGATCGCGGCGTGGGCGCCCTGCATCGCCGCCGCGAGGAAGGCGGCGACGTCGGTCAGCCGCGGCCGCGCCGCCTGGTCGAAGGCGGCGACGACGCTGCGCACGGCGGCTTCGGCCGCCACCTCGCCGTGGCCGTGGCCGCCCATGCCGTCGGCGATCACCATCAGCAGCGCCTCGGCGGTGTGGCGGTAGCCGAGGCGGTCCTCGTTGTTGGTCCGTCCGCCGATGCGGCTGTCCTGGAAGATGGAGAACTTCATCGCCGGTCGCTCATCTCACCGTGCCGCCGGCGCCGAGTTTTTCCGGTGGGCGCTTCATTCCGCCACCGGGTCGGCTTGGTCGGGGGCATCTTGCCTGGGCTGCGCCAGCATGCGCTGCAGGGCGAACACGCTCTGCGGTCGCGCCAGCGGATCGAGGCGCATGCACTGGTCGATGGTTTCCAGCAGTTGCCGCGAATACTTGCCGGTCCAGCGCGCGGTGGCCGGCACCAGTTCGTCCTTGAGCAGGCGCGCGTCGGCGGGCTGGGGCGCGGCGGCGGCGAGGCAGGCGTACATGCTGGCGCCGACGGCGTAGATGTCGGTCCATGGACCCTGCCCCGGCTGGTTGCCGTACTGCTCGGGGGCGGCGTAGCCCGGCGTGTAGGTCGGGCGCAGCTCGGGATCGGACTGGCAGAGCGTCTGGCGCGCGGCGCCGAAGTCGATCAGCACCGGCGAGCCGTCGGTGCGCAGGTAGATGTTCGAGGGCTTGATGTCGAGGTGCAGCAGCTTGTTGGCATGCACCACGCGCAGGCCGGAGAGCAGGCGCGCGAACACGCCGCGCACGAAGCTCTCGCGCAGCTCGCCCCGGTGCTTGCGGATCTGCTCGTGCAGGGTGCGTCCCTGCTCGTAGCGCATCACCAGGTAGACGGTGTCGTTGGCGCGCAGGAAGTTGATGACGCGCACGACGTTGGGATGGTTGAGGCGCGCCAGCGCGATGCCTTCCTCGTAGAAGGCCATCATGCCGCTCTGGTAGGCGGCGCGGTTGGCGGCGGAGACTTGCGGCACCAGGCCGACGCTGCGCAGCGCCAGCGCGTTGGGCAGGTATTCCTTGATCGCCACCGGCGTGCCGCGGGGATCGTAGGCCAGGTAGACGATGGAAAACCCGCCCATCGACAGCTGGCGTTCGAAGCGGTAGCCGTCGATCACGTGACCTGGCGGCAGCGGCTGGTTGAGTTGGGGCGGCGGCATGGCGGCCCCATTCTAGTGCCTGCCGCCGCAAAGGCGGGATGCGCGGAACGGGCGTTTCAAGTAAGCTCGCGCGATCGACCATTCCACGGACCACGTCCATGAGCATCCATAGCATGACCGGCTATGCCGCCCTCGACCGGGATCTTGGCGCGGCCAACCTGCATCTTGAACTGAAGAGCGTCAACGGCCGTTTCCTCGACCTCAACTTCCGCTGCGGCGAGGAGCTGCGCTTCCTCGAAATGCCGCTGCGCGAAAGGCTTGCCGCCGCCATCGGCCGCGGCAAGCTCGACTGCCGGCTCTACCTGCAGCCCAACAGCGGCGCCGCGCCGCGGCTGACGGCGAATTTCGAGCTGGTGGGCCAGCTGGCCGGCCTCGACGCCGAGATTCGCGGCGTGCTGACCGCGGCCGCGCCGCTCTCCGTCGCCGACGTGCTGCGCTGGCCGGGCGTGCTGGCGGCCGAGGCGGTTACGCCGGAACGCCTGCAGAGCGAATGCTTCGCCCTGCTCGACGCCGTGCTGGGCGAATTCCTCGCCAGCCGCGCGCGCGAAGGCGCGCGCCTGGCCGAGGTGCTGCGCGAGCGCGCCGCGCGCATGCGCGCGGCGGTGGCGCAGGTCGAGCCGATGGTGCCGGCCGCGATCGGCGACTACACCGAGCGGCTCGCCGCCAGGTTGCGCGAGGCGGTGGCCAACCTCGACGAGGAGCGCATCCGCCAGGAGATCGGGGTGTTCGCCGCGAAGATCGACGTCGCCGAGGAGCTGGCGCGCCTGGTCGCCCACCTCGACGAGGTGGAGCGCGTGCTCGCCAAGGGCGGCGCCGTCGGCAAGCGTCTCGACTTCCTGATGCAGGAACTCAACCGCGAGGCCAACACCCTGGCGTCGAAGTCGGTTTCCGGGCCGGTGACCGCGATCGCCCTCGAACTCAAGCTGCTCATCGAGCAGATGCGCGAGCAGGTGCAGAATCTCGAATAGGCGCGGCGCACCGTGCCGCCGGCGCCGACTTTTGGCCCGCCCGTGGATTTAAGCTAATCTTCCGACTATTGCGAAAGTACTGACGCCGCCATGAATCTCAATCCCCACCCCCAGTTGGAGCCCACCTCCGCCGGCGCCCTCTTCATCATCTCGGCGCCCTCCGGCGCGGGCAAGACGACGCTCGTCAAGCTGCTGATGGAACGCGACACCGGCATCCGCCACTCGATTTCCTATACCACGCGCCAGCCGCGCCCCGGCGAGCAGGACGGCCGCGAGTACCACTTCATCGACATCGCCACCTTCTCGGCGATGCGCGACCGCGGCGAGTTCCTCGAATGGGCCGAGGTGCATGGCAACTTCTACGGCACCTCGCGCACCTGGCTGCTCGACGAGATGAAGGCCGGCCGCGATACCCTGCTCGAAATCGACTGGCAGGGCGCCCAGCAGGTGCGCGCGCTGATTCCCGGCGCGGTGGGCATTTTCATCGTGCCGCCGTCGATCGGCGAACTCGAACGCCGCCTGCGCGCGCGCGGCCAGGACAGCGAGGATGTGATCCAGCGCCGCGTCGCCGCCGCGCTGGGCGAGCTGCGCCATGTCGACGAGTTCGATTTTGTTATAATCAACAACAACTTGCAGGAGGCATTGGAGGATCTCGCCGCGGCTGTGCGCGCCTCCCGTCTGGATTTCGCGCGGCAGCTCGCCCGCCACCCGGACACCTTCAGCTTTCTTTCATCCCACTGAATTGCAAAAGGATTCGCCATGGCTCGCGTTACCGTCGACGATTGCATGAAGCATATTCCCAACCGTTTCCAGATGACCCTGGCCGCCACTTACCGCGCCCGCCAGATCACCATGGGCAGCACGCCCCAGGTGGAGGTGGACCGCGACAAGCCCACCGTGCTGGCTTTGCGCGAACTGGCCGAAGGCAAGTACGGCGCAGAGATTCTCAACCGCAGCCAGGCCTGAGCGCCATGCACTAGGGCGGGGAACATCAAGCATGGCGGCGGCCACGTCTTCCCCCCCCTTGAGCGCATCCGCGCCGGCGCCGCGCCCGGCGCGGAACCTCGACGAACCGCCGATCATCCCCCTCGACATGCATCCGCCGATCGACCTGGCGGAGGACTTCGAGCATTTCCTCGCGCAGCTGCGCGCCTATCTCAAGCCGGAGGACGTGGACCAGGTCGCGGCGGCCTACCACTTCTCGGCCAACGCCCATCGCGGCCAGTTCCGTTCCAGCGGCGATCCCTACATCTCCCATCCGCTCGCCGTGGCCGAGACGCTCGCCCACTGGCGGCTCGACCCTCAGGCGCTGATCGCCGCCCTGCTGCACGACGTGATGGAGGACACCGCCATCACCAAGGCGCAGATCGCGCAGGACTTCGGCAAGGTGACGGCCGAGCTCGTCGATGGCGTGTCGAAGCTCGACCGCCTGGAGCACCAGTCCTACGAGGAGGCGCAGGCGGAGAACTTCCGCAAGATGCTGCTGGCGATGGCGCAGGACGTGCGCGTCATCCTCATCAAGCTCGCCGACCGGCTGCACAACATGCGCACCCTCGACGCGGTGCGACCGGACAAGCGCAAGCGCGTCGCGCGCGAGACCCTCGACATTTACGCGCCGATCGCCAACCGTCTCGGTCTCAACACGCTTTACCGCGAGATGCAGGAGCTCGCCTTCCGCAATCTGCACGCGATGCGCTACCGCGTGCTGGCGAAGGCGGTGCGCGCGGCGCGGGGGAACCGCCGCGAGGTGGTCGGCAAGATTCTCGCCGCGATCGAGCAGCGCCTGCCGGAGTGGCATATCGCGGCCGAGATCATGGGGCGCGAGAAGCACCTCTACGGCATTTACCGCAAGATGCGCGACAAGCACCTCACCTTCTCCCAGGTGCTCGACATCTACGGCTTCCGCATCGTCGTGCACGACGTGCCGACCTGCTACCTGGCGCTCGGCGCGCTGCATGCCCTGTTCAAGCCGGTGCCCGGCAAGTTCAAGGATTACATCGCGATCCCGAAGGCGAACGGCTACCAGTCGCTGCACACCACGCTGATCGGTCCCTATGGCACCCCGGTCGAGCTGCAGATCCGCACGCGCGAGATGCACCATGTCGCCGAGTCCGGTGTCGCCTCGCACTGGCTCTACAAGGACGAGCAGTCGCTCTCCGAGCTGCAGCGCACCACCCACCAGTGGCTGCAGTCGCTGCTCGAACTGCAGACGGCGTCCCACGATTCGGCCGAGTTCCTCGAACACGTCAAGGTGGATCTTTTCCCCGGCGAGGTCTATGTGTTCACGCCGAAGGGCAAGATCCTCTCGCTGCGCCAGGGGGCGACCGCGGTGGACTTCGCCTACGCCGTGCATACCGACATCGGCAACCGCTGCATCGCCTGCAAGATCAACTACGAGCACATGCCGTTGCGCACCGAGCTGCGCAACGGCGACCGCGTCGAGATCGTCACCGCGCTCAACGCCGCGCCCAACCCGAACTGGCTCGGCTTCGTCAAGACCGGCAAGGCGCGCGCGCAGATTCGCCACTTTCTGAAGAACAAGCAGAACGAGGAATCGGCGGCCCTCGGCCATCACCTGCTGTCCCAGGCCCTGCATGGCCTCGGCCACCGCATCGAGGAACTCGGCGCGTCCGCCTGGCAGCGCTTTCTCAACACCTTTTCCGGCAAGAGCCAGCAGGAGGTACTCACCGACATCGGCCTCGGCAAGCGCCTGCCGGCGATCGTCGCGCGCCGCCTGCTCGACGGCAGCGCCGCCGGCGGGCCGGTGGCCCAGGCCGCCGGCGCCATCCCGGTCCGGGGCAGCCAGGGCATGGCGATGCGGCTCGCCAGCTGCTGCCGGCCGATTCCCGGCGATCCGATCATCGGCGTCATCCGCGCCGGCGCGGGCCTGATCGTGCATACCCACGACTGTCCGGCGCTGCGCGGCAACAAGGTCGGCCGCGGCCCCGGCGGGCGCAAGGAATGGGTGGACGTCGAATGGGACCCCAACGCCGTCGGCCCCTTCGAGGTGCTGGTGCGCGTCGTCGCGCAGAACAGTCCCGGCGTGCTGGCGCGGCTGGCGGCCGCCATCGCCGAGCACGGCATCAACATCACCAACGTGCGCATGGACGCGGACGACGGCGCGACGACGGCGCTGTATTTCACGCTGCAGGTGCATGGCCGGGTGCATCTGGCGCGTATCCTGCGCAGCCTGCGCCGCCTGCCGGCGGTGACGCGCATCACCCGGCTCAAGGAAGATCAACCCACCCGGAACCATAGCTAAGGAGGAAACGTGGCCTACGAATCGGAACACACGAAGTTCATGCGCGAGTGGCTCGCGCGGCACCCCGAGGAGCTCGAAATCCAGCGCAGCGGGCGCGCCCTCTGGTGGGACCGCGGCGCGCGCGACCTCGACGAGCAGCAGCGTCTGGCGGCGGCGAAGGTGCCGCAGAAGCCGTATTACTACGATGTCAATTGATTGATCAGCCAAGGAGGTATCGCCATGAAACTCGCGCACATCACCCTGTTGGCCGCCGGCATCGCGCTGGCCGGTCCCGCCGCCGCCGATCTCAAGCTCGCTCAGAAGGAGGGCTGCCTCGGCTGCCACACGGTGGACAAGAAGCTCGTCGGGCCGGCCTGGAAGGACGTCGCCGCCAAGTACAAGGGCGACGCCGGCGCCGAGGCCAAGCTGCTCAAGAAGGTGCGCGAGGGCGGCAAGGGCGTCTGGGGCGACATCGTCCAGCCGCCCAACACCACCACCTCGGACGCCGATCTCAAGACCCTCGTCAAGTTCGTTCTCGCCCTCTGACGGGCGGCGCGCCGCCGCCGGCGCCACGGAAATCCCGCCCGGCATGGGCGGGTTTCCCCTCTGGCATCTCTGCCAGTCTGGCCGCAATCCCCTTCCCATCAGCCTTTGCACCGATCGTCCGCGCCCTGGGCGCGGGGCGCTGCCCGCCGTCGCGTGCGCCGATGGGGATTCCCGAGCGTCAGGCTCGACATTTCAATTCCTTGATAGCCGTCAATCTAATCGCCTGACCCGGGCAATAGGATGCGCGGGTCGCCATTCCCCCATGGCGCACGGGGTTGTTCTTTGACTGGGGTAGTCGGCAAGGGTCACGGCCATGAATATTTCTAGCGTCATCGTCATTCCGCATCCGCAGCAGATCGAGGCGGTGCGTCGCCGTCTCGAGGAAATCGCCGGCGTCGAGGTGCATGCCGTGTCGCCGGAAGGCAAGACCATCGTGACCATCGAGGGCGATGGCGACCGCGAGACCACGCGCATCTTCGAACACATCGGCCAACTGGACGGCGTGCTGTCGGCGTCCATGGTCTATCACCAAAACGAATCCGATCCAGAAATGGAAATCTCAGTGGAGGCTTAGCCCGCCAGGCGATGCCGCAACGACAAGGAGGTCTGCAATGAAAGTGACACGGCGTGAATTCATCAAGGCGAATGCGGTCGCGGCGGCAGCCGGCGTGGCCGGCATGACGGTGCCCGGCGCCCAGGCGCTCGCCCAGGCGAAGGCGGACGATGGCGTGCGCTGGGACAAGGGCGCGTGTCGCTACTGCGGCACCGGCTGCGGCGTGCTGGTCGGCGTCAAGGACGGCCGCATCGTGGCCACCCAGGGCGATCCCGACGCGCCGGTCAACAAGGGCCTCAACTGCGTCAAGGGCTACTTCCTGTCGAAGATCCAGTACGGCAAGGACCGCCTCACCCAGCCGCTGCTGCGCATGAAGGACGGCAAGTTCGACAAGAACGGCGAATTCACGCCGATCAGCTGGGATCAGGCCTTCGACATCATGGCCGAGAAGGTCAAGGCCACCATGAAGAATCCCGCCCAGGGGCCGTTCGGCGTCGCCATGTTCGGCTCCGGCCAATGGACGGTGTGGGAAGGCTATGCCGCGGTCAAGCTGATGAAGGCGGGCTTCCGCTCCAACAGCATCGATCCGAACGCGCGCCACTGCATGGCTTCGGCGGTCGCCGGCTTCATGCGCACCTTTGGCATCGACGAGCCGATGGGCTGCTACGACGACATGGAACATGCCGATGCCTTCGTGCTGTGGGGCTCGAACATGGCCGAGATGCACCCGATCCTCTGGTCGCGCATCACCAACCGCCGCCTCACCGCGAACCACGTCAAGATCCACGTGCTGTCCACCTTCAGCCATCGCTCCTGCGAGCTGGCGGACAACGAACTGATCTTCAAGCCGCAGTCCGACCTGGCGATCCTCAACTACATCTGCAACTACATCATCCAGAACAACGCGGTCAACAAGGACTTCGTCGCCAAGCACGTCCATTTCTTCAAGGGCGTCACCGACATCGGCTACGGCCTGCGTCCCAATCATCCGCTTGAGCAGGCGGCCGGCAACAACGGCTATCCCGGCCCGGATGGCAAGCCGAAGGGCGATCCGAACAAGCATGCGCCGATCAGCTTCGACGAATTCGCCCAGTTCGTCTCCGAGTACACGCTGGACAAGGCCCACCAGATTTCCGGCGTGCCGAAGGATCGCCTCGAACTGCTGGCCAAGACCTATGCCGATCCGAAGACCAAGGTCTGCTCCTACTGGACCATGGGCTTCAACCAGCACACGCGCGGCACCTGGGTCAATAACATGATCTACAACGTGCATCTGCTGCTGGGCAAGATCTCCGAGCCGGGCAACGGCCCGTTCTCGCTGACCGGCCAGCCCTCCGCCTGCGGCACGGCGCGCGAGGTCGGCACCTTCGCCCACCGCCTGCCCGCCGACATGGTGGTCATGAACCCGAAGCACCGCGAGATTTCCGAGAAAATGTGGAAGCTGCCATCCGGCACGATTCCCGACAAGCCCGGCTACCACGCCGTGCTGCAGTCGCGCATGGCGAAGGACGGCAAGATCGGCTTCCTCTGGACCTCGACCACCAACAACATGCAGGCCGGTCCGAACGTCAATGACGAGATCTATCCCGGCTGGCGCAACCCGAAATGTTTCACCGTCGTCTCCGACGTCTATCCGACCGTGTCGGCGATGTCGGCCGACCTGATCCTGCCCTCCGCGATGTGGATGGAGAAGGAAGGCATGTACGGCAACGCCGAGCGGCGTGGCCAGATGTGGCGCCAGCAGGTCAAGGCGCCGGGCGATGCCAAGTCCGACCTCTGGCAGTACATGGAGTTCTCCAAGCGCTTCAAGACCGACGAGGTCTGGCCCGCCGAGCTGCTCGCCAAGATGCCCGAATACAAGGGCAAGACCCTCTACGAGGTGCTTTACCTGAACGGCCAGGTCAACAAGTTCCCGAAGGCCGAGACCGCGACCGTCAATGCCCACGCTTGGGCGGGCTACAGCAACGACGAATCCGAGGCGTTCGGCTTCTACGTGCAGAAGGGCCTGTTCGAGGAATACGCGGAGTTCGGCCGCGGCCACGCCCACGACCTCGCGCCCTTCGAGACCTACCACAAGGTGCGCGGCCTGCGCTGGCCGGTGGTCGATGGCAAGGAGACCCTGTGGCGCTTCCGCGAGGGCTACGATCCCTACGTCAAGAAGGGCGAGGGCGTGCGCTTCTACGGCTATCCAGACGGCAAGGCGAAGATCTTCGCGCTGCCCTACCAGCCGGCGGCCGAGCAGCCGGACAACGAGTACGACCTGTGGCTGTGTACCGGTCGCGTGCTGGAGCATTGGCACACCGGCTCGATGACGCGGCGCGCGCCCGAGCTCTACAAGGCATTCCCCGACGCGGTGGTGTGGATGCACCCGAAGGACGCCGAGAAGCGCGGCATCAAGCGCAACGACGTCGTCAAGGTGGCGACCCGTCGCGGCGAGATCCAGTTGCGCGTCGATACCAAGGGCCGCAACAAGCCGCCGGAGGGGCTGATCTTCATCCCCTTCTTCGACGAGCACCGTCTGGTCAACAAGCTCACCCTGGACGCCACTTGCCCGATCTCGAAGGAGACGGACTACAAGAAGTGCGCCGCCAAGGTGGTCAAGGTCTGATTCCGTAACCACATGAAAACGGGAAGCAACGCAGGGGGCACGCTTCCCGTCAAGAGATCATGGACAATGACACCAAGTCCAGAGGTTCCGCCCGTCGTCAGTTCCTCGCCGACACCGCGCGCATGGCGTGCGGCGTCGGGCTGCTGGGGCTGGGGCTCGGCCTCTATGCGCGCCACGCCACGGCGCTGCCCCCCGCCGCCATTCGCCCGCCGGGCGCATTGCCGGAAAGCGAGTTTGCCGGCGCCTGCATCCGCTGCGGCATGTGCGTGCGCGACTGTCCCTACGACATCCTGCACCTCGCCAAGCCCGAGGAGCCGATGTCTACCGGCACGCCCTATTTCGTCGCGCGCCAGGCGCCCTGCGAGATGTGCGAGGACATCCCATGCGTGAAGGCTTGTCCGACCGGAGCGCTGGATCATGCGCTCACCGACATCAACAAGTCCCGCATGGGGCTGGCGGTGCTGGTGGACCAGGAAACCTGCCTCAACTTCCTCGGCCTGCGCTGCGACATCTGCTATCGCGTCTGCCCGGTGATCGACAAGGCGATCACCCTGGAACCGCAGAACAACGCGCGCACCGGCAAGCACACCCTGTTCATTCCGGTGGTGCATTCGGACGCCTGCACGGGCTGTGGCAAGTGCGAGAAGGCTTGCCCGACGGAAATCGCCGCGATCAAGGTGTTCCCGCTCTACATGGCCAAGGGCCAGCTCTCGGCGCACTACCGGCTCGGCTGGGTCGAGAAGGAGAAGGCCGGCGGCAGCCTGGTGGCGCCGGACGTCGAGCACCAGTACAACCTGCCGGAGGGCATGAAGTATGAGCATGGCAAGGGCCTGTCCGTCAGCCCGTCCGGCGACGGCGCGCCCGGCGCCGCGCCGGGTCTGCCCAAGGCGCTGCAGGGAGACAGGCTATGAGCGCGACTCCCGCACGTCCGGGCAGCGAAGCCATCGCCGAGAAGGGCTGGCTGGCCGCCCACAAGTGGCTGATCCTGCGCCGCGTCAGCCAGGTCGGCATCCTGCTGCTGTTCCTGGTCGGTCCATGGTTCAAGCTCTGGATCGTCAAGGGCAACCTCAACTACAGCTACACGCTGGACTTCCTGCCGCTGGCCGATCCCTACCTGCTGCTGCAGTCGCTGCTGGCGGGGCAGGCGCCGGAGAGGCTGGCCTTGATCGGCGTGGCGATCGTGCTGGCGCTCTACCTGCTGGTCGGCGGGCGCAGCTATTGCGCCTGGGTCTGCCCGGTCAATCTGGTGACCGATGCCGCCAACTGGTTGCGTGCGCGGCTCGGCCTCAAGGGGGGCGCGCACCTGTCGCGCGCCACGCGCTACTGGGTGCTCGGCATGACGCTGCTGGCGGCGGCTCTCGCGGGGACGCTGGTCTGGGAAATGGTCAACCCGGTCTCGATGCTGCACCGGGGGCTGTTCTTCGGGCTTGGTTTCGCCTGGGCGGTGATTCTCGCGGTATTCCTCTTCGATCTGTTCGTCATGCGCCATGGCTGGTGCGGCCACCTCTGTCCGGTGGGCGCCTTCTACAGCCTGATCGGCAAGCTGGCGCTGACGCGGATCAAGCTGCCGCGACGCGATGCCTGCAACGACTGCATGGACTGCTTCGCGGTGTGTCCGGAGCAGCAGGTGATCCGTCCGGCATTGAAGGGCATCGACGGCGCTCCGCCGGTGATTCTCGACGCGAACTGCACCAATTGCGGACGCTGCATCGACGTCTGTTCGAAGCAGGTGTTCGTCATCGGCAGTCGCTTTGGCAAATAGGCAAGTAGCACTCTGTATTCATTTCTCACGGGAAGGGAGACGATCATGAAACGAACCGTCACGATGGGCATGGCACTGGCCGCCGCGCTCCTGTTTGGCTGTACCCAGCAGTTCGCCGGCGTCAAGTCGATGCGCGGCGCCGATGTCGCGGCCGGCGACAAGGCGGACGCACCGAAGACCTACGTCGGCAAGAAGCCGGGCCTGCAGCAGAAGGTCGCGCGCACCTTCAGCACCCAGCCGCCGGTCATTCCGCACGCGGTGGAGAACTTCGACGAGATCACCCTCGAGGAAAACCAGTGCAACAGCTGTCACGGCGCGGAGAACTACGAGAAGAAGAAGGCGCCGAAGATCGGCGACAGCCACTTCATCAATCCGGCCACCGGCCAGAAGCTCGCCGACAGCTCGATGGCGCGCCATAACTGCGTGCAATGCCACGTGCCGCAGGTCGATGCGCCGCCGCTGGTGGAAAACAACTTCGTCGGCAACGTCAAGAACTGACGCCGCCGCGCGGACGCGGGCCGCACGGCCCGAAGTCCGCGCGGAATACCCTCCGGTCCGCTAGTCGCCGGCGGTCGCCATCGTGACGGCGCCGGCGGGACAGGCCGAGACGCAGGCACCGCAACCGGTGCAGCGCTCGGCCAGGATTTCCGGCCGCGCCGCGCCGCCCAGCCGGGGCGAGAAGCGGATCGCCGCCTCGCCGCAGGCATCGCCGCAGCCGCGGCACACCACGTCGCGATAAGCCAGGCAGTCGTTTGCCACCGCCGCGCGCAGGCGCCACGGCGGCGTTCCCGTCTTCTGGCGCAGCGCGCGCGGCGCGCAGGCGTCGCGGCATTTGCCGCAGAAGGTGCATTCTCCGCGGGAAAAGTCGATCTCGGGATAGCCGCGCACCTGCGCCAGGATGCCGGTCGGACAGGCCGGGACGCAGGCGCCGCAGCGCGTGCAGGCGGCGAGGAAGTCCGGCTCGGCCAGGGCCCAGGGCGGGCGCAACGGCGCCTTGCGGCCGGAAAGGTCGCCGCGCAGGAATTGTCGTCTGGTGATCATGGCCCGATCCTAGCAAAACCCCGCTGCGTCAGTGCTGGCGTCGCCTCGCGGCGCCGCGTCGCGGGGACGTGAAACGAAAAGGGGGGCGGCCATCCGGCCGCCCCCCTTTTCGCCTTGTACGACGTTGTTACTCGTCGTCGTCTTCCTTCATGCCCTGCGGCTTCTTGTGGGCGATACCCTTGTGGCAGTCGATGCAGGTCTCGTTGTTCTTCTGGGCCAGTTCGTGCTGCTTGCGGCCGCGCTGCTTTTGCATCTCGGGGTTCATGCCGTCCCAGCTGTGGCAGTTGCGACATTCGCGGGAATCGGAGGCCTTCATGCGCTTCCATTCGCGCTCGGCCATTTCCAGCCGGTGTGCCTCGAACTTCTCGGGCGTGTCGACGATGCCGGTGATCTTGCCGTAGACCTCCTTCGAGGCCTGGATCTTGCGCATGATCTTGTGCGTCCAGTCCTTCGGCACGTGGCAGTCGGAGCAGACCGCGCGCACGCCGGTGCGGTTCTGGTAGTGGATGGTCTTCTTGTACTCGACATAGACGTTGTCGCGCATCTCGTGGCAGGAGATGCAGAAGTCCATTGTGTTGGTGGCCTCCATGCCGGTGTTGAAGCCGCCCCAGAAGATGATGCCACCGACGAAACCGAAGAACAGCAGGCCGATCAGCGAATACTTGGCGCTCGGCTGCTTGAGTGTGTTCCACAAGCTCATTTTTAATGCCTCCCCTTGTTGCGAATGGGGGCATGTTAGGCCCGCGCGGCGCCAAAACGCCTTGATCTAACTTAAGTCGCAATGGATTCGAGAGGCGCTCCCCGGGGAAGGGCGGACAGCCTGCCGGCGCTGACAGGTTCGCAAGGTGTGCGGCGGCGCCGATTCCCCGCTTCCGCCGTCCGCTACGGCGGGGAGCCGCAGCGGCTTCATCTGCGCCGACCGATGCCGACGCTCAGCGCTTGACGCCCTTGGCCTGCAGTTCCCTGACCTCGGCGATGTTGGCCTTGAGGACGCCGGCATCCTCGGAATCCGGCGGCAGCAGCTTGAGCAGGGTCTCCCAGTCGGTGAGCGCCTGGCCGTACTGCTTGGCGGCGTAGGCGGCGGTGCCGCGCAGCCAGAGCCCCTGCGGATTGGCCGGGTCGAGCTTGAGGGCCTGCTCGATGAGAGCGACGGTCTTGGCGTCGAAGCCGCCGATGCTGGCGGCCATGGTGTCGGCATAGTCGAGCAGGAGCTCGGCGTTGCCCTCGACCAGGCTGCCGGCGCGCTCGTAGGCGCGCAATGCCTCGGGCAGGCGGCCCATGGCCTTGTAGGAGCGCGCCAGCATGGCCCAGCCCTGCAGATTGTCCGGCTCCTTTTCGAGCTTGGCGGCGAGGCCGCTGACCATGCGGTCGATGTCGTCGGCGCTGAAGCGCTGCTGCTGCGGCGGATCGATGGCCGCCGGGTTGCCGAGGGTGAGGTAGAGCAGTGCGGCGCCGACGGGCAGGGCGAGGGCGAGGAGCAGCGACAGGGCGCGCGCCGGCGCCGGGGCGGCGGGCTGGGCGGTGGTCTCCTCCGCGCTGTCCTCGAGCAGGCGACGCTGCAACTCGGCGCGGGCCTGTTCGTAGTCCGCCGCGGAGAGAGAGCCCTCGGCGCGGTCGCTTTCCAGTTCGGCGAGCTCGTCGCGGTAGATGGCGGTGTTGATCTGCTTGCGGGAAAACTCGGTGCTGGCGGGACGGTGGCGCAGCGGCAGCAACAGCAACAGCAGGGCGACGCCGACGAGCAGCGTGGCGCCGATGGCGAATCCCATCATGACTGGTTTTCCTTGAGCAGCGCCTCGGCGCGTTGACGTTCTTCCTCGGAGAGCGGCGTGTCGGCGACCTGGCGCTCGCGCTTCCTCAGGTAGGCGACCAGCGCGCCGATACCGACGAGAAGCAGGATGAAGGGGCCGGCCCAGAGCAGGTAGGTCTGCGGCTTGACCTGCGGCCGGTAGAGCACGAAATCGCCGTAGCGGCTGACCAGGAAATCCTTCACCTCGGTGTCGGTCTTGCCTTCCTTGATCAGGTCGCGCACCTCGCGGCGCAGGTCCTTGGCCAGGTCGGCCTGGGAGCCGGCGAGCGATTCGTTCTGGCAGACCAGGCAGCGCAGTTCGGTGGCGATGTTCACGAGGCGCTGTTCGACCACCGGGTCCTCGGCGAGCGGCTTGGCCTCCTGCGCGGCGACGTTGAGGCAGCACAGCAGGGCGGCGAGCGCGAGCGGCTTCTTCATTTGTTGAGCTCCTGCGCCAGCGGGATGATCTTGTTCTGCAGCACCTCGGGGGTGATCGGGCCGATCTGCTTGAAGCGGATCACCCCCTGCTTGTCGATCAGGTAGGTTTCCGGCACGCCATATACGCCGTAGTTGATGCCGACGCGGCCGTCGGCGTCGTAGGCCGAGAGCAGGTAGGGATCGCCGAAGCGCGCCAGCCAGCGCTGGCCGTCCTCGCGCTTGTCCTTGTAGTTGAGGCCGACGATCGGCACCGTGCCGGTCTTGCCGAACTCGACCAGCAGCGGATGCTCCTCGCGGCAGGACACGCACCAGGAGGCCCAGACGTTGAAGAGCCAGACCTTGCCCAGCATTTCCTTGGGCGAGAAGCTCTGGTCCGCCGCATGGAGCCGCGGCACGCTGAAGTCCGGCGCCGGCTTGCCGATCAGCGGCGAGGGCACCTCGCGCGGGTTGAGGTTGAGGCCGACCGCGAGCAGCGCGACCAGGACGATGAAGATGCCGAGGGGCAGGAGGAACTTGTTCATGCGGTGGCTCCGGCGGCGGCCGCGGTGGCGGCGGCGGACTGCTTGACGCGGATGCGGTAGCGGCGGTCGGCGGCGGCCAGCAGGCCGCCGAGGGACATCAGCAGGCAGCCGCCCCAGATCCAGTCCACAAAGGGCTTGAAATAGACGCGCACCGCCCAGGCCTCGCCTTCCAGCGGCTCGCCGAGGGAGACATAGACGTCACGCGTCAGGCCGGCATCGATGGCAGCCTCGGTCATCGGCATCGCCGAGGTGTCGTAGTTGCGCTTCTCCGGATAGAGCGTGCGCAGCGGCTTGCCATCCTTCGTGAGCTCGAAGCTGCCGCGCGCGGCGACGTAGTTCGGACCGCGCACGTCATGCACGCCGAGGAACTTGAAGGTATGGCCGCCGACCGTCACCGTTTCGCCGGGGGACATGCGCACGTCGCGCTCCTCTTCGTAGGTGCTCACCATCGCCACGCCGACGACGAAGGCGGCGAGGCCGCAGTGGGCGATCTGCATGCCCCACCAAGAGGCGGTGGGCTTGCCGGTCTTGAAGCGCTCGACCGTCTGCAGGACGATCGCCGCGGCGATCCAGACGGCCAGCGCCAGCGCCAGGGCGACGTAGGCGTGCCACTCGCCCGCAAGCAGCGGCAGGCCGGCGCCGGCCAGCACGGCGGCGAGGGCGGCGGGCCAGAGCCTGCGCAGGATCGGCCCGATCTCGGCATGCTTCCAGCGCGCGATCGGCCCGGCGGCGACCAGCACCAGCAGCGGCAGCATGATCGGCACGAAGACGGCGTTGAAATAGGGCGGCCCGACCGAAAGCTTGCCCATGCCCAGCGCGTCGATCAGCAGCGGGTAAAGGGTGCCGAGCAGCACGGCGCCGCAGGCGACCACCAGCAGCACGTTGTTGACCAGCAGCAGGGTCTCGCGCGAGAGCAGCGCGAAGCGGCCGCCGAGGCTCACCTTCGGCGCGCGCGCGGCGAACAGCAGCAGCGAGCTGCCGACGACGATGGCGAGCAGGATCAGGATGAAGATGCCGCGGCGCGGGTCGGTGGCGAAGGCATGCACCGAGGTGAGCACGCCGGAACGCACCAGGAAGGTGCCGAGCAGCGAGAGCGAGAAGGCGGCGATCGCCAGCAGCACGGTCCAGTTCTTGAAGCTGCCGCGCTTTTCGGTGACGGCGAGGGAGTGGATCAGCGCGGTGGCGACCAGCCAGGGCATGAAGGAGGCGTTCTCCACCGGATCCCAGAACCACCAGCCGCCCCAGCCGAGCTCGTAGTAGGCCCACCAGGAGCCGAGCGCGATGCCGAGGGTAAGGAACACCCAGGCCACCGTGGTCCAGGGGCGCGACCAGCGCGCCCAGGCGGCGTCGAGCTGGCCGGCGAGCAGCGCGGCGATGGCGAAGGCGAAGGCCACCGACATGCCGACGTAGCCCATGTAGAGCAGGGGCGGGTGGAAGACCAGGCCCGGATCCTGCAGCAGCGGGTTGAGCGAGCGGCCTTCCTCGACGGCGGGGAGCAGGCGCTCGAAGGGGCTGGAGGTCAGCAGCACGAAGGCGAGCAGGCCGAAGGTGACGAGGCCGAGCACGCCGAGCACGCGCGCCACCATCGCCTCGGGCAGCCGGCGCGAGAACAGCGCGACGGCCTGCGCCCAGCCGGTGAGCATCAGCACCCAGAGCAGCAGCGAGCCCTCGTGACCGCCCCACACCGCCGAGATCCGGTACAGGGTCGGCAGCTGGGTGTTCGAGTGCTGCGCGACGTACTCGACCGAGAAGTCGTTGCTGTAGAAGGACCAGGTCAGGACGAGGAAGGAGAACAGCACGAGCAGGAAGGCGGCGGCGGTCGCCGGCCGCGCCAGCGCGACCCATTGGGGCTGGTTGCGCTGGGCCCCCAGCAGCGGCAGCACGCCCTGCACCAGGGTGACGAGCAGGGCGAGCATCAGGGCGAAGTGGCCTAGTTCCGGAATCATGGCGAAGCCTCGTTATTGTTTGAGGGTTTGCCCGGTTTTCTGGGCCTGGTCGACGGCGTGCTGGGCCTCGGGAGGCATGTAGTTCTCGTCGTGTTTGGCGAGCACCTCGCTGGCGGCGAACACGCCGTCGGCGCCGATGCGGCCCTGGGCCACCGCGCCCTTGCCTTCCATGAACAGGTCGGGAAGGATGCCGGTGTAGGCGACCGGCACTTCCTTGGCCGTGTCGGTGATGACGAAGTGCACGGTGAGGTTGTCGCGCCGCAGCGAGCCTTCCTTGACCATGCCGCCGACGCGGAAGGTCTTGCCCTGCGGCGCCTTGCCCTCGGCGATCTCGGTGGGGGTGACGAAGAAGGCAATGTTGCTGTTGAGGGCGTTCAGCACCAGCGCGGCGGCGATGCCCAGCGCCGCGAGGCCGCCGCCGATCAGGGCGATGCGTTTGTGACGAGGTTTCATTGTTGGTCCAGGTTTTCCGCGATGCGTTCGCGGCGCAGGCTGCGCAAAATATCCTTACGACGCTTCGACGCGAGGATTGGTTCCGCGATCATGAGCAGCGCGCAGACGCCGAAGCTGCCCCAGACGTAGAGACCGTAGCCGCCCATGGCGAAGAAGGCGGCGGGGGATTCCCAGTTCATTGTCCGGTTCCTTTCACCTCGGGCAGTTCCTTGACCCACTCGGTGTGGGCCTCGCGTTCCAGGATGATGGCGCGCACGCGGGTCAGGGCGACGGCGATCGAATACATCCAGAAAGCCAGCGCCATGATCAGCATGCCCCAGAGCATGGTGGCCGCCATGGTCGGCGCCTTGGTCAGCGAGACCGAGGCGCCCTGGTGCAGGGTGTTCCACCATTTCACCGAGAAATAGATGATCGGCACGTTGACCACGCCCACCAGCGCGAGAATGGCCCCGGCCTTGTCGGCGCGGCGCGGATCGTCGATCGCCGCCTGCAGCGCGATGAAGCCGATGTAGAGGAAAAACAGGATCAGCGCCGAGGTCAGGCGCGCGTCCCAGACCCACCAGGCGCCCCACATCGGCTTGCCCCAGAAGGCGCCGGTCCAGAGGGAGAGGAAGGCCATGATCGCCCCCGTGGGCGCGAGGGCCTGGGCCATCATGCCGGACAGGCGCGTGTTGAGGGCGAGGCCGAGGGCTGCCCAGCCGGCCATGACGATATAGATGAACATCGACATCCAGGCCGCCGGCACGTGGATGAAGATGATGCGGTAGCCCTCGCCCTGCTGGAAGTCGGTGGGGGCGGCGAAGAAGGTGATCCACAGGCCGATGCCGCCGAAGATCGCCGCGAGCGCCCAGAACCACGGGATCATCTTGCCGGCGAGCGGATAGAAGCTCTGCGGCGAGGCGTACTTGAACCAGTTGATGATCTTGTTATTCAAGCGAATTCCTACTCAAGAGCGATTCTCAGGGCGGCCGTGGTCGCCCACGGCGCGAAAAACACAGCCAGCGCGAGCAGCGCGGCCAGCAGCGACAGATGCCCGCCGGCGCCCAGGCCGGAAATGTGCGCCTCCACCGCGCCGGCGCCGAAGATCAGGGCCGGCACGTAGAGCGGCAGCACCAGCAGGGAAAGCAGCACGCCGCCGCCGCGCACGCCCAGCGTCAGCGCCGCGCCGATCGCACCGATCAGCGACAGCAGCGGGGTGCCGAGCAGCAGCGCCACCACGAGGATGCCGAGCGCCTCGGCGTCCAGGTCGAACTGGATGCCCAGCACCGGCGCCAGCAGCACCAGCGGCAGGCCGGTGGTGATCCAGTGGGCGGCGATTTTACCCGTTATCAGCAGGCCCAACGGGGTGGGAGACAGCACCATCTGCTCAAGAGTTCCATCGGCATGGTCGGGCGCGAACAGGCGCGCCAGGCCGAGCATGGTGGCGAGCAGCGCCGCCACCCAGAGAATGCCCGGGGCGATCTTCTTGAGCAGCGCGGCCTCGGGGCCGATGCCGAGGGGAAACAGGCTGACGACGATGACGAAGAAGAACAGGGCGGTGAGCACCTCGCTCTTCCTGCGCATCGCCAGCAGCAGGTCGCGGCGGATCACGGCGAGGATCGCGTTCATATCTTGAGCACCTTGCCGTTGGGCAGCGGCATGCTCTGGTGGCTGGTGAGGATCGCCATGCCGCCGCCGGCCAGATGTTCCTCGATCAACGCGGAGAGCATGTCCACGGCCTTGACGTCGAGGGCGGTGAAGGGTTCGTCGAGAATCCACAGCGTGGCCTTGCGCACCGCCAGCCGGGCGAGCAGCACGCGGCGCTTCTGGCCGGCGGAAAGGAAGCGCACGGCGAGATCCTCGCGGCCGCGCAGGCCGAAACGCGCCAGCGTCCCGAGGGCCTCGGTCTCGTCGAGGGGGGCGCCGTCGAGCTGGGCGGCGAGCAGCAGGTTCTCGAAGGGCGTGAGCTCTTCCTTCACCGCGCCATGGTGGCCGAGGAAGAGCATTTCGCGCCGGTAGTCCTCGGCGAGCTCGCGGATCGGCGCGCCGCGCCAGAAAATCTGGCCTTCCGCGGGCGGGGCGAGACTGGAAAGGATGCGCAGCAGGCTGGTCTTGCCGGCGCCGTTCTCCCCCTGCACGTGCAGCCATTCGCCCGGGCCGACCGCGAGATCGAGCCCGGCGAACAGGCGGCGTTCGCCGCGAACACAGGAAAGGCCGGTGGCGGTCAGCATGGGGGGCGAATTTTGCCTGAATCGGCGGAAATTGGCTTATCGGCGGTCAAGCATGGACGGCGCGGAGACGCATGGCGCCGGGAAAGTCGGCGCTGGCGGCACGGTGGCGGGAGCCAGCGCCATCCCCCCGGGAAGCATGGAGGCGCACGGCGGCGGCTATATCTTCGGTAGAAAATAATTTTATTGCTTGCATCAAAACCATTGCTTGTTGCGCTGCGTCATTGTTACTTATACTCCGCCGCATCACGAACATGCACGGGGCGCAACCCCACGCATGCCAGTCCAAAAGGGCAGCAAGCCGCCCTTTTGCCCAGTTGACCGGGGCAACCCCCGGTCGCGCCGTGATGGCCGTCGAGGCTCGTGCCCGCAAGGCGCGGGTTTCGTCCGGCCAACCAAGGTTCGGTCGCCGCGGCGCGCCTTCCGGTTTCGGAGGCGGGCCCGGGCGGTCGGTTTTCTCGGTCACGGCGCGCAGCCCCGCATTCCATTGCCGCGCGCTCGTCGTGCTTTTGTCGGGGTATGGCTGTCTCATGGAATCTATCTCGAGTTTGACGGTGGCGGGCGCCTTCATGGCCGTGCTCGGCGTGGCCCTGGCCGCGCTGCTGGCCTTCGCCAACCGCAAGCTGTTCGTCTATGAAGACCCGCGCATCGAGCAGGTCGAGGAGCTGCTGCCCAAGTCCAACTGCGGGGCCTGCGGCATGCCCGGCTGCCGCGGTTTCGCCGAGAAGGTGGTGAGCGGCGACGTCGTGCCGGCGCAGTGCACCGTGAGCTCGCCGCAGCAGCGTCAGGACATCGCCGACCTGCTCGGCGTCGCGGCGGGCAGCGTCGAGAAGAAGGTGGCGCGGCTCGCCTGCGCGGGCGGCAAGCATGTCGCCTTCACGCGCGCGCGCTACGCCGGCCTCAAGACCTGCCGCGCGGCGGCGGTGGTCGGCGGCGGCGGCAAGGAATGCGCCTGGGGCTGCCTCGGCCTCGGCGACTGCGAAGTGGTCTGCAATTTCGACGCCCTCCATCTGGACGAGCACGGCCTGCCGGTGGTCGATGCCGACAAGTGCTCGGCCTGCAACGACTGCGTCGAGGTCTGCCCCAAGGGCCTGTTCTCGCTGGAGCCGATCAGCCATCGCCTCTGGATCGCCTGCAAGAACAAGGCGGACGGCGAGACGGCCGAGAAATCCTGCGAGGTGGCTTGCACCGCCTGCGGCAAGTGCGTCGCCGACGCGCCGCCCGGCCTGATGCAACTCGACGGCCAGCTCGCGGCGGTGCGCTACGAGCTCAACGCCTGGGCCACGCGCGCGCCGATCGAGCGCTGTCCAACCGGCGCCATCGTCTGGTTCGACACCCCCAACAAGCCGGTCAAGGGCGCGGCCGCGAAAAAGATCCTGCGGCAGGACGCGCTGCCGACGCTGAATTGAATTCCCATTAGGAGCTTCCCATGTTGACGAAACTGTTCCAGTCCGCCAAGAGCGAAACCGACCAGAAGCAGGTCAAGTATCCGGGCGTCCGCGATGCCGTCGATGGCAACACCGCCGTCATCCATGTCGAGCGCGAGGCCTCGGACGCCGCCGGCGCCTACCCGATCACACCCTCGACGCAGATGGGCGAGTACTGGGCCGAGGAGGTCGCCAAGGGCCATCTCAACATCTCCGACAAGCCGCTGATCTTCATCGAGCCGGAGTCCGAGCACGCCGCCGCCGGCGTCACCGCCGGCATGGCGATGACCGGTCTGCGCGCCACCAACTTCTCCTCGGCGCAGGGCGTCGCCTTCATGCACGAGTCGCTCTACGGCGCCGTCGGCAAGCGCCTGCCCTACCTGCTCAACATGGGCTGTCGCGCCATCACCAAGGCCTCGCTCAACGTGCATTGCAGCCACGACGACTACCACTGCGTGGACGACACCGGCTTCATCCAGGTGATGGCCAAGAACGCCACCGAGTGCGCCGACCTCAACCTGATCGGCCGCAAGGTCGCCGAGCTGTCGCTGACGCCGGCGATCGTCGGCCAGGACGGCTTCATCACCACCCACCTGATCGAATCCTGCGTGCTGCCCGAACGCGAGCTGGTGGCCGAATACCTCGGCAAGCCGGACGACCTGATCGACACGCCGACCCCGGCGCAGGCCATGCTCTACGGCTCGAAGCGCCGTCGCGTGCCGGCGATCTGGGACGTGGATACCCCGCTGGTGTCCGGCTCGGTGCAGAACCAGGATGCCTACATGCAGGCCACCGCCGGCCAGCGTCCCTACTTCTTCGACCATATCGAGGAGATCACCGACGCCTGCATGGCCGAATACGCCGGCCTGACCGGGCGCCAGTACCAGCGCGTGTCCACCTACAAGTGCGAGGACGCCGACTACGTGATCGTCGGCATGGGCAGCATGATCGTGCAGGCCGAGGCCGTCGCCGACTACCTGCGCGAGACGCGCAAGCTCAAGGTCGGGGTCGTCAACCTCACGATGTTCCGCCCCTTCCCGGGCGATCTGCTGGGCAAGGTGCTCAAGGGCAGGAAGGGCGTCGTCGTGCTGGAGCGCACCGACCAGCCGCTCGCCGAGGACCTGCCGCTGATGCGCGAAGTGCGCGCCACCCTGGTCAAGTGCATCGAGAACGGCATGGTGCTCGACGGCGACAAGCCCTATGCGGGCTATGCGAGCTACGGCGCCGGCGAGATGCCGCGCCTCTACTCCGGCTGCTACGGCCTCGGCTCGCGCGACCTGCAGCCCGAGGGCCTGATCGGCGCCATCGAGAACATGCTGCCCGAGGGCGCCAAGCGCAAGTTCTTCTACCTCTCGATCGACTTCGCGCGCGACCCGCTCAATCCGAAGGACGAGGTGCACCAGCAGGACCTGCAGGAGAAGTATCCGCAGATCAAGGCGCTCGGCATCCGCGGCAGCGAGAACCCCAACCTGCTGCCCAAGGGTGCCATCACCGTGCGCATGCACTCGGTCGGCGGCTGGGGCGCGATCACCACCGGCAAGAACCTGGCGATGACCCTTTACGAGCTGCTCGGCTGGGACATCAAGGCCAACCCGAAATACGGTTCCGAGAAGAAGGGCCAGCCGACCACCTACTACCTTTCCGCCGCGCCGGAGCCGATCCGTATCAACTGCGAATACACCTACGTGGATGTCGTGCTCTCCCCCGACCCCAACGTGTTCGGCCACTCGAACCCGCTCTCCGGCCTCAAGAAGGGCGGCTTCCTGATCATCCAGTCGAACCTCGGTGACGAGACCTGGGCGAGCTTCCCGGTCTGGGCGCAGAAATTCATCGTCGATAACGACATCCGCGTCTACCATCTCGACGCCTTCCAGATCGCGCGCGAGGAGGCCGGTTCGCCCGAGTTGCAGTTGCGCATGCAGGGCATCGCCTTCCAGGGCGCCTTCTTCGCCGCCAGCCCGGTGATGCAAAGCGCCAACCTGACCGAGAACGCGCTGTTCGCGGCGATCGAGGCGCAACTGCAGGCCAAGTTCGGCGGCAAGGGCGCGCGTGTCGTGCAGGACAACCTGCGCGTCGTCAAGCGCGGCTACACCGAGCTCAAGGAGATCACCGACAAGCAGGTCGGCGTGACGCGCAAGCAGCTCGTCAAGAAGGACGCCGGCCTGCCGATCATGCTGCAGCAGCTGCCGGCCGGCGACGGCAAGATCGCCGACATCCACCGCTTCTGGGAACAAACCGGCAACTTCTATCTGACCGGCAAGGGCTCCGACAACCTCGTCGATCCCTTCATCGGCACCGCCGTGATGCCCGCCGCCACCGGCGTTTACCGCGACATGACCGGCATCCGCTTCGAGCATCCGGTGTGGATCGCCGAGAACTGCACGGCCTGCGGCAACTGCTACACCGAGTGCCCGGATTCGGCGATCCCCGGCCTGGTCAGCTCGATCGGCGACGTCTTCAACACCTGCATCAACCGCATCGAGACCGGCGGCACGCCGACGCGCTTCCTGCGCCGCGCCTCGCGCACCGTCGAGAAGAAGCTGCGCAACCTGGTCGATACCGTCGGCGGCCCGGTACGGCCGCTGATCGACCGCGCCATGAGCGAGACCGTCGCCGAGGCGCCCGAGGCCGACCGCCACAGCATGTCGTCCGAATTCACCCTGCTGCAGGTGCAGCTCGCCGGCTTCCAGTTCGCCGCCACCAAGCCCTACTGGAACCAGAAGGAGAAGAAGGCCAAGGGCAGCGGCGGCCTGTTCTCGATCACCATCAACCCCTACACCTGCAAGGGCTGCGCGCTGTGCGTCACCGTCTGCGAGGACGACGCGCTCAAGATGGTCACCCAGACCGAGGAGTCCACCGACAAGCTGCGCCGCGACTGGAACTTCTGGCTCGACCTGCCGACCACGCCGAAGGAATACAGCCGCATCGACAGCCTCGACGAGAAGATCGGCGCGCTGGAAACCCTGCTGCTCGACAAGCGCAACTACGGCTCGATGAACTGCGGCGACGGCGCCTGCCTGGGCTGCGGCGAGAAGACCGCGATCCACCTGTTCACCGCGACGGTCACCGCGCTGATGCAGCCGCGCGTCAAGGCCTTCGTCGAAAAGCTCGACGACCTGATCGCCCGCCTCGAACAGCACATGCGCATCAAGCTCGCCTCGGCGGTGGATCTCACCGACGCCAGCGCCGTGGTGAAGGCCGTCGAAGCCGCCGGCCAGCACGACCTGACCCTGTCCAACCTCGCCGCCAAGCTCACCGAGAACAAGCCCTCGCAGCTGCTCGACCCGCAGTGGGTGAAGAACACCGCCCAGCTGCTCGAAAAGCTCAAGGACCTCAAGTGGCGCTACGTCGAGGGCCCGACCAAGCGCGGCCGCGCCGAGATGGGCATCGTCAACTCCACCGGCTGCACCTCGGTGTGGGGCTCCACCTATCCGTTCAGCCCCTATCCCTTCCCCTGGACCTCGCACCTGTTCCAGGACTCGCCCTCGGTGGCGATGGGCCTGTTCGAGGGCCACATGGCCAAGATGGCCGACGGCTTCAAGGCGGTGCGCATGGCCGAGAAGGAACTCGCCGGCGACTACCTGCCGGACCGCGACGACGACTTCTTCCGCCGCTTCACCTGGAGCAAGTTCTCCGAGGACGAGTGGCAGCTCTGTCCGCCGGTCGTCTCCCTCGGCGGCGACGGCGCGATGTACGACATCGGCTTCCAGAACCTCTCGCGCGCCATGATGTCGGGCATGCCGATCAAGGTGCTGGTGGTCGACACGCAGGTGTATTCGAACACCGGCGGCCAGGCCTGCACCTCGGGCTTCATCTCGCAGGTCTCGGACATGGCGCCCTTCGGCGCGGCGCAGCGCGGCAAGCAGGAGACCCGCAAGGAGATCTCGCTGATCGGCCTCGCGCACCGTACCTCCTACGTCAGCCAGAGCACGATCGCCCACGTTAACCACCTGATCGAGAGCTACATCGACGGCCTCAACAGCCGTCGTCCGGCGCTGTTCAACATCTACGCCGTCTGCCCGCCCGAGCACGGCGTCGGCGACGACAAGAGCTTCGACCAGAGCAAGCTCGCGGTCGAGAGCCGCGCCTATCCGCTGTTCCGCTTCGACCCGGACGCCGGCATCACCTTCCACGAGACGGTCAGCCTCGAAGGCAACCCGGCGCCCGACGCCGACTGGCCGACCTACACCCTCAAGTACCGCGACGAGTCCGGCGCCGAGCAGAGCATGGAGCTGCCGATGACCTTCGCCGATTTCGCCGCCACCGAGGCGCGCTTCCTCAAGCAGTTCAAGAAGGCGCCGCCGGAGACCTGGAACGAGAACATGGTCATGCTCGCCGACTTCCTGAAGCTGGACGCCGACGAGCGCGAGGGGAAGTTCCCCTTCATCTGGGCCGTCGACGGCAAGAACCGCCTGATGCGCCTGCTGGTCACCGAGGATCTGGTGCGCTCGACCGAGGAGCGCCTGCACTTCTGGCGCCAGCTCAAGAACATCGCCGGCGTCGATGCCCGCGCCGGCGACGAGAGCGCGGTGGCAGAGCGCGTGCGCGCCGACCTGCTGGCCAAGATCTCCGCCAGCCTCGGCCTCGGTGGCGGCGACGGCGCGCCAGCCGCGGCCACCGTCGCGCCAGCGCCGACTTCCGCCGGCGCGGCGGAGGGCGCGCGCGGCGACTACGAGCCGGTCTGGGTTGAAACGCCCGAGTGCACGGCCTGCGACGAGTGCATCAACCTCGCGCCGAAGACCTTCGCCTACAACGACCAGAAGCTGGCGATCGTCATCGATCCGAAGGGCGCGAAGTTCGCCGACATCGTCAAGGCGGCCGAGAAGTGCACCGCCGGCTGCATCCATCCCGGCACGCCGTGGAACATGGCCGAGCCGGGCGTCGACAAGCTGATGGCGCGCGCCGCGAAGTTCAACTGATGCGGAGCGGGAGCGGGGCGTCCCGCTCCCGCCCCGCGGTGCCCGACTAGGACATCATGAAACTACTCAGCTATTTTCGCGGCGAAGCCTTCCAGCGCGGCGTGCATCCGCCGGCCAACAAGCTGACCGCGCGGCAGAAGATCCGCCGCCTGCCGTTCCCGCCGAAGGTGGTCGTGCCGCTCTCGCAGCACATCGGCAAGGCGCCCCACCCGATCGTCAAGGTCGGCCAGGAAGTGGTGCGCGGCGAGCCGATCGCGCGCACCGACGACTGGCTGTCGGTGCCCCATCACGCGCCCGTCACCGGCGTGGTCGAGTTCATCGGCCTGCGGCCCGGCGCGCGCGGACCGTGGGTCGAGTCCATCGTCATCCGCGCCCATCCGGGCGCGACGCAGCAGGATCTCTGGGGCCAGCCGCGCGACATGGCGTCGCTGTCCGGCGCCGACATCCTGCAGGCGGTCTGGGACACCGGCATGGTCGGCCTCGGCGGCGCCGCCTTCCCGACCCACGCCAAGCAAACCCTGCCGAAGCAGGCCCACGTGCAAACGCTGGTGGTGAACGGCTGCGAATGCGAGCCCTATCTGACCTGCGACCATCGCGTCATGATCGAGCAGGCCGACGACCTGGTGACGGGCATCCGCTACGCGATGCGCGCCACCGGCGCCGTGCGCGCCATCGTCGGCATCGAGGACAACAAGCGCGACGCGCGGGACGCCGTGCGCGCGGCCATCGAAAAAGCTGGCAAGGTGCCGGAGGGGGAGATCCACGCCGAGCTGGTGCCGACCAAGTATCCGCAGGGCTCCGAGAAGATGCTGATCATGGCGCTGTTCGGCGTGGAAATTCCCGCCGGCGGCCTGCCGGTGTCCCTTGGCATGGTGGTCAACAACGTCGGTACGCTGGCCGCGCTGGGCCGGTTGCTGCCGGCCGGGCGCGGCCTCACCGAGCGCGTCGTCACGGTCACCGGCCCCGGCGTGGCGCGGCCCGGCGACTACATCGTGCCGCTCGGCACGCCGCTCTCCTTCATCCTCGACCATGCCGGCGCCCCGAACGCGGATGCCCGGCAGATCATCCTCGGCGGGCCGATGATGGGCCAGGCCGCCGCTTCCCTTGACGTGCCGATCACCAAGGGCATCTCCGGCGTGCTGGTGATGCGCGCCGACCAGGTTGCCGACGGCCTGGCGCGCAGGACCTTTCCGTGCATCAAGTGCGCCGAGTGCGTCGAGTCCTGCCCGATGGGCCTCAATCCCTCGCAGCTCGGCATGCTGGCGGCGAAGCGCGAATACGACCTGATGGGCTCGCGCTACCACCTCGGCGAATGCTTCGAGTGCGGCTGCTGCTCCTACGTCTGTCCCTCCAACATCCCGCTGGTGCAGCAGTTCCGCGTCGCCAAGCAGATCCTGCGCGAGAAAGCGATGGCCGCCAAATGAGTATCGAGATCCGTTCCGCGCCCCACATCAAGGGGCCGAAGAGCGTCGAGCAGATCATGCGCCATGTCGTCTGGTCGCTGCTGCCGATCTGTGCCTTCTACGTCTATCAGTACGGCCTGTCGGCCATGGCCTCGCTCGTCGTCGTCACCGGCAGCTGCCTGCTCGCCGAGCGCTGGTTCGTCAAGACCGGCACCCAGTCCGGCGACATCTCCGACTATTCGGCGGTGATCACCGGCCTGCTGCTGGCGCTTTCGCTGCCGCCGGGCTTCCCGCTCTGGATGGGCGCCGTCGCCGGCCTCGTCGCCATCGCGCTGGGCAAGGCGCTGTTCGGCGGCATCGGCTTCAACGTCTTCAACCCGGCGCTGGTCGGGCGCGCCTTCGCCCAGGCCGCCTTCCCGCAGGCGATCGCCACCTACACGCCGTCCTTCCTGCCGGGCCGCTTCCACGAGATGATCCCGTCCTCGATGGCGCTGCCGCTGATGCAGCCGGCCGACGTCGCCGCCTGGCTCAAGCTCAAGCAGCTCGACGCGCTCGCCGGTGCCACGCCGCTGGCCAAGTGGAAGTTCGAGGGCGTGCTGGCCGGTGCCGAGGAACTCATCACCTCGCTCTCCGGCCACATGGCGGTCGGCCCCTCGCCGGCGCTGATCCTGGTCTGCGGCGCCTACCTCGCCCTGCGCCGCTACATGGACTGGCGCATCCCGGCGGCGATCCTCGGCAGCGCCGCCCTGACGGCCTGGCTGCTGTTCGCCTTCGACGGCACGCGCTACCCGAACCCCTTCTTCATGCTGTTCTCCGGCGGCCTGATCCTCGGCGCGGTGTACATGGCGACCGACATGGCGACCTCGCCGGTGACGCCCAGGGGCATGTGGGTGTATGGCGCGCTGATCGGCATCCTCACCGTGGTGATCCGCTACTACAGCGGCCTGCCGGAGGGCGTCATGTACGCGATCCTGCTCGGCAACGCCGCGACGCCGCTGATCGAGAAGATCACCCAGCCGACGCCCTTCGGCAAGGGCGCCTCGTCGCTCCTCGGCCGCCAGAAGAAGGGCGCCTCCTATCCGCTGCATCCGGGCTACATCTCGCGCGAGGACGCCGGCGCCGTGACGCCGAAGAAGCGCTTCCTGCCGAACAAGCCGAAGAAACAGGACCGAGAGCCATGAACGCCGAAGCGACCCTGCCGCAAACGACGCCCGCCGCGGCGATGGTCCGCACCCTCGGGCTGATCTCCGCCATCTGTGGCCTGATCATCGTCGCCGCCTACCAAGGCACCTACGACGCCGTGCAGGAGAACAAGCGCATCGCCGTCGAGCGCGCGGTGTTCAAGGTGATCCCCGCCGCCAAGTCGATCGCCGAGTACGTCGCCACCGCAGCGGGCGAAGTCGAAAAACTCGGCGCCGGCGGCACGGTGCCGGCCGGCGCCGTGAAGTTCTACGCCGGTTACGACGCCGCCGGCAAGCTCGCCGGCATCGCCGCCGAGGGCGGCGCCAAGGGCTACGCCGACACGGTGCGCATCCTGTTCGCCTGGGACCCGGAGAAAGCCGCAGTGACGGGCTTCGGCGTGGTCTCCTCGCGCGAGACGCCGGGCATCGGCGACAAGATCCTCGTCGACAAGGACTTCCTCGCCAACTTCCCCCTGGAGGCCAGGCTCGCCGCCGACGGCCAGGCGCTCGCCCACCAGATCCGCGCCGTCAAGCACGGCAGCAAGGCCAATCCCTGGGAAGTGGATGCCATCGCCGGCGCGACCATCACCTCGCGCGCCGTCGGCAAGGCGATCAACGACACGGCGCAGGCGCTGCTGCCGCGCATCGCGCCGCATCTCGACAAGCTTAAGGAAAAGTCATGAGCCAGACGACTGTACGTACCTGGGACGAGTTCATGGAGGGCGTCTGGCGCCAGAACCCGGTGTTCGTCATGGTGCTGGGCCTCTGCCCCGCGCTGGCGGTGACCGTATCGGCGGTGAATGCCCTCTCGATGGGATTGGCCACCACCTTCGTGCTGACCTGCTCCTGCGTGCTGGTGTCGCTGCTGCGCAAGCTGATCCCGAAGGAGGTGCGCATCGCCACCTACATCGTCATCATCGCCACCTTCGTCACGGTGGTGGATTATCTGATCCAGGCGGTCAGCCTCGCCCTCTACGACGCGCTCGGCGCCTTCATCCAGCTCATCGTGGTGAACTGCATCATCCTCGGCCGCGCCGAGGCCCACGCCTCGAAGAACCCGCCGTTCAAGGCGATGGTGAACGCCCTCGGCATGAGCCTCGGCTTCACCATCGGTCTGTTCGCGCTCGGCGCCGTGCGCGAGATTCTCGGCGCCGGCAAGCTGTTCGGCGTCGCGCTGTTCGGCGCGAACTTCCAGCCCTGGGTCGTCATGGTGCTGCCGCCCGGCGGCTTCTTCGTGCTCGGCATGTGGCTGCTGGTGTTCGCCGCCGTTGCCCGGCGCAAGCAGCGCAAACTCGCGGAGGTGGCACAAAATGCATGAGAGCGCCTGGCAGATCTTCATCAGCGCCTTCCTCGCCAACAACTTCGTGCTGGCGATGTTCCTCGGCCTGTGTCCCTTCATCGGCGTCTCGGGCAAGCTGGAGACCGCCGCGCCGATGGGCGCGGCGACCACCTTCGTGATGCTGGTCGCCTCGTTGTGCGCCTACGGTCTCAACCTGCTGCTCACGAGCTTCAATCTGGAGTTCCTGCGCCTGATCGCCTACATCGTGATCATCGCCTCGGCGGTGCAACTGGTCGAGATGGTCCTGAAGAAATACAGCCCGGCCCTGTTCCGCGCCCTCGGCATCTACCTGCCGCTGATCACCACCAACTGCGCGGTGCTCGGCGTCGCCCTGTTCCAGACCGCGCGCGAGTACGACTTCGTCCAGTCCGTGACCTTCGCCGTCGGCGCCGGCGCCGGCTTCACCCTCGCCCTGGTGTTGATGGCCAGCGTGCGCGAGCGCCTGACGCTCTCCGACGTGCCGTCGGTGGCGCAGGGCACCGCGCTGTCGCTGATGCTCGCCGGCATCCTCTCGCTCGCCTTCATGGGCTTCGCCGGCCTCGGCGGCTAAGAAATGACCGCCCACGGCCCCGCCGGGATTCCCTTCGCTCACGACCCCGGTGCGCCGCTCCCCACTGGGGGGCGCGGTTGCCCTTGGGGCGGCCCGGCAGGCAACTGACATGTCCCTCTACCTCACCGCCATCGGCCTGATCTTCGCCCTCATGCTCGCCGGCATCGGCGTGGACCGCCTCTACCGCGCCTTCGCCGCGCGCAATCCGCGGCTCGGCCCGTTCCGCAAGAAGGACGGCGGCTGCGGCAGCTGTTCCGGCGGCAGCGGCTGCAGTGGCGGTGACAAGTCCTGCGACGCCTGATCTCCAAAGTCGGCGCCGACGAAGCAAAGCGCCGCGATACGGTCGAGCAAACCACGCCTGCCCATGAGCGGCAGAGCCTGGGTGGGTGGCGAACCGGGGGAATGGTGGAGTGGCATGCCCATCCGGCTCCCGATCATCCGGCCCAGGCGGCCACGCGACTGGATGCCGTGCCGGGGTTGCGGCCACGATGCAGCTATGCGACCCCCAAAACGAAAGCGGCTTCCATCGCTGGAAGCCGCTTGAATCCTGGTGGGCCGTGTAGGGGTCGAACCTACGACAAACGGATTAAGAG
>JANJVS010000219.1 GCA_024709955.1 Rhodocyclaceae bacterium
CGCCAAGATCCGCGCCGACTTCATCGACGGCATGGGCAAGGTCAATGGCAAGTTCGTCATCATCCTCAACATCCAGCGCGTCCTCTCCGTCGACGAAATGGCCTCCCTCGCCAACGTCTCCCAAAACTCCATCGAGGCCGCTCAGGACGCGGGAATGGTTTAAGGCCGGCGAGGTTTAGTAGTATTCAAGGGCGACCCCGAGGTCGCCCTTTGTTTTGCCACGGATCAAGAACAACAACAAACCACCCAACCCTGGAGGAGCCTGCATGACAACCACCGTGTCCGGAGCCAAGTCGATCCGCCTGCGATTGCTGTTTCTTTTCGCCGCGCTGGCCGCCGGCATGGCGTTCTACCTGACCAAGGAAATGGCGACCAACCTTGGCGCCCTGAAGGAAGGTGAGCAAATCGCCGCCGTCAGCGAGGTCGCCGTGGCGGCCAGCGCCCTGGTCCACGAGTTGCAGAAGGAACGCGGTCTGTCCGCCGGATTCATCGCCTCAGCCGGCGCGAAGTTCTCCGCCGAACTCGAAAAGCAGCGCAAGGACACGGACGATAAACTCGCGGCGCTGAAGCGCGTCCGCGCCACGCAGGAAGCCGACAGTCTGCCAGCGGGCCTGGCCAACGGACTCAAGGGTGCCGACGAGGCCATCGCCAAACTCGACGACGCGCGCAAGCAGATCGCCTCCCTCGCCTTCAGCGGTCCCCAGTCCTTCGCCTTCTTCACCGGCAGCATCGAGCGCTACCTGGGCAGCGTCGCCCTCGCCGCGCCGGCCCTGAGCCACGCGGACATGGCGCGCCAGTTCACCGGCTACGTGATGTTCCTCAACGCCAAGGAGCAGGCCGGGCGCGAACGCGCGACCGTGAACGCCGCCTTCGCCGCCGACAAGCCCATGGATGCCGCCCTGCTGCGCCGCTTCATCGGCATCGTCACGAGCCAGGATGTCTATCTGGCCGGTTTTCAAGACGTCGCGAGCGAAGCCCAGCGCGCAGCGCTGAAGCAGCTGTTCGCGACGCCGCCCAGCGTGCGCACGGCGGAAATGCGCAAGATCGCCCTCGACAAGGCCGCCGAGGGCGGCTACGGCGTGTTGCCGGCCGACTGGTTCGCCACCATCACGGCCAAGATCGACGCGATGAAGGTGTTCGAGGACAGCCTGGCGACGGCGCTCTCCGGCGCGGCGGCCGAGCTGCAGTCCTCCTCCCGCCGGGGCCTTACCTTCTCCAGCGTTTCCACCCTCGTCGTGCTGTGCCTGACCGTGCTTTTCATCTGGCTGCTGTCCGGCACGCTGCGCGCCGTGCGCGCCGCCACCGACTCGGCCCATCGCATCGCCGCCGGCGATCTGTCCGCGGTGCCGGCCGTTTCCCGCCAGGACGAGATCGGCCAGCTGGAGCGCTCGGTGCGGGAAATCCATACCAACCTGCGCGCCATGATCGACGACACCAACAAGCTCGAACACGCGGCAATCAGCGGCCACTTGGCCACGCGAGCGGATGCGGACAAGCACCCCGGCGACTATCGCACCATCATCGCCGGCGTAAACGCCACCCTCGACGCCGTGATCGGCCCCTTGAACGTGGCGGCGACCTACGTCGACCGCATTTCCAAGGGCGACATCCCGCCGAAGATCACCGATTCCTACAACGGCGACTTCAACACCATCAAGAACAACCTCAACACCTGCATCGACGCCGTCAATCTGCTGGTGTCCGACGCCGCCCTGCTCTCCAAGGCCGCCGTCGAGGGCCGTCTC
>JANJVS010000095.1 GCA_024709955.1 Rhodocyclaceae bacterium
CGACTTGTCGACCAGGTCGACGTGCTTGCGCTTGAAGCAGGTCCACTTCTTGGTCTTCTTGTCGTAGATCGAGTTCACGAAGCAGTGCCAGTTCTCCTCATCGACGAAGTTCTTGTCGGTGCGGTAGTAGAAGCCGGGGTAGCGGCTCTCCTCGCGGAACTGGATGTGCTTCATGTGGGCCTCGGCCGTCAGGATGCGGTGGTAGTTTTCCCACGCGCGCAGCAGTTCGTGCAGGTCCTTCGCACGCATCTTCTGGGCGTCTTCCTTCAGCATCTCGAGCTTCTCTTCGGCAACAGCCAACATCTTGTCGTTGGTGTTGTAGTAGGTCGCGACACCGGCAACGTACTCGTCCATGATCTTCTGCAGGCGGAACTGCAGCATCTTGGGCGTGATGTAGTTGGGGTTGACGTCGATGGCGGTCGTGTAGTCCTTGAACTGCAGGAAGTTGCGCACCGGCTTCCAGATGGCTTCGGCGATCTGCTCGGGGGTCTCGTCGAGTTCGGGCTTGAAGTCGGCGTTGTCGAGGCAGTACTTGACCATCGCCTTGGAGGCCAGACGGCCTTCGGTGTGCGAACCGGAGGAGAACTTGTGACCGGCGGCGCCGACGCCGTCACCGGCGGTGAACAGGCCCTTGACGGTGGTCATGCCGCGGTAGCCCCAGTTCCAGCCCTTCGGCAGGTGATCGGGCACGCCCGGCAGTTCTTCGGTGGTCGGCGCGCCGACGTCGGTCGGGCCGGACACCCAGATGCCGCAGCAGCCGGAGTGCGAGCCGAGCAGGTAGGGCTCGGTCGGCATCAGTTCGGACATCTTCTTCTCGGGCTCGATGTTCTCGCCGACCCAGATGCCGCACTGACCGATACACATGTCGAGGAAGTCTTCCCAGGCCTCGGCTTCGAGGTGCTTGACTTCCTTCGGCGACAGGGTCTCGCGCAGCTTGGCCAGCGCGGTGACGGTGTCCATGTAGATCGGGCCGCGGCCTTCCTTCATCTCCTTGAGCATCAGGTGGTTGCGCAGGCAGGAAGCGGGAACGGCGGCCTGGCCATAGGGCGGGTAGTCGTTCAGCATGTCCTTGTTCTTGGTCATGTAGTCTTCGCCGTAGGCGTTGGCTGCACGGGCCTTGAACAGCAGGAACCAGGCGCCGACCGGGCCGTAACCGTCCTTGAAGCGGGCGGGCACGAAGCGGTTTTCCATCATGGTCAGCTCGGCACCCGCCTCGGCGGCCATCGAGTAGGTCGAACCGGCGTTCCACACCGGGTACCAGGCACGGCCCTGGCCTTCGCCGACGGAGCGGGGACGGAACAGGTTGACGCAGCCACCGGCGGCGAGCAGCACGGCCTTGGCCTTGTAGATGTAGATCTTGTTCTCGCGCACAGAGAAACCGGCGGCGCCGGCGATGCGGGAGGGATCGTTCTTGTCGTTGATCAGGTGCACGATGAAGACGCGCTCCTGGATGCGATCCAGGCCGAGGGCCTTCTTGGCGGCTTCGGCGACGATCCACTTGTAGGATTCGCCGTTGATCATGATCTGCCACTTGCCCGAACGGACCGGCTCGCCGCCGTCCTTCAGGAGGGGCAGGCCTTCCTTGATCGACTCGGCGCCGTCGTGACGCACGCCCTGGGCGTCGGTCTTCCAGATCGGCAGGCCCCACTCTTCGAACAGGTGCACGGAATCGTCAACGTTGCGGCCAACGTCGTAGGCGAGGTCGTCGCGGGTGATGCCCATCAGGTCGTTGGAGACCATGCGGGCGTAGTCGGCGGGGTCCTGACGGGTGCCGATGTAGGTGTTGATCGCGGACAGGCCCTGGGCGACGGCGCCCGAGCGGTCCAGCGCGGCCTTGTCGACCAGCTTGATCTTGAGGTCCTTGCCGGTTTCGGCCTTGACGACCTCGGCCCAGCGCATGATTTCGTAACCGGCGCCGCAGCAAGCCATGCCGCCGCCGATCAGGAGAACGTCGACCTCTTCCTGGACGACTTCCGGATTGTCAAATGTTCCAGCCATTGTGTATTCCTCGATTCGATTGCGTTATGGTTGTTACTTGCGGATCAGTTCGGCGGGGTTGCCGGCACGGAAACCACCCATCACGTCGCGGGTGTAGGAGCCCACGGCCTCGATGTCGGCCAGCTTGGGCATCGGCTTGCCGCCGAACGGGTCGATCGAACCCTCGGGCGTGGTGCGGATCGGGAACTTGAAGCGCTTGATGTTGCCGTTGCGGAACTTGATGGTCCACATGATGGAGTCGGAACCGCGCAGCGGCTGCACCGAACCGCCGAGAGGCACGACGTCGGCGTAGTGGCGCGCTTCGATGGCACCCTGCGGGCAGATCTTCACGCAGGAGTAGCACTCCCAGCACTGCTCGGGTTCCTGGTTGAACGCCTTCATGGCGTGGCCGGTATCGGAACCGTCCTTGTCGAGCTTCATCAGGTTGTGCGGGCAGATGTACATGCAGGCGGTCTTATCCTGACCCTTGCAGCCGTCGCACTTTTCGGTACGAACAAAGGTTGGCATTACTTACTCTCCTTGCTAGCTAACAATCCGCTGTTCTTTCGTAGCAGCGGTCCTATTATTTCCGCGCCCTACCTTGGCCGGTGGCGTATCGCGAATCCGCTTCCGGCGGGAACGGAGGTTTCAAATACCTCACGAAACGGCCGAAGGCTATCACCTTACGCGCGGCTGAGTAATCCCGGTTTTTGATTGGCAAATAAGGCTTGCCAATGTATGCGAAGGAACTCTTGATGCAGATCAAAAGGGCCGATTTTCCGCGCCATTACGGCGACATAACCAATTAGTCCTTGGCACATTGAAACAAATTTATTTGATAAGAGCGCATGGGGGCTTATTGTATTTTCCGGGCTTTCAAACCTAACATCCCCGGGAGGATCAGCAGTGATAAAGCCACATGGTTCCGATCAGCTAAATCCGTTGTTCGTCTATGACGATGCGCAGAATCGCGCACTGACGCATGAGGCGGGATCCCTGCCTTCGATGATGCTTTCCTCGGCCGCCGCCGCCAACGCGGTGATGATGGGGTCGGGTTACTTCAACCCGCTGACCGGCTACATGAACCTGGCCGACGCCCTCAGCGTCGCCGAACACATGAAGACCACCAGCGGCCTCTTCTGGCCGGTGCCGGTCCTGAATCTGACCAAGGACGTCAGCGCCATCAAGGGCCACAAGCGCATCGCCCTGCGCGACCCCAACGTCGAGGGCAATCCGGTCCTGGCCATTATGGAGGTGGATGCCATCGAGGAAGTCAGCGAAGACCAGATGCGCCTCATGACCGAGAAGGTCTATCGCACCACGGATCCTGCCCACCCCGGCGTGGCCGCCTTCAACGCCGCCGGCCGCTTCGCGGTTTCCGGCTCGATCAAGGTGTTGAACTTCAGTTACTTCCAGAGCGAGTTTCCCGACACCTTCCGCACCGCCGTCGAGATCCGCAACGAAATCGCCGAGCGCGGCTGGAAAAAGGTGGTCGCCTTCCAGACCCGCAACCCGATGCACCGCGCCCACGAGGAACTCTGCCACATGGCGATGGAGCGCCTGGGCGCCGACGGCCTGGTCATCCACATGCTGCTGGGCAAGCTGAAGGAAGGCGACATCCCCGCGCCGGTGCGCGATGCCTGCATCCGCAAGATGGTCGAGCTGTACTTCAAGCCCAACAGCGCGATGGTGACCGGCTACGGCTTTGACATGCTCTACGCCGGGCCGCGTGAAGCGGTGCTGCATGCCGTCTTCCGCCAGAACATGGGCGCCACCCACTTCATCATCGGCCGCGACCATGCGGGCGTGGGCGACTACTACGGCCCCTTCGACGCGCAGGCCATCTTCGACGACGTGCCCAAGGGCGCGCTGCTGATCGAAATGTTCATGGCCGACAACACCGCCTGGTCGAAGAAGCTCGGCCGCGTCGTGATGATGCGCGAGGCTCCCGGCCACACCAAGGAAGACTTCATCACGCTGTCCGGCACCAAGGTGCGCGAGATGCTCGGTCGCGGCGAAGCACCGCCGCCGGAGTTCTCCCGCCCCGAAGTGGCGAAAATCCTCTCGGATTACTATCAGGGCCTGAACAAGTAACAAGGCCTGATGCAGGAATCCGGCTGCGGCACCTTCGCCGCAGCCGGCGCCGCCTAATGGCGCCGACGCATTTCCTCGGCCTTGCGCTGCTTCAGTTCGCGTAGCCGCGCATCCACCTGCGACTGCTCGTAGAAATTCCCGTCGCCCGCCTTGCGGGCCAGTTCGAGCTGTTCGACGGCCGCGCCCAACTGGCCTTCCAGCAGGTAAGCCTCGGCCTGGGCACGGTGTTGCTGCAGGCGCTTGCCCATGAGGGCGTAGGCTTTCGCCTGCATGGCAAACAGGCGCGCGTCCCCCGGGGTCAGCTGCAATTCCCGCTGCGTGCCGGCCAAGGCAGCGGGTGCATCGCCGGCGGCAAGCTGCGCATCGATGAAGGCATAGGTGAGCGCGCGCGCATGGGGATAACGCTGGGCGCCGGCGCGCAGGATCTGCAAGGCAGCTTGCATGTCCGCGCGGCGCATTCGCACCTGGGCATCGAGGGTTTCGAGCAACGGCGATTCCAGCTTGAGCCGGCGCAGGATCGAAACCTCGGCGGCGGCTTCCGCAAGCCGGTTATGGCGCAAGAGCGCATGGGCGTAGCCATAACGGACGACGGCCTCGGACAGGTATTTGTGCTCCCTGAGCTGGGTGGCGAAGTCGGCCACGGCATCGGCGGGCGCCCCCTCCTGGGCCCTGAGCTTGGCGCGCACCAGGCCGAATTCCTCGCTGTCGGCCACCTGGCGGTAGGGCCGCTGGGCGACGCGGTTCTCCATGTCGGTGATGCGCTCGGTGGTCAGCGGGTGGGTACGCAGATAACCTGGGGCGTTGTTCTCGTAGAGCCGGCCGAACTGCAACATGCGCTCGAAGAAGCTGACCATGCCACGCGCGTCGAAGCCCGCCTGTTCCATGAGGCCGAGACCGAGACGGTCGGCCTCGCGTTCGAAATCGCGCGAATAGTTGAGCTGCTGCTGGATGCCAGCGGCCTGCCCGGCCAGCGCCGCGCCCACGGCCACGTCCGGGTTGTTGCGCGCCGCCAGGGCGGCTACCGCCAGCGATAGCAGGGTGGCCAGCTGCGCCTGGCTCTGCTTGCCGAAGGAGCGCGCCAGGTGGCTCTGGGTGACATGGGAAATTTCGTGGGCCAGCACGCCGGCGAGCTCGGATTCGGAGCGCGCCGCCAGGATCAGGCCGGTATGCACGCCGATGAAGCCGCCCGGCATCGCGAAGGCATTGAGCACCGCATCCTTGACGACGAAGAACTCGAAGGATGGGTGGCCGCCCTCGACATGCGCGGCGAGGCGCTGGCCGAGTTGGCCGATGTAGGCGGCGACCTCGGGGTCGTCGAAATAGGCCGGGTCGCGCCGGATTTCCTGCATGTAGCGTTCGCCGAGGCGCCGCTCGGTCTGCGGCGAAAGCCCGACCCGTTCCAGTTCGCCGAGATCGGGCAGGCCGTCGGCGCCCGCCCGCGCGCCGGCGAGCAGCAGGGCTCCGAGGAAAATCAGCCGCGGGAATCGTCTCATGTGGTTATGATACCGGTTCGCTCCCGCGGCCTCCGCGTGCCCAATTGCAAGAAAATGTCACATATGGACTCCTCTCCCCTCACCCATTTCGACGCCGCCGGACAGGCACACATGGTGGATGTCGGCGCCAAGACGGAAACCGCCCGGCTAGCCCGTGCCGGCGGGCGCATCCGCATGCGGCCGGCCACCTTCGAACTGATCCGCTCCGGGTCGTCCCAGAAGGGGGATGTGCTCGGCGTCGCCCGCATCGCGGCGATCCAGGCCGCCAAACGCACCGCCGACCTGATCCCGCTCTGCCATCCCATCCCGCTGACCCGGGTGGCGGTGGAATTCGAACTCGACGAAACGGACAGCAGCGTCGCCTGCACGGCGACCGCGGAAACCTTCGGCCGCACCGGCGTCGAGATGGAGGCCCTGACCGCCGCCGCCGCCGCCCTGCTGACCGTCTACGACATGTGCAAGGCCGTCGACCGCGGCATGGTCATCGAGTCGGTGCGCCTGCTCGAAAAGTCCGGGGGCAAATCCGGACACTGGATCGCCGCCTAGGGCGACCCGCATATCGAGGTTTTATTGCCGAATAAAGCCCCGGACTTGCTTTGCCCGGCAAAAGCCCAGAGAATCGCACCAGCAAGGCATTACCCAACCGCAAGGAATTACCCAACACTTTCCACGATAGGAGGAAGTAATTCGATGGACATGATTCGTAGAACCGTGCTGAAGGGCGCCGGCGCGACGGGCGTGCTGGCCGGTCTTTTGGCCGCCGGCGTGCTCAAGCCCACCCTGGCCTACGCCAGCGACTGGAACAAGGCCGCCTTCGAAGCCAAGG
>JANJVS010000087.1 GCA_024709955.1 Rhodocyclaceae bacterium
TTGCATTCGAACACGCAGGGTGCAGCACCGGCTTCGAAGTAGCGTTCCTCGTCGAAGACTTCGTAGTTGGGCAACAGGTTCTTGTGGTAGCTCGCGAGCACGCCGCGGCTGCGCAGCACCGAAGCGGTGTTGTAGCGCAAGCCGCCCGCCTCGGCCGGATGGCCGAGGACCACGGTGAGGCCGTGCGCGGCGTCGGCGATGCGCTGCACTTCGCGGGCGCAGGCGCGGTAGAAGTCGGGCCGCAACAGCAGGTCTTCGGGCGGATAGCCGGAGAGCGCGAGTTCGGGAGTGAGCACGATGTCGGCGCCCGCAGCGCGCGCCTCGGCGATCGCGGCGATGATCCGGTCGGCGTTGCCGACGAGGTCGCCGACGGTGAGATTGAGCTGGGCGACGGCGATGGTGACGGGGGAATGGGCGCTTGCATTCATCCTGGAATCTCGATTATTGGCGGCAGCCGCGCGCGGCTGCCGCTTGCGCAGGCACGGCGCCAATCACGGCGACGGTAGTCACTCCGCCCCGCGGATCAGCGGCAGGGCACGAAAGAAAGCGGTGATCGTCTTGGCGTCGGTGATCTCGCCGGCATGGATCCGGGCTTCGACATCGGCGGCCGGAAGATGGAGTATTTCGAGGAACTCGCCGTCGTCCCAGGCGTGGCCGACCTGCTCCAGGCCACTGGCGTAGAAGATCTCGATGCGCTCGTCAGAGTAACCGATGCAGGGGTGCATCACTCCGACATGGCGCCAGCGGGCAGCGCGGTAGCCGGTTTCCTCGCGCAACTCGCGCACGGCACAGGCGAAAGGCTCCTCCCCCGCATCGATCTTGCCGGCGGGCAGTTCGAGAAAGGCCCGGCGCAGCGGATAGCGGTACTGGCGTTCGAACACCAGCGTACCGTCGTCGCACAGGGCGACGATGACGACGGCGCCGGGGTGGCGGATATACTCGCGCACGCCACCGCGACCGTCAGGCAGGCGGACGCGGTCTCGGCGGACATGGAGCAGCGCACCGTCGAACACGCATTCGGTGGCCAGTTCGTACTCGTACAGGGGATCGTCGAGGTCAGGGGCACTCATGTTCCGATCCTAGCCGACCCGCGCATGCCGCGCCACCGACGAGCGCCGGCGCCGGGCGCCGGGCGCCGGCGGGTGGGCGCCTTGCCGGCGCCCCCTCGGTCCGGCGCTTTAGAGCGAGCCCAAGAGCGCGTAGGCGCACAGCGACATCAGCATCTGCGGCGCGAGCCCGAGAGCCGCGATCGCAAGGCCGTTGGCCGACAGCATCACGCGCACTTCGGCCGGAGCGCGAATCGGCGCCGCATCGACCGGTTCGTCGAAGTACATCACCTTGACCACGCGCAGGTAGTAGAAAGCGCCGATCACCGACATCACCACCGCAAGCACCGCCAGCCACAGGTAGCCGGCCGCGACCACCGCCTGCAGCACCGACAGCTTGGCGAAGAAGCCGATGAAGAACGGCACCCCGGCCATCGAGAACATCACGAACAGCATCATCAGCGCGTACCACGAACTGCGCTTATTGAGGCCCTTGAAGTCGTCGATGTTCTCGGCTTCGAAACCGGCGCGCGAGAGCAGGATCAGCATGCCGAACGAAGCCAGGCTCATGATCACGTAGGACACGGCGTAGAACATCGCCGAGCTGTAGGCGTTGAGGGCGAAGTGGCGATCCCCTTCAACGACGCCCGCGAGCAGGCCCAGCAGCATGAAGCCCATGTGCGAGATGCCCGAATAAGCGAGCATGCGCTTGATGTTCTGCTGCGCGATCGCGGCCAGGTTGCCGAGCACGATCGAGGCTCCGGCGACCAGCATCAGCATCACCTGCCACTCTTCGGCGAGGTCGAACAGGGCCCAGATCAGCAGGCGCACCGCCATCGCGAACGCCGCCAGCTTGGGCGCGGTGGCGATCACCAGGGTGACTGCGGTCGGCGCCCCCTGATAGACGTCGGGCACCCACATGTGGAACGGCACCACGCCGAGCTTGAAGCAGATCCCGGCGACGAGGAAGACGAGGCCGAACATCAGCACGGTCTGGTTCGCCGACTGGCCGTAGATCGCCTGGGCGATGCCGGAGAACTCCAGCGTACCGGTCGCGCCATAGACCATCGACATGCCGTAGAGGAGCAGGCCGGAGGCGAGCGCGCCGAGCACGAAGTACTTCATCGCCGCCTCGGTGGCGCGCGGCGAATCGCGGTCGATGGCGACGAGGGCGTACAGGGACAGCGAGAGCAGTTCGAGGCCGAGGTAGATGGTGAGGAAGTGGGCCGCCGAGATCATCACCATCATGCCGAGGGTGGCGAACAGCACCAGCAGGTAGTACTCGCCCTTGTCGAGCTGGCGGGCGACCAGGTAGTCGCGGCTGTAGATGACGACGACGATCACCGCGAGATACAGCAGCAGCTTGAGGAAGTCCGCCAGCAGGTCGTCCACGAACATGTTGCTGAAGGTCAGCACCACCTGGCCGTCCATGGTCTGGTAGGTGATCAGCGCGCAGCCGGCCAGGGTGATCAGGGTCAGCGCGGCGGTGATCCAGCGCTGGGCGCGGCCGAGCAGCGCATCCGTCAGCAGGATGACGCAGGCCATGACCAGCAGGAAGATCTCCGGCATGGCCGGGTAGAGATCGGGCGTGATGAAATTCTGGAGCATCGCTTCTCTCTTCGGCGCTTACAGCTTGCTCACGGCGACGTGCTTGAGCAGGTTGTCCACCGAGGCGTGCATCACCTCGGTGAAGGGATAGGGATAGACGCCCATCGCCAGCACGCAGACGGCCAGCAGGGCGAGGAACAGGAACTCGCGGTGGTTGATGTCGGCCAGCTCGGCGACGTGGCTGTTGGCCACCGCGCCGAACACCACGCGCTTGTACATCCACAGGGTATAAGCGGCGCCGAGCACCAGCGTCGTCGCGGCGAGGAAGCCGACCCAGAAGTTGTACTTGATCGCGCCGAGCGCCACCATGAACTCGCCGACGAAGCCGGAGGTGGCCGGCAGGCCGGCGTTGGCCATGGCGAACAGCATGAAGAAGCCGGCGAACTTGGGCATGGTGTTCACCACGCCGCCGTAGTCGGCGATCTGGCGCGAGTGCATGCGGTCGTACATGACGCCAACGCAGAGGAACATCGCGGCGGAGACGAAGCCGTGGGAGATCATCTGCACCAGCGCGCCCTCGACGCCGAGCCGGTTGAAGATGAAGAAGCCGAGGGTGACGAAGCCCATGTGCGAAATCGACGAATAGGCGATCAGCTTCTTCATGTCGGCCTGCACCAGGGCGACGAAGCCGATGTAGATCACCGCGATCAGCGACAGCGCGATCATCAGCGGCGCCAGGTAGTGGCTGGCGTCGGGCGCGATCGGCAGCGAGAACCGCAGGAAGCCGTAGGCGCCAAGCTTGAGCATGATCGCCGCCAGCACCACCGAGCCGCCGGTGGGCGCCTCGACGTGGGCGTCCGGCAGCCAGGTATGCACCGGCCACATCGGCACCTTGACGGCGAAGGCCACCAGGAAGGCGACGAACAGCAGTATCTGCGGCGCCATGTCGATGCGCAGCTGGTGCCATTCGAGCAGGTTGAAGCTGCCGCCCGAGGCGAGGAACAGCCAGATCAGCGCGATCAGCATCAGGAGCGAGCCGAGCAGCGTGTAAAGAAAGAACTTGAAGGCCGCATAGACGCGGTTCGGGCCGCCCCAGACGCCAATGATGATGTACATCGGGATCAGCGAGGCCTCGAAGAAGACGTAGAACAGCACCGCGTCGAGGGCGGAGAAGATGCCGTTCATCAGGCCGGACATGATCAGGAAGGCGCCCATGTACTGCGCCACCTTCTCCTCGATCACCTCCCAGCCGGCGATCACCACCAGGATGGTGATGAAGCTGTTGAGCAGGATGAACAGCACCGAGATGCCATCCACGCCGAGGAAGTACTCGATGTTGAAGCGCGGAATCCAGGGGCGCTGCTCGACGAACTGCATGCCGGCCTGGCCGACGTCGAAGCCCATGTAGAGCGGCAGGGTGACGGCGAAGCCGGCGAAGGCGACGATCAGGGCCGTCCAGCGGGCGAGGTTCTTCTCGTTGCCGGCGGCGAAGACCACCAGCGCGCCGAGAATGGGCACCCAGATGGCGAGGCTGAGGAAATGCGAGCTCATCTGCACTTTGTCCAATTAACCCGTCAGGCTCGGTTCATCCACAAGGTCAGCAGCACGAAGACGCCGATGATCATGGAGAACGCATATTGATAGATGTGGCCGGACTGGATCAGGCGCACGACACTGGCGAACCAGCCGACCAGGCGCGCGGAACCATTCACCGCCACGCCGTCGATCAGCGTCTGGTCGCCGGCTTTCCACAGGCCGCGGCCGACGCCGCAGGCCCCATTGGCGAAGAACCACTGGTTGAAGTCGTCCAGGCCATACTTGTTCTCGAGAATCCGCACCGGCAGGGCGAATTTCTCGCGCAGCACCGCCGGCAGGTCGGGGCGCTTGATGTAGAGGAACCAGGCAGTGCCCGCGCCGGCCAGCGCCAGCCAGAACGGCAGGGTGACGACGCCGTGGGCCATCATGCCGAAGATGCCGTGGAAGGACGCCTTCATCTGCGCCATGCCGGCATGCGCATCGGCGATATGGATGGCGTTGCCGAACCAGCTGCCGTAGAGGAAGGAGCCGATCAGCCAGCCGGAGGCGATCGCCGGGATCGACAGCAGGATCAACGGCACGGTGACGACCTTGGGCGACTCGTGCGGCTCGTGGGCACCGTGGTGGCCATGGGCGTCATGGTGCGCGTCGTGCCCGTGGTCGTCGTGATGGGCGTCGCGGAAGCGCTCCTTGCCGTGGAAGGCGAAGAACACCAGGCGGAAGGAGTAGAGGCCGCCGACGAAGACCGCCGCCAGCGCGCAGAGGTAGGCGAAGCCGGCGCCCGGAATCTGCGACGCCTGCACCGCCATGATGATCGAGTCCTTCGAGAAGAAGCCGGCGAAGGGCGGCAGGCCGGCGTTGGCGATGGCGCCGATCAGCACGGTCAGGTAGGTGATCGGCATGTACTTCCTCAGGCCGCCCATCTTGCGCATGTCCTGCTCGTGGTGCATGGCGATGATCACCGAGCCGGCGCCGAGGAACAGCACCGCCTTGAAGAAGGCGTGGGTCATCAGGTGGAAGATCGCCACCGAGTAGGCCGAGGCGCCGAGCGCCATGGTCATGTAGCCGAGCTGCGACAGCGTCGAGTAGGCGACCACGCGCTTGATGTCGGTCTGGACGATGGCGATCAGCGCCATGAACAGCGTGGTGATGGCGCCGACGACGATGATGAAGGACAGCGCGGTGTCGGACAGCTCGAACAGCGGCGACATGCGCGAGACCATGAAGATGCCGGCCGTCACCATGGTGGCGGCGTGGATCAGCGCGGAGATCGGCGTCGGGCCTTCCATCGAGTCGGGCAGCCAGACGTGCAGCGGGAACTGCGCCGACTTGCCCATCGCGCCGATGAACAGGCCGATGCAGATGGCGGTGATCAGCGGCCAGCCGGTGGCCGTCTCGGTCATGCCCGCCAGCTGGCTAGCCTTGCCGAACACGGTGGCGTAGTCGAGGCTGCCGGCGTAGGCGGCCACCAGGCCGATGCCGAGCAGGAAGCCGAAGTCGCCGACGCGGTTGACCAGGAAGGCCTTGAGGTTGGCGTAGATCGCCGTCGGCCGGTTCGACCAGAAGCCGATCAGCAGATAGGAGACCAGGCCGACCGCCTCCCAGCCGAAGAACAGCTGGACGAAGTTGTTGCTCATCACCAGCATCAGCATCGAGAAGGTGAACAGCGAAATGTAGCTGAAGAAGCGCTGGTACCCGGGATCTTGCGACATGTAACCGATGGTGTAGATGTGCACCATCAGCGAAACGAAGGTCACCACCAGCATCATCATCACGGTCAGCGAGTCGATCTGGAAGCCGACCTCGAAGTCGATGCCGCCGGCCTGCATCCAGGTGTAGATGGTGCCGTTGAAGGTGTTTCCGGCAGCCACGTCCTGGTAGATGAACAGCGAGGCCACGAAGGCGATCGCGACACCGAGTATGGTGACCACATGCGCCCCGGCACGCCCGATCTGCTTTCCGAACAGGCCTGCGAGGATCGCTCCCGCCAGCGGCGCCAGCGGCACGAGGAGATAGAGTGCTTTCATGTCCGACATCGTGACGCTTCCTTATCCCTTGAGGCTGTCCAGATCATCCACGTGGATCGTGCGCATGTTGCGGAACATCACGATCAGGATCGCGAGGCCGATCGCCGATTCGGCCGCTGCCACGGTGAGGATGAAGAAAACGAAGACCTGGCCGGCAATGTCGCCGAGGTAATGCGAGAAAGCGACGAAGTTCATGTTCACCGAGAGCAGCATCAGCTCGATGGCCATCAGCAGCACGATCAGGTTCTTCCGGTT
>JANJVS010000175.1 GCA_024709955.1 Rhodocyclaceae bacterium
CGGCACCGGCAACCAGCGCTTCGCGCCGATCAACTCCTGGCCGGACAACGCCAACCTCGACAAGGCGCGCCGCCTGCTCTGGCCGATCAAGAAGAAATACGGCAACAAGGTTTCGTGGGCCGACCTCATCATCCTGGCCGGCACCATGGCCTACGAGTCGATGGGCTTCAAGACCTTCGGCTTCGGTTTCGGCCGCGAGGACATCTGGCATCCGGAGAAGGACACCTACTGGGGCTCCGAGAAGGAATGGCTCGCGCCCACAGGCAGCGAAGGCAGCCGCTACTCCGGTGAGCGCGACCTGGAAAACCCGCTGGCCGCCGTGATGATGGGCCTGATCTATGTGAACCCGGAGGGCGTGGACGGCAAGCCCGACCCGCTCAAGACCGCCCGCGACGTGCGCATCACCTTCGCGCGCATGGCGATGAACGACGAGGAGACCGTGGCGCTCACCGCCGGCGGCCACACCGTCGGCAAGGCGCATGGCAACGGTAGCGCCGCCAATCTCGGCCCCGCTCCGGAAGGTGCGGAGATCGAGGAGCAGGGCCTCGGCTGGATGAACCACACGACGCGCGGCATCGGCCGCGACGCGGTGACCAGCGGCCTCGAAGGGGCCTGGACGTCGCATCCGACCCGGTGGAACACCGGCAAAGGCGGCTACTTCGACCTGCTGCTCGGCTACGACTGGTGGTTGCAGAAGTCGCCGGCCGGCGCCTGGCAGTGGGAGCCGGTCAACATGAAAGAAGAGGACATGCCGGTCGACGTCGAGGACCCGACGATCCGCAGGAAGCCGATCATGACCGACGCGGACATGGCGATGAAGTTCGACCCCGAGTACCGCAAGATCGCCGAGCGCTTCCGCGCCGACCCGGCCGCGTTCGAGGCCGCCTTCGCCCGCGCCTGGTTCAAGCTGACCCACCGCGACATGGGCCCGAAGGCGCGCTACTTCGGCCCGGACGTGCCCAAGGAGGATCTCGTCTGGCAGGACCCGGTGCCCGCCGGCCGCACGGACTACGACGTCGCCGCGGTCAAGGCGAAGATCGCCGCCGCCGGTCTATCGGTCAGCGAGATGGTCTCAACGGCCTGGGACTCCGCGCGCACCTTCCGCGGCTCGGATAAACGTGGTGGAGCCAACGGCGCGCGCATCCGCCTCGCCCCGCAGAAGGACTGGGAAGGCAACGAGCCGGCGCGGCTGGCCAGGGTGCTGGCGGTCTATGAAAAGATCGCCGCCGAAACCGGCGCCAGCGTGGCCGACGTGATCGTGCTGGCCGGCAACGTTGGCGTCGAGCAGGCGGCGAAAGCGGCCGGCTTCGACGTCGCCGTGCCCTTCGCGCCGGGTCGCGGCGACGCCACGCCGGCGATGACCGATGCCGCCTCCTTCGAAGTGCTCGAACCGCTCGCCGACGGCTTCCGCAACTGGCTGAAGCAGGACTACGTCGTGCAGCCCGAGGAACTGCTGCTCGACCGCGCGCAGCTGATGCGCCTCACGGCCTGGGAGATGACCGTGCTGGTCGGCGGCATGCGCGTGCTCGGCACCAACCACGGCGGCACGAAGCACGGCGTGTTCACCGACCGCATCGGCGTGCTGACCAACGACTTCTTCGTCAATCTCACCGATATGGCCTGGACGTGGAAGCCGGCCGGCAAGAACCTCTACGAGATCCGCGACCGCAAGAGCGGCGCCGTCAAATGGACCGCCACCCGCGTCGATCTGGTCTTCGGTTCGAACTCGGTGCTGCGCGCCTACGCCGAGGTCTATGCGCAGGACGACAGCAGGAAGAAGTTCGTCGATGATTTCGTCGCCGCGTGGGTCAAGGTGATGAATGCCGACCGCTTCGATCTGAAGTGAGTTGTCAGGTGGGCGGCGCATGCGACGTCATGCGCCGCCCAGGCCAACGGCCAGCCGCCAAAGTTGACTAATCCAGTCTGGCAATCTACGTTGAAAGTGTCCGTACTTCCTGCAAGGAGGACATCATGATCACGTTCAACGAACTGTGCGCGGCCTCGGCCGAATCACCCGCGGCCAACGATGTCCTGCTGCAGGCCTGCGCCCTGCCACGCTCGGCAAGCGACATGAAGCCGCTTCCCGAGCCGCGTGCGGAATCAGGGTTCGATTCGTCGTGGGAAGCCTTGCTGGCGAATGTCGAGGGGGTCGCCAAGCCAGACGCGTAGGTAAAGCGCCAGCAGGCATCGTCCCGCCATTTGCCAAGGCGGGGAAAGTGCGTTTGCTCGACCGCCGTCTTGTAGCGCCTTGCTTCATCGGCCGGATTTCAGGCTCGTCTCAATCCCGGACCACTCGATGCCCGGTGCCACGCCTCTCGACGAGGTCAGCGCAGGATGTGGCGGCGATGCACCCAGAGGTGCGCCGCGAGGGCGTGGAGGAAGACCATGCCGGTCAGCCAGTGCCAGCGCTTGCGGCCCGCGCCCGCGAGCAGCAGCGAGATCGCCAGGCTTGCCAGCATGGCGCGCTTGGCCCAGCGATTGACGCGCACGCGCGGCGTGCCGCCGGGATGGTGAGGCTGCGCCACCGTCTCGCCGGCGCCGACTTTTGCGCGTTTCTTCACGCTTTCCCACGCATTCGTCGCCAGCAGCTTCGCCGCCGCCGCGACGGCGCGCGCCTCGCACATGGCGGGCCCCAGCCGCGCCGCGTCGTAGCGGATCAGTAGGCTACCGCCGGGGGGTTGATCTCCACGTCCGTCACGCCGCGCCAGCGCGCGGCGGCGGCACCCAGCGCGTCGAGGCGCGCATCGTTGCGCAACGCGCGATCGCACAGACGCAGGCGACCGGGAATGCAGGAGGCGATCAAGCTCATTAGCGAATAGTTCTCATTGATACACATATTCGCGATGTAGCACCGTCCCGCCATCCGCTATGGCGAGGAGAGCGTTTTTTGCTCGACCACCTTGTAGCGCAGGGGATTCATCAGCGCCGACTTTCGCGAGGCCACGCGGGCCTCCCTCTCCTCCGTGCCCTCAGAACCTTAGGTAGGCTGGAACAAATGGAGTCCGACGGATCGTGTAATTTGATGATCTGGAGGATGGAAATGGAACGGACACCG
>JANJVS010000035.1 GCA_024709955.1 Rhodocyclaceae bacterium
CGCGCCGCACGCGCCGGGCCACGTCTTCGCCGCCGACCGCGTCGGCGCCCAGGGTGCGGTTTCCGCCGCGCCCTTCGGCTCCGCCTCGATCCTGCCGATCTCCTGGATGTACATCGCCATGATGGGCGGCAGCGGCCTCAAGCAGGCCACCGAGGTCGCGATCCTCAATGCCAACTACGTCGCCGCGCGGCTGATGTACCACTCCCCGGGGCTGTCCACGGGCAACAACGGCCGCGTCGCCCACGAGTGCATCCTCGACATCCGCGCCATCAAGGCGGCGACCGGCATCGCCGAGATCGACATCGCCAAGCGCCTGATGGACTACGGCTTCCACGCGCCGACGGTGAGCTTCCCGGTCGCCGGCACGCTGATGGTCGAGCCGACCGAGTCGGAGAACCAGGCCGAACTCGACCGCTTCTGCGCCGCGATGATCGCGATCCGCGACGAGATCCGCAAGATCGAAGCCGGCGAATGGCCCGCCGACGACAATCCGCTCAAGCACGCGCCGCACACCCAGGCCGACGTGATCGGGAACGAATGGGACCGCCCCTACTCGCGCGAAACGGCGGTGTTCCCGCTGCCCTGGGTCGCCGCCAACAAGTTCTGGCCGTCGGTGAATCGCATCGACGACGTCTATGGCGACCGCAACCTGTTCTGCGCCTGCGTGCCGATGGAGGCTTATCAACATGGCTGACGTGAACCTCATCCTCACCGCCATCGGCGACGACCGCCCCGGTCTCGTCGAGGAACTGGCGACGACCATCGCCGCCCACGGCGGCAACTGGCTCGAAGCCTCGATGGCCCAGCTTTCCGGCAAGTTCGCCGGCATCGTCGAGGTCGCCGTGCCCGCTGGCAAAGTCGAAGCACTGCAGGCTGCCCTTGCCACGCTCAAGGGCCTCAAGATCGGCGTCGAGACCGCCGCGGCCGAAAAGTCGGCGCCGGCGGGACGCTGCCTGACGCTCAATCTCGTCGGCCACGACCGCATCGGCATCGTCAAGGAAGTCAGCCAGGTGCTCGCGCGCCACGCCGTCAACGTCGAGGAACTGGCGACGCGCACCAGCAGCGCGCCGATGTCGGCGGAGATCCTGTTCCACTGCGAAGCGCGGCTCACCGCCAGCCCCGACTTCAACGCCCGCGCACTGAAGCACGAACTGGAAAGGCTCTCCGACGACCTGATGGTCGATATCAGCCTCGGGGAAATGCTCTAGTGGCGATCTACCGCCTCGGCGACAAGCTTCCGCAACTCGCGTCCGGCGTCTGGGTCGCGCCGAACGCGACGGTGATCGGCGACGTGCGCCTCGGCGAAAACGTCAGCATCTGGTGGAACGCCGTGCTGCGCGGCGACAACGACCCGATCGTCATCGGCGCGCACAGCAACATCCAGGACGGCTCGGTGCTCCACACCGACGAGGGCGTGCCGATGAACATCGGCCGCGACGTCACCGTCGGCCACAAGGTGATGCTGCACGGCTGCACCGTCGGCGACGGCGCGCTGATCGGCATCAACAGCGTGATCCTCAACGGCGCGGTGATCGGCAGGCACTGCCTGATCGGCGCCAACACGCTAATCCCGGAAGGCAAGGTCATTCCCGACCGCTCGCTGGTGATGGGCTCGCCCGGCAAGGTGGTGCGCGAGCTCAGCGACGAACAGGTCGCGCGCATCGCCCACTCGGCCGAGCACTACGTGCATAACGCCCAGCGCTATCGGCAACTTCTGGAGGAGATCGCCCCATGAAACACCACCTGATCGCATCCCTATGCATGCTGGCGGCCCTGCACGCCGCCGCCGCCGAGCCATCCGCCAAGCCCGCCGGCACGCTGATCGATTTCCGCGTCGATGCGCAGAAGAGCGTCGCCAACGATCTGGGCCGCGCCACGGCCTACGCGGAAACGAGCGGTGCCGACCCCGCCGAGGTGGCGCGCAAGGTCAAGGCGGCGATCGCCGAAGGCCTGGCGACCGCGAAGGCCCAGCCGGGCATCGTCGTCAAGAGCGGCGCGACCCATACCTACCCGATCTACGGCAAGGGCGGCCGCAACATCGAAAGCTGGCGCATGCGTTCCGAGCTGCTGCTCGAAAGCCGCGACGCCGCCGCCCTCTCGGCCGCCGTCGGCAAGCTGCAGGGCACGCTGGCAGTCGGCGGCATGAGCTTCTCTCCGGCTCCGGAAACCCGCCGCGCTGCCGAAGAGGCGGCGACCCTGGAAGCCATCGAGGCTTTCCGCGCCAAGGCCGAGCGCATCGCCGCCGCGCTGCAGAAGACCTACCGCATCCGCCAGATGAGCGTGAGCGGCGGCGGGCACGGCCAGCCGCCGCAGCCGCTCTACCGTGCGGCGGCCATGGCCGCCGAGGCCGTGCCGATGCCGGCGGAAGCCGGTGAATCGACCCTCACGGTGAACGTTGCCGGCCAGATCGAGCTGGGCGACTGAGCACGCAGGATCAGCGCACTACCCAGTTGTCGAAGAGGACTTCCTTGACGTAGTCGCCCTTGAGCAACCGGTTGAGGCCGGTGGCGAGCTGCTTCGCATAACCGGCGATGAACTCCGCGCTCTGTGCGGTCGCGGCCTTCTGGCCGACCAGTTCCTTGATCATCTCGTGACGCAGGAGCGGCACGCTGGCTTTGACGTAGCCCTCGTCGGCGGGGTCCGCGAGCTTGATCTGTGGCGTGAAGCCGACATAGCGGCCGGATTCAAGATTCACCACCAGCAGATCCATTTTCACGACGCCGGGAGCGCCGGTCGCGCCACCGCCGCTGGCCTGGACCGCGCCGGCGCACAGCAGCGCAAGCAGAAACAGGTATTTCACGATCTCACCTCGGGGATTGTTCAAGGGCAAAAAGTCGGCGCTGGCGGCACGGTGCACGCCAGCGCCGCGACGATGCCTCAGGGTTTCTGTTGCGGCGTGTGGACGAAGACTTCGCCTTGCTTGTCCAG
>JANJVS010000044.1 GCA_024709955.1 Rhodocyclaceae bacterium
CGCGCCCCGAGCAGATCGCCATCCTGCCCGACCTCGCCGCCGGCTGCTCGATGGCCGACATGGCAAGCCGCGCCAAGGTCGAGCGCTGCTGGCGCGAGCTCTCGTCCGTGCTGAACCCGGACGAGAGCGTCACTCCCGTCACCTACATCAACTCCGCCGCCGACCTCAAGGCCTTCTGCGGCGAGCACGGCGGCATCGTGTGCACCTCGTCGAACGCGCCGAAGATCCTCGAATGGTCCTTCGCGCGCCGCGAGAAGGTGCTGTTCTTCCCCGACCAGCACCTCGGCCGCTGGAGCGGCTTCAAGATGGGCATCCCGCTGGACAAGATGGTCATCTGGAACCCCGACCTCGAAATGGGCGGCCTGACCGCCCAGCAGATCCGCGACGCGAAGATCATCCTCTGGCACGGCTACTGTTCCGTGCACCAGATGTTCCAGCCCGCCCAGATCGACAAGTTCCGCGCCCAGTATCCCGACGGCAAGGTGGTGTCCCACCCCGAATGCGGCTTCGAGGTCTGCGCGAAATCGGACGCGGTCGGCTCCACCGAGGCCATCATCCGCATCGTCAAGGAATCCGCGCCCGGCACGCGCTGGCTGGTCGGCACCGAACTCAACCTCGTCGACCGCCTGGCCGAGGAAGTGAAGCACGAGGGCAAGGTCGTCCAGTTCATGGCCGGCACCGTCTGCATGTGCTCCACCATGCAGCGCATCGACCCCCAGCATCTGGCCTGGACGCTGGAAAATCTCGTCGCCGGCAACGTCGTCAACCAGATCAGCGTTCCCGCCCACGAAGCGGCACTCGCCAAGATCGCCTTGCAGCGCATGCTCGACGCATCCTGACCCGACCTTCCCCAGCCCCTCCCTCTCGGGAGGGGAGATTTGATACGCGCTGTGCGCGAGGATAACGGGGAGGGTTAATCAGAGGACGGGGCGGATTGCGCCTGCGGCGCGTGCCGCCTTGCCTCGGGGCGGCCCTTCGGCAAGCCTGCATGGACTACGCTTCGCATCACCGTCTTGCCAGCGCCGACTTTTTATCGGCACGGCTGCGCACCGCCGTAGCCGGTCGCCTGTGGGGGCGGACCTAAGGCGGGCTTCATCGTGTCGGGCATTTTTACGGCGATCACCTGTCCCTGCGCCGCCAGCTTGCCGTTGGCGGACAGGACGATATCCGCGACCACCAGCTTCTCGCTCACCTCCACCGGCACGCCGCGCGGTTCGGGTCCGATGCCGACAAATCGCCGACCGGCGCATAAACTCGGCGCCGGCGGGACGGTGGCGGCGCCAATTGATCTACACTCGGAAACGAGAGACCGCACACCGGCATGCAGGGAAGCAATCGGCATCATGTTGACCATCTCCACCTGGAACATCCACAAGGGCTTCTCCCAGTTCAACCGCCGCATGGTGGTGCATGACCTGCGCGAGCGTCTGCGCGAGCTTGGCTCGGACATCGTCTTCCTGCAGGAGGTGCAGGGCCAGCACCTGCGCCACGCGGCGCGCCACGCCGACTGGCCGGCGCAGCCGCAGCACGAGTTCCTCGCCGAAGGCGTCTGGGGCAGCCACGCCTACGGCCGCAACATGGTCTACGACCACGGCCATCACGGCAACGCCATCCTCTCCCGCTACCCCATCGTCTCATCCCACAACCAGGACGTGACCCACCTGCGCTTCGAGAAGCGCGGCCTGCTGCATTGCGCGGTCGCCGTGCCGGGGCTGGCCGCGCCGCTGCACTGCGTCTGCGCCCACCTCTCGCTGCTCGGCCGCTCGCGCCGGCGCCAGTTCGACGCCCTGGCGGGCTTCATCGAAAGCGCCCTGCCCCGCGACGCGCCGCTCTTGATCGCCGGCGACTTCAACGACTGGCGCAACCGCGCCCACGACCTGCTCGCCGTGCGGCTCGGCCTCGCCGAGGTGTTCGCCGGCGCCGACGCGCGCCCCTCGCGCAGCTACCCGGCCGGCCTGCCGCTGTTCCGCCTCGACCGCATCTACGCGCGCGGCCTGAACGTCGAGGCGCGCAGCCTGCACCACGGCCCGCCCTGGTCGGCGATCTCCGACCACGCCGCCCTCTCGGCGCGCTTCTCCTTCGCCGGCCGATGAGCGCCGTCCGCGGAGCCGCCCCAAGGGCGGCGCAGCCCTCACGCGGAGCCGCGCGGCGGCGAACACCCGTCACCTCCCCGCGAGGGGAGGGTGAGAGGGGCGGAGCGTGAATCCCGAGTTCCTGCCCGGCAACCGCATCGAGCTGCTGGAAACCGGGGCCGATTTTTTCCCCGCGCTAATCGCGGCCATCGACGCGGCCGAGTGCGAGGTGCATCTCGAAACCTACATCTACGCCGCCGACGCCACCGGCCGCGCCGTCACGGACGCCCTCGCGGCGGCGGCCCGGCGCGGCGTCGCCGTGCGCGTGCTGGTGGATGGCTTCGGCGCGCGCGACTTCCCCGCCGGCCTCGGCCGCGAGCTCGCCGCCGCCGGCGGCGCCGTCGAGGTCTACCGTCCCGAGGCCGCGCGCCTGCGGCTGCGCCGCCACCGCCTGCGGCGCCTGCACCGCAAGCTCGCCGTCATCGACGGCCGCGTCGCCTTCGTCGGCGGCATCAACGTCATCGACGACCGGGACACGCCCGGCGGCGCGCCACGCTTCGACTACGCGGTGCGCGTGGCGGGCCCGCTGGTGACGCGCATTCACGCCGACGTGCGCCACCTCTGGCGCCTGGTCGGCTGGGCGCGCCTGCAGCGCCGCCCGCGCATGGCGCCCATCTCGCCCTGCGCCCTCGACGCCCCGGCCGGACGCGTGCGCGCCGCCTTCCTGATCCGCGACAACCTGCGCCACCGCCGCGACATCGAGGACGCCTACCTCGCCGCCATCGCCGCCGCGCGCGCGGAAGTGCTGCTCGCCAGCGCCTACTTCCTGCCCGGCCGGCGCTTCCGCCACGCCCTGCTCGACGCGGCGGCGCGCGGCGTGCGCGTCACCGTGCTGCTGCAGGGCAAGGTCGAATACTTCCTGCTGCACTACGCCACCCAGGCGCTCTACGGCCAGCTGCTCGCCGGCGGCGTGCGCGTGCATGAATACGACGCGAGCTTCCTGCACGCCAAGGTCGGCGTGGTCGACGAAGCCTGGGCCACCGTCGGCTCCTCGAACATCGATCCCTTCAGCCTGCTGCTGGCGCGCGAGGCCAACGTGGTGGTGAAGGACGCGGACTTCGCCGCCGGCCTGGCCGCCAGCCTCAAGCGCGCCATCGCCGCCGACGCCCGCGAAATCACCGCCGCCGACCTGAGCAAGAGCACCCTGCCGCGCCGCGCCCTGCGCTGGTTCGCCTACGGCATGGTGCGGCTGCTGCTCGGCATCACGCGCTATGGCGGCGCCGATTATCGGGAGTGAGAAGGCAGGGCGGGAACAAGGTTCTCTCTCCCCAGGACGCGCCGCAGCGCATAGCCTCCGGTGCGGCGCTGCGCGCCACCGTCGTCCCGACTGGCGCTGACGTCGAAGGAAACGCGATTGCGTCCGCTGGCCTTGGCGCAATACATCGCCGTGTCGGCGCGCCGCAGGGCGTTTTCCTCGTCCTCCGCGCCAGCGAACAGCGCGACCCCGACGCTCGCCGAACAGCGGTGCTCGACGCATCTGGCGCCGTCGGCATGTGCCAGCTGGTAGGGCTCGCCCAGCCGGGCGAGAATCTTGCCGGCCACGTGTTCAGCCTGAGCGTTGGCGAGCCGCATGTCGCCATCCAGCTCGCCGAGCAGAACCACGAATTCGTCCCCGCCGAAGCGCGCCACCGAGTCGCTTTCGCGCACGCAGGCGACGAGCCGCCCCGCCACTTCGACGAGCAGCCGGTCGCCGACTTCGTGGCCGTGGGTGTCGTTGAGCGGCTTGAAGTTGTCGAGATCGAGGAACATCAGGGCGCCATGACCGCCGTCGCGTCGCAGGGACGCCAGCAGGCGGCTGAGGCGATCCCGCAGCAGGCGCCGGTTGGGCAACTGGGTCAGCGGATCGAAGAAGGCGAGCTGCTGTACTTCCTGCTCCAGCCGCCGCCGCTCCGAAATGTCGTTCGCCAGCGACACCACCTCGCGCGGCTCGCCCGGCCGTTCAGGGAGCCAGGCGTTGAACCACTCGCAGGTGATGGCCCGGCCGTCGCGCGTCAGGTTGTGGTTGATGTTTTGCGGCAGGATGTTCTCATGCAGCATGCGCTCCAAATCCGGCAACAGGCGTTCGCGTTCGTTCGCCGGCAGCAGGAATTCGGTGAACGGCCTGCCGATCACCTCCTCGCGCTTCCAGCCGAAAACGATCTCGGCCTGGCGGTTCCAGTCGGTGACGATGAAACCCTCGCGCCAGACGATGCCCGCCGAGGCCGAGGTCTGGAAAATGATGCGATGGCGCTCCTCGCTGCGCGACTTTTCGACGACGGCGACTGCCAGCCGGCGATTGACGCGGTGAATGTACAGGGCGATGGCGCTGACAACCAGCAGGATGCCCAAAATGGCCGCCAGCGCCCGATAGAGCCAGGCGAGGTCGGCCTTGTGCTCCGGCTGATAGAAGAAGTCGTCGAGCGGCTGATCCGCCGGCACCAGCCCAAAGCGCGCGTAGGTGCTGGCGATATGCCGCCAGCGCCCCGGATTGCTGTGGCCGATATCGATCACCTCGGGATTGATGAGCCGCCGCAGTTCGCGCGCTTCGTAAGCGAGGTGCTCGCGCGTCTTGCCCTGCGTGTTGTAGTGCTCCAGGATCAGGTCGATGATCTCGCGCGGGTGGTCGAGGGCGTAGCGCCAGCCACGCAGGGTGGCGGCGCGAAATGCGGCCACGCGCGCCGGCTGGTCGGCGGCCAGCGCGCGCCGGGTGAATAGCACGTCCCCATAGAAGTCCATGCCATAGGTTTGCGGCTTGAGGACGGTATAGGGAATGCCAGCCTGGTTGAGGGTATATGGCTCATTGGAAACGTAGGCATTCAGAGCTTCGACGCGCCGCTCGATGAAATCGTCGAGATGGCGCTCGTCCGGGACGAAGCGCAGCTTGTCGAGGGCGATGCCCTCGTCGAGAAACATCGCCTTCAGCTCGACATCCTGATCGCCGCCCATCAGCGTGATCTTGCCTGGGCTGGAGCCGCTGCCTTCCCGGTTGCGGGCCAGATCGACCGGCCGCTTGTCGCGACCATGGACGATCAGCACGTTGGGCGAATGCTGGAATACCGGCCCGAGCATCAGTACCGGCTTACCCTTGAGATAATCGATCACCAGGCTGGAGACACCGATGCCGAAATCGGCCCGCCCGGAGAGGACTTCCGTCACCGGGTCGGCGCCGGGGCCGCCTTCCTTCAGGGTGACAGCGAGGCCCGCCTCGCGATAAAAGCCCTTCTCCAGCGCCGCGTAGTAGCCGGCAAACTGAAACTGGTGCATCCAGCGCAGTTGCAGTGTGACCTGATCCAGGGCCCAGGCCGGCTGGGTTAACGCCAGCATCCAGAGACAACCGAGGATGCAACGGATACGGTTTTGCAAAAGGCGGCCACTTGATTTCATGTCTCGATGGTAGGGAGTAACCCCTCCGCGGACTTTTGTCCAAACCGCAAAAACTTTTGCTGGAGCGTATATTTTTAATCCGCCGATTCCGCTCCCCACTGCAAATTGCTAGCCTCGGCGGCCGCCTATTACCAACCGACGATGCACGCCGCAGCTCCACCGACACCGACCATCCTGCTGATCGACGATTCGGTCATGGAATTGCGCGTGCTGATCGACATGCTTTCGGCCCGCAAGTGGCGCACCGTGGTGAGCTTCGCTGGCCTGGACGGTTTCCGCAAGGCGCAGCTCAAGCAACCCGATCTGATCCTGCTCGATGTGCGCATGCCCGGCCTCGACGGTTTCGGTACGCTGCGGCGCCTTAAAGCCGATCCGCGCACCCAGTCGATCCCGGTGATCTTTCTCACGGCGGCGGACGACAAGGCGGATCGTCTCCTTGGCCTCTCCCTCGGCGCGGTGGACTACATCGTCAAGCCGTTCGTCAGCGAGGAAGAAGTGCTGGCGCGCATCGGCATTCACCTTGAGCTTGCGCGCCGCCTGGGCGCGGCACCGAGCGGCGCGCCCAACGATGCCGCCGGGCTCACCGGGCTGGTGGCGGCGGCAACGACCCTGCTGCTGGAAAACATCGGCCATCCGCCGACTCTGGAGGTACTGGCGCGTCGGCTTGGCACCAACGAAAAGCGCCTGACCGAAGCATTTCAGGAAGCCTACCAACTGACGGTGTTCGGCTGGCTGCGCGAGCAGCGCCTGAAATTGGCACGGCAGCTGCTGGCGCAAACCGATACCCCGATCGCCGACATTGCGGCCCACTGCGGCTACGGCTCGGCGGCGAATTTCGCCACGGCCTTCAAGGACCGTTTCGAATGCGCGCCACGCGATTTCCGCCGCCGGTCGGCCGCGGCCGACCCGGAGGACCATCCCGCCTGATGCCGCCACGACGCCGACACGCCTGGGGCGTATTGCTGCTGCTTGCGGCCTTGAGCGGCCTGCTGCACGCCGAGCAGGTCTCGCTCGACCCACAAGCCGAACAGACCGACCTGTCGGCACGCATGGCATTGCTGCGCGATCCCGAGCGGCGCCTGGGGATCGACGACGTCGCCGGCCGGCCAGACGAGTTCCACGCCGCCTCGCGCCGTGATCTGGTGACGAGCTTCGACGCCGGCGTGGTCTGGTTGCGCCTGAACCTGCACAACCCCGGGGAGCACCCGCTCACCCGCTGGCTGGTGGTGGGCACCGCCAAGACCATCCACGTCGGACTCTACCAGCACGACGGCACGGGCTGGCAAGCGCTGCAGTCCGGTCGCGGCGTGGCCCGCGCCGCCAAACCGATCATCGCCACCGCACCCGTATTTCCCGTGACCCTGCCTCCCGGCACGACACGGGAAATACTGTTGCGCGTCGACGCCCGCGGCGCTACCGACATGGCCACGGCCGCGTGGGAACCGGCCGCCTATCGTTTCCAGGACAACCGGCGCCAGATGCTGCTGACGGCCTTGCTGGGCGGCTTCGTGCTGAGCAGCCTGCTGGCCTTGCTGGTCTTCGCGCACCTGCGCGAAACGCAATACCTCTGGCTCGGGCTGATGCTCCTGGGCGTGGCGGGGCTCGAGGCCAGCCGCGAAAACTTTCTTGCCACCTATTTGTGGAGCGAACGGCTTGCGCTACCGCCGGAGACGCTGGCGCTGCTGGCGGGGCTGGCCCTGTTCAGCCTTTCGAAGGTGGTGGCCCATGCGCTCGACCTGGCGCGCTGGCTGCCCGCCGGCTGCCGGCTGTTGCGCGTGCTGCGCTGGTGCGGCGTCGGCGGCGCGCTGATCGCGCTGGCGAGCTACGGCCATGGCGTGCGCATCGTCTCGCTGGCATTGGTGGCGCATAACCTCGCCACGCTGCTCTTCAGCGTGCTCTACTGGCGGCGCGGACATGCCGCCGCGCGGCTCTTCCTGCTGGCCTTCAGCCTCGCCCTGCTGACCGAAACCGCGCGTCAGCTCGCCAACCTCGGCCTGCTGCCGTGGATCGCGGCGATGGAATTCAGCACCTTCTTCTTCCTGCTCGCCAGCCCGTTGATCCTGCTCGGCCTGGCCGAGCAGACCCGCCAGCTCACCGAGCGCCTGCATGTCGCGGAGCATTTGCAGCAGGCGAAATCGGCCTTTCTGGCGAAGATCAGCCACGAGCTGCGCTCGCCGTTGAATACCATCCTCGGCTACAACCGCATGCTCGCGCGCGGCACGGCGAAGCTCACCCTCGCCGAAGGCACGGCCGGCATCGAAAAGAGCAGCTTGCGCCTGCTCGGCCTGATCGATGAGTTGCTCGACGAGGCGCGCGCCGCCGCCGGCCAACTGACCATCGCACCGGCGCCGCTATCCCCGCGGCCCTGGCTGGACGAAATCTGCAGCACCTTCAAGATCAACGCCGAGGCGACGAACAATCGTTTCCTGTGCTCCACATCCGGCGAACTGCCAGCCCTGATCGAGGTCGACGGCGAACGTCTGCGCCAGGTGCTCGACAACCTGCTGAACAACGCCAACCGGCATACCCGGCAGGGGACGATCACGCTTGCCTGCTCGGCCCAAATCGTCGGACAGGAAGCGCTCCTCGACTTTTCCGTCGCGGACGACGGCGAGGGCATCCCCGCCGATCGCCTGCCGGTCATCTTCGAACCTTTCGTGCGCGGCCACATCGCGTCCGAGCGCGGCCTTGATGGCAGCGGCTTCGGCCTCGGCCTGCCCATCTGTCGCGAACTGATACGCCAGATGGGCAGCGACATTGCCGTCACCAGCGCACCGGGCAAAGGCAGCCGCTTTTCATTTTCGCTGCGCTGCCGGATCGTCGCGATGGAAAATGTGCATCCGCATGCCCCGCCGGCCCTGCCGCAGGACGCCGGTCGGCCCCGGGTGCTGCTGGTCGACGACGAGGCCGCGCAACTCGGCCTGCTGACAGACCTGTTCGAGCAGTCCGGATTCGCCGTCGGCGCGGCAGCCGGTGGGCGCCCCGCCATCGCGCTGCTCGATCAGGCCGGCTGGGATGTGCTGATCACCGACCAGACGATGCCCGGGGTCGATGGCTGGTCGGTACTGCGCCGGGCGCGCGCCGCGCGGCCGGAACTACCGGTGATCCTGCTTTCCGCCATGGAACCATGCCGGCCCGCCGACTTCCCGGCGGACATGCGTTTCGACGCCATCCTGCTCAAGCCCGCCTCTCCCGAGGACGTGCTGGCAACCGCCTGGCTGCTGATCCTGAAAGTCGGCTCTGGCGGGACGGTGCCGGCATGGGCCACGCTGGCGAGGCTCGCCGGCGAAGGCGACGTGAGCGGCATCGAAGACTGGATCGCGGCCTGCCGCGCGGCCGCGCCCGAGCATGAGCACAGCATGCGCTGGGTCGAGGACAACCTGCGGCGCCTCAACCTGCCGCTGCTGGAACGCTTCGCGGAACTGGCCGCGCACCGCTCTGGCACACCGCTATGACATGATGCCGCTGCTGCTCGGCATCACGCGCTATGGCGGGGCGGATTATCGGGAGTAGCGTCCGCGGAACGGGTATCGCCGCGGTAGCGGATTTGCTAGTTTTGGTAATGAAGACGGTGGGCCGCCGCAACGCATGAATGCCGGTTATCCGGCAGCGCGCCGGACGACGGAGCCGGGACACAACCATTCAAAGGGGAGCCATCATGGCTGAATTGCAAAGCGACTACGCCGGCATGGACACGAGCGACTTCGATTTCCCTGCCAACTCATCGACGACGGGCCTCGTCGAGACCGGCTGGCTGGATTACGGCCAGATCGGCCCGGCGGGCGACGCGGACTGGTTCCGGGTCAACCTCTCCGCCGGAGTGACCTACAAGTTCCAGGTCGAAGCGGGCACCATCAACGGCCTGTTCGACGCCAATCTCGCCCTCTACAGCGCCGGCAGCACGCTGCTCGCGCAGGCCACCACGGGCCAGGGCTTCCAGTCCAAGTGGGTGGAATACGCGCCGGCGAGCGCCGGAACCTACTATCTGGCGGTCAGCGGCGGCGCTGGCCTGACGGGCAGCTACAAGCTCTACGTGGTCGATGGCGCCACGGCGTCCGCCACGGACAGCAACCCGGTGAACGGCACGGCCGGGAACGACGTCCTGGCGAATACCGCCGGCAACGACGCCTTCGACGGCGGCGCCGGCGTGGACACCGCCGTCTTCGCCGGCGCGCGCTCCGGCTACACCCTGACCCAGACGGCGACGGGCTTCACCATCAGCGGCGCCGCCACGGGCACCGCCACCCTCGCCAACGTCGAGCGCCTGCAGTTCGCGGATACCAAGCTCGCGCTCGACCTCGCCGGCAACGCCGGCACCACGGCCAAGATCCTCGGCGCCGTCTTCGGCGTCGACTCCCTCGCCAACGAGAGCTACGTCGGCATCGGCCTCTACTATCTCGATGGCGGAATGAGCTACGCGGACCTGATGCGACTGGCCCTCGACGCGCGCCTGGGACCGGGCTACTCCGTCGCCGACGAAGTCCGGCTGCTCTATCAGAACCTCATCGGCATCCAACCCTCAGCCGACGATATCGCCTACTGGGAAGGCACCGTCGCGGCGGACCAATTCACCCCCGAGACCCTTGCCATGTTCGCCGCCGACCACGAACTGAACACCGCCCACATCAACCTGACCGGCCTCGCCGGCACCGGGATTGAATACGCCTGAGGATCGGCAGCGGCCCGCGCCCAGCGCTGGGCCGCTTACGGCCAGAAGCGGCCGTCGAACACCTTGCCCCAAAGCGGACAATCGGCTGCGCTACAGGTATGCTGTCGGCGTTTCTTAACTTGGCCGCTAGTGGAAATATGAGCCTGGCCCTTTTGATTCCTTACCCGCAGCGCCGGTGACCTCCACGTTCGGCGTCACTATCCGTCGTCCGCAATTAACTATCATCTCTATCGAGACAAAATGAAAAAGACACATGAAGTATTTGGAATGTCGAATGATGTTCTACCGGACTCCTATGTTGATCGTGGTGCGCTCGACGAAGAATTGACAAGGCTGCTTGGCCGAAAGGTCCATATAGCAATCCGTGGGCCCTCGAAGTGCGGGAAATCGTGGCTTCGCCAGAAAGTTGTTCCAAACGCGCTCGTCGTTCAGTGCCGACTGGGGCAGACGAACATCGACGTGTACACCTCAGCGTTATCACAACTCGGAGTACGTTTGCAGATTGAATCGGCCACAAAATTCGGGCTTAAAGGAACGGTGGAAGGCCAAGTAGCGGCCGGTAATGAGCTCATTGGGAAGGCATCCGCCAAACTTGGCCTTGAAGCATCCGGCGAGCTTGCTGAAAAGTCGGCTCCGATTGGCCACAACGTATATGACCTTAGATTTATCGCACAGCTGATCATAGAGTCTGGCCGGCGACTCATCATTGAAGACGTTCACTACCTTTCTCATGATCAGCGGATCATCCTTGCATATGACCTAAAGGCACTCTGGGATTACGGATGCTTCGTAACCGTTGTCGGCGTATGGGGCGACTCAAATATGTTTGTCCGTCTTAACGATGAGCTGAGCGGGCGCATAGAAGAACTATCGATCGAGTGGGGGCCAGACGATCTTAGAAACATTATTTCTCGCGGCTCTTTGGCATTGAAAGTCGCGTTCTCTCGCGAGATTCAGAATCGTGCAATCGTCGATGCGTTCGGGAATGCCGGTTTGCTGCAAAGACTCATTCTCAGAACTCTTGACGAGGCGAAGATCTCAGAGGAGCAAAGCGATATCGTTACCATCGCCAAGATTGACGACTATGAGGGCGCCGCCATGTCCGTCGCCGATCAATTGAATGGCGTCTATATCAAGTTCGGTGAGAGAGTGGCTTCTGGCATCAGAACCCGAGCCGACGCTACTGGCATTTATGCCCAAGCCATGGCGGCAATCGTTGCAGCCAGCGACTCGCTGCATATGGCGGGTATTTCTGTTGACCACATATACTCTGTCGCACATGCGCGGCAACCGAGAATCCAGAAATCCAACCTGAAAGTAATCTTGGCAAAGATCGATGGACTGCAAGTCGATGACAATGGAAGAGGCTTAGTCGTTACTTACGACGAAGAGAAGGAATGCGTTCTTAACGTGGACCGACAGCTACTCTTCTACCGCAAGTACCTTACAGTCTCGTGGCCATGGGAAGAGCTAATTGCCGAGGCTGCAAAGCTGGCTCAGTGACGCCGAACCCATCATTCCACCGGACCTGAGCGAAAAGCCGCGCAGGCCGGTGAATTCAAACGGTAAGGTCTGCTTTTCCCAATGCTAACGGACGGCTCAGGGTCGGATTCAGTCACTCAGCGCATCGCGGCAATCCCCAGCCCTTCCCGCCACGCTTCCAGCTTCCGTTCGAAACTCCAGGTCGCGTTGGCCGGGCTGGTGGAGGGCAGGATCAGGGTTGCGAAGCCGAGGGCTTCGAGTCGCGGGGCGAACTTGCCGGCGGCCTGGCCGTTGAAGCAGACGCGTTCGATGCCGCACCGTCCCGCCAGAGCCGAGTTTTGCGAGCGCCGTCCCGCTCGCATTTCCATGTTCAGCTTGGCGAAGTCGTTGGGCCGGCCGTTCTTGATCGCGCTGTCGAGGCTGCCGGCGCGCTCGCATTCGGCGTAGACGTCCCAGATGGCGAGGCCGGCATCCTTGACGGCTGCCTGCTTCGCCTCATAGTCCATCCCGGTCAACGGCTGGCCCAGGATGGTGCCGAGGATTTTCCAGAACTGGTTCTGCTTGTGCGCGTAATACTGACGCGCGGCGAGGGAGGCCTCGGAGGGGAACGAGCCCAGGATCAGCACCCGGGCCCGTTCGTCGAGGATCGGGGCAAGACCCCGAAGAATTTGCTTACTTGCCACCCAGCGACATGCTGAGCATCAGGTCGTTGATGCGCTTGACGAAGGTGGCCGGGTCGTCGAGCTGGCCGCCTTCGGCGAGCAGGGCCTGCTCGAACAGCACGGCGCTCCAGTCGTCGAACTTGGCTTCCT
>JANJVS010000060.1 GCA_024709955.1 Rhodocyclaceae bacterium
CAAAGTCGGGGTGGCGGTCGCCGTTGAAATTCCCATAGATCGGCCCGGGCTCGACCTTCACCGGATAAGGACCTTCGGCAAAAGCCTCGACCGTCTTGGGGTCCATTTCGTCCTGCCGCACCAGGCGCAGTTCGGGAAACCGGGCCAGGAGCATTTCGACATGGCGCTCCCGCTCCGCCGCCGTCTGGCTCCAGGCCAGGGGAGCAACCAGGGTCAGCAGCGCTGCCACGGATGCTTTCCGCATGCCCCCCCCTTTGCCGTTTCAGTCGTCGCGTCATGATTCTGCCCATCGTCGATGGCCGCCGAGCCAGGCCGCTGGTCGTGCGGCACGCCGACCATGACCGCGCCCTCGCAGTTCGCTCCCAGGTCGTCGGTCGCGGTGAAGGAAATCCGATAAACGCGTCCGTTGCCCGGCCCTGCGCGCTCCGCACGCACCTGCGCCTTCGACGTCCCGACCCCCGCCCCATCCGGCGAGGTATTGCCGTCGCCCACGCCATTGACCGGCTCGTCCTGGGTGATCGCGTTGATGACGATTTCGAACGGACGGCCGTCCGGATGAGTAACACCGACGATTTCGATGGTCATCATCCGGTGGTTCGGCGGCCAGAGCACGGCGGGGGAAGCCACGGCGGCAGCGCAATCGGACGGGCGCAAGGGCGACTCGGCGGGCAGGATGACGGGCGTGTTGCCGGGTATTTCGTTGAAAGAGCAGTTGTTGTTTTCGTCTTTCTCCGCGACGGCGCCCGCGGCATCCGCGCAGGCGGCGAGATAGTAGCGGCCCGCCGGCAGGTCGCCCGGTATCTGGTAGGTAACCGGGCCGACCTCGTGTTCCTCGCCTGACGCCAGGGCGGGAACACTGCGCTCGGCGAGCACCCGCGCCTGGCCGACGTCCGCAATCGGCGCGGCTGCGATGTAATAGCGCGTGGTCGATTCCGGTGCCGCCGCGTTGCCGATGTTCGTGGTACTTTCGGTCAAGCGGAACGACCTGTTGCCCTCCGTTTCGAGCAGGGGAGGGATGAACAGGGGAACGACGAGGTCCGCGCCACCGAGCCACAGGGCTTTGGCCTCCGCCTCGCAATCGGTTTCGTAGCCGCGGCACGACGCGACGACGCGGTCGATACCCTGGCGCGTCCCGCGATAGGCAAAGCGTGCATAGCCCTCCGCATCCGTTTCGAACGACTCCGAAATGCCGGCATTGGGGCCTTCGGCCACGTCGAAGCGGATGCGCTTATCGGCTAGCGGCCGGGAACCATTGGCCAGGTCCACCACCCGCAGCACGAATTCGCGCTCCTCGCCCAGTTGCGCGCTGGTGCGGGCCGGCGAGAGCGTCAGTCCCGGCTGCTCCGGGTTTTCGACATTGGTGGCGTCGATGAGAAAGCGCAAGTTCTCGCGCAGATGATCGGCGACCTCGCCACGCCGTTGGCTAGTCGTGCTGCCGTCCACTGATGCTTGCATTTCCTGCAGGCGCTGTCTGACCAGGGCGGCATCCTGCGCTTCGAGCGCGCTCCTGGCCTGGGCCAGAAGCATGGCCACGGCGTCGCCCCAGGCCGCGTCCGCGATCCAGCCCAGGTCGCGCATGCGGGCAAGATCGTCGCGCACCGCGTTCCAGTGCTGCGCGCTGCCCGGCTGGAACCAGCCTGGGCCGAGGGCGACGACCGCGACATCGAGGTTCGCCTCGATCCGCGCGGCCTGGATACGCTCCTCGTCCGTCACGGCATCGTGATCCTCGACCGCGTGTATCCAGTAGGGACTGACGCGGAAATCGCGGAGCGTTGGCAGCCCGTGGCTCCGGAGTTCGAAGCCTTCCTGCGTCATGCCCGGATCAATGCCTTGCGCCCCGTCGGACAACAAAAACATCGCGCCGCCGTCTATGGTCAGGCCGCCAACCCAGCCGGCCGGCACCGCTTGGCCGAAAGGCACATGCAGCGTTCCGGCGAATTCGTCGTCGTGGATACCGCGGTTTTTCTTGAAATCGGCGAAGAGCGCGAAGAAATTCCGGAATTCTGCAAACGGCCGAGCACCCGCAGCCGTCGGGATTAGAAAGGTTCCGTTTTCCGGCGGCAAGGCATAGCCGCGCGGGGCGGACACATCGACGACGATCTGGAAGATGCGGCCGCTGTTTTGCGCCTCGCTGCCGACTGCGTAGCGGTAGACGAAATACCCTTGTGTTTGATCATGCGTCACCGAGCTGGTAATGCTCACGTTAGTCAATGACGGCACGGAGATGCCGCCGACCGCGAGCGCGTCGCCGAACGCGAACAGCGCCGCCAGCAGCAAACTCAAATCACGCCATTCACGCAACAGGCCACCGATGATTTTCATGGGTTTCTCCTTGCCATCCTGACTAAGGGTCGATCGGCATGAGTTCGAGGTTCCGATGAATATTCTGTTTCTCGCAGAGCAGGCGCCCGAAGCGTGTCCAACCTTCTGGATACTTACGATCTGGCAACTTCATCGTCCGCGCCGGCATCAGCCCGCGTACCAGTCCTCGTATCCAGTAGTTCTCATGACATGGAAGACTGGCAGCCTGGTTGATATCGACCTCGGTGCCGAAACGGTGCTCGTAATGGCTACCACTCCATTGCCCCTCAATATCGAAATGGCCGCCCTTGGGCAGGGAAATATCGTTGATCGAAAGCGGCCGTCCGGACGCGATTCTGTAATACCAGATCAGGGCTTCCAGATAGTCACGCGACTCGCCTCTTATCGAAAAGGCGTCAGAATCGAGATGATTTGAATCGGGACGCCGATACTTGACGTATTGGTTATCGGCTGATGCCGGCAGGCCGGTCAAACCCGGAAAGCCGATATCGAAGGTATAAAGGTATTTTCAGCTCTTGTAACTGGCATCCAGCGGCTCCGGATAGACCGTGCGCCATCCGTCCGGCAAGGTGACGAGCAATTCCGCCGAGGCCTTGCCAGAATAGCGCGGCGTAAGATGGTCGACCGGTTCCGCGCATTCCGCAGTGACAGCGCTTGCATTGATCGAGCGCGTCGTCGAACCCTTGTAACGAAAATCGCCGACCGGCCGCGTGGCGGGCGGACTGGCGTCCTTTCCACCATGAGCATGACCGCCGTGATTGTCGGTTGCATCTACCGGCGTCTTGGGACCGAGCAGCGCATATGTGAACGTAAACCCTGGAGGTTTTCCGCCTCCCGCGTTATAGACGCAAACCCTGTGCCGCTGGTATTGCTGGCCGAGCGGCTTGGTGATGTCGTGGCCGAACAGCGGACTTTTCAGGTCGGCCGGCATGGTCCGGACGGTCTCTGAAATCGGCCCAAGCGCGGCGGCATTCCCGGCCGCCAATGCGGTCGGCAAGGCAACCCCAGCATATGCAAGAAAACGGCGGATCGTTTGCATTAGTCTTCCCCCGGCGCTCATCAATACATTTAGCATACGCACATCACATGAAAATCAAACTGGTGTTTTTTACCGGCGTGATAAATGTCACGCAGGGACACGCCGACATCTTCGTTGCCAGACGAAAGTATCGGACCGATGGGGCGATGCCAGGGGCAACCGATGCTGCCTTGTTCCTGGGCGCGCCCGCCCAGCGCAAGCCTGGAATAATTTCCATGAGATACGCTTCGGACCGGTGGCGGCAGACCGAAAGAATGCCCCCTATTGCCTGGCGCGGCCGGGCAATGCTGAAACGTCGAGGCTCAGGGCAACGCGCGGTCGCGCGCGCGGGTCTTGGCGCGGCGGCGCGCCAGCACGCGCCAGCGCCATGCCAGATCGATCAGCACGTAGGTCGTCGCCCCGGCGCCGACCGCCATGATCGACAGGCCGACGATGACCGGCTTGCCGAGCCGGGCGATGCGTTCCCAGAGCGACAGGTCCGTGGGTGCCGGGCCGGTCGCCACCGCGGGCCGCGTCGTGTCGCCGGTCGCCCAGCTGCCCAGATGGTAGGCGGCCACATAGAGCGGGCCGAAGGTGACCGGGTTGGTGATCAGCGTGCTGGCGGCGGCGGCCGGCAGGTTGGCGCGCAGCACGATGGCGGCCGCCGCGGCGACCGGAATCTGCGCCAGCGGGATCAGCAGGCCGAAGAACACGCCCAGGGCCACGCCGAGCGCGACGCCGCGCCGCGACCAGTGCCACAGCGCGGGATGGCCGAGCCAGGGCGCCAGCCAGCGTAGCCAGCGGCTGGCGAGCATCTGCTCGCGCGTCGGCACCCAGCGCCGCCACCAGTTCACTGTCGCTCCTCCTCCGCCATCTCTTCCGGCGGCGGGGCGATCGAGGGCAGCCGGCGGTGCAGCGCCGCCTTCGCCAGCAGGTGGGCCGACACCGGCGCGGTGATGAACAGGAACAGCGAGACGAGGATCTCGTGCAGGCTCCAGCCGTCGCCGGCGATGCTGAAGAACACCGAGGAGGCGATCAGCAGGCAGCCGACGCCGAGCGTGGTCGCCTTGGTCGGGCCGTGCAGGCGCGTGTAGAAATCGCGCAGGCGCCAGAGGCCGAGCGAGCCGATGAAGGTGAAGGCCGCGCCGGCGAGGACGAGGACGGACAGCAGGAGTTCGGTGGCGGCGCTCATTCGATAATATCCCCCCGCAGCAGGAACTTGCAGAGCGCCACGGTGCCGACGAAGCCCATCAGCGCGATCAGCAGCGCCGCCTCGAAATAGAGCGGGCTGGCGAGCCGGATGCCGAGCAGCACCAGCAGCGCGATGGCGTTGATGTAGAGCGTGTCGAGCGCGAGGATGCGGTCGGCCGCGTCCGGCCCCTTGAGCAGGCGCAGGAAGGACAGCGCGGCGGCGGCGCCCACCAGCGCGAAGGCGACGGCCAGCGCGAAACTCAGCATGCGGCGTCCCCCTCGAAAATCGCCTTGAGCGGCGCCTCGAAGCGCGTCTTGACGGTGGCGACGAGTTCCGCCGGGTCGCCGCAGTCGAGCGCATGCACGAGCAGGCTGCGGCGGTCCGCCGACAGGCGCGCCGAGACGGTGCCCGGCGTCAGGCAGATGGTGTTGGCGAGCAGGCTGAGCGCGAGGTCGTTGCTCAGATCGAGCGGCACGACGACGAAGGCCGGGCGCAGCGCGCGCGGCCCGGCGAGGATCAGGCGGGCCACGGCGAGGTTGGCGACCAGCACGTCATAAAGGAAGACGGCGGCGAAACGCAGCAGTTGCGCGGTCGAGTGGATGCGCACGCGCTCGGGCCAGAAGGCCAGCGTGAAGCGCGGGATCGCCCAGCCGAGCAGCAGGCCGAGCAGGATCTGCCCCGGTTCGAGGCTGTTGTTGAGCAGCAGCCAGACGATGGCGAGCGACGGCGTGAGGATCGGGTGCGGCAGCCAGTTTCTCATCGCGAGCCTCCGAGCACGGCGGCGCGGTAGGCGGCCGGGTCGGCGAGCTGCGCCGCCGTCGCGCGCGCGAAGTCGGCGGCGGGGCCGGCGGCGGCGGTGAGCGCGAGAATCAGGCCGAGCAGGCCGAGGATGGCGGTCAGCTCGCGCGGCGCGCCCGGCGGGTCGGGCAGTTCGTCCGGCAGCATGTCCACCGGCGCCGACTGCGGCGCGGCCGGGGCCGGCTCGACGGTGCGGGTGCTGAAGAACAGGCGGCTGCCGGCGCGCGCCAGCGCGATCACGCCGGCCAGCGCGGCGACGAGGACGACGCCCCAGATCCACGCCTGCGCCGGGTGGCCCTGCGCCGCGCGCAGCAGCATGAACTTGCCGAGGAAACCGGAAAGCGGCGGCAGCCCGGCCGCCGCCACGGCGGCGGCGAAGAACAGCCCGCCCCACAGCGCGTGGCGCGGCATGTCGCGCTCCGGCGCGAAAAAGTCGGCGCCGGCGGGACGGCGGCGCGCGATGCCTTCCGCGAGCAGGAACAGCAGCGCGGCGGCGAAGGTGCCGTGCGGCAGGTAGTAGAGGCCGGCGGCAACGCCCGCCGGGCCGAGCGCAAAGCCCGTCAGCAGCGTGCCCACCGAGGCGACCACCAGCCAGGCGGCGAGGCGGCGCAGGCTCTCGGCGGCGAGCGCGCCGAACATGCCGGCCGCCAGCGTGGCGAGCGCGAGAGGTAAAAGCCAGGGCGCGAACAGCCCGGCGAGCGCTCCGCTGGTGCTGCCGAACAGCAGCGTGTCGGCGCGCAGGAGCGCGTAGGCGCCGACCTTGGTCATGATCGCGAACAGCGCCGCAACGGGAGCCGAGGTGTGCGCGTAGGCGGCCGGCAGCCAGAGGAAGAGCGGCAGCAGCGCGGCCTTGAGCGCGAACACGGCCAGCAGCAGCAGGCCGCCAGTCCGTGCCAGGCCGAGGTTTTCGGGCGGCACCTGCGCCGCGCGCGCGGCGATGTCGGCCATGTTGAGGCTGCCGAGCGAGGCGTAGATGAGGCCCGCCGCGAACAGGAAGGCGGTCGAGCCGATCAGGTTGAGCACCACGTAGTGCAGGCCGGCGCGCGTGCGCTCCGCGCCGCCGCCGTGCAGCAGCAGGCCGTAGGAGGCGATCAGCAGGATCTCGAAGAAGACGAACAGGTTGAACAGGTCGCCGGTGAGGAAGGCGCCGGCGATGCCGAACAGCTGCATCTGGAACAGCACGTGGAAATGCCGGCCGCGCCGGTCGGTGCCGTCGCCGGCGTGGATCACGGCGCACAGCGCGAGCAGCGTCGCGGTGAGCACCAGCCAGGCGGCGAGGCGGTCGGCCACCAGCACGATGCCCCAGGGCGCCGGCCAGTCGCCGAGGCGATAGACGAGAATGTCGCCGCCGCCCGTCGCGACCAGCAGGGCGACAGCGATGGCGATCTGCGCCGCGACGGCGAAGGTGGCGATGCGCCGCCGCACGGGCATCGGCAGGTCGGGCAGCGCGAGCAGCAGCGCGCCGGCGAGGAAGGGCGCGAGGACCGGCAGGATGGGCAGGTGGGTGGTCATCATTCGTTTTTGCCATCCACGTGGTCGTTGCCCAGCTCGGCGCGCGCGCGCAGGGCGAGCATGATGACGAAGGCGGTCATCGCGAAGCCGATGACGATGGCGGTGAGCACCAGCGCCTGCGGCAGCGGGTCGGTGTAGGCGGCGCCGGCGGCGATCACCGGCGGGCGGCCGACGACGAGGCGGCCGGTGGCGAACAGGAACAGGTTCACCGCGTAGGACAGCAGCGTGAGGCCGAGCACGACCGGGAAGGTGTGGGCGCGCAGCGCGAGCCAGACGCCGCAGCCGGTCAGCGTGCCGATGGCGAGGGCGATCAGCAGCTCCATCAGCGGGGGTCCTCCCTAGAAACGCGAAGGGCCGCCCCGAGCGTTTCTTCGCCCCTTGAGGGGAGATCGCTGCGCAGCGGCGATTTCGGGGTGGGATCGTGGTGGCTGGCGTTGTGCGCGAGGCCGAGGTTGATGAGGATCAGCAGCGTCGCGCCGACGACGACGAGGTAGACGCCGAGGTCGAAGGCCATCGCCGAGGCGAGCGGCAGCTCGCCGAGCAGGGGCAGGGTCGGATGGCCGAAGGCCGAGGTCAGGAAGGGCCGGCCGTAGAGCCAGCTCGCGAGGCCGGTGGCGAGCGCGACGACGAGGCCGGCGGCGATCCACGGATGGGTGCGCGCGGGCAGGCGCGCCTGCGTCCACGCCGCGCCGTTGGCGAGGTACTGCATGATCAGCGCGATGGCCGTGATCAGCCCGGCGATGAAGCCGCCGCCCGGCAGGTTGTGGCCGCGCAGGAAGATGAAGGCGGAGACGAGCAGCGCGAGCGGCAGCAGCAGGCGCGCGAAGGTGGCGAGGATCAGCGGGTGGATGTCCGCGTCCCACGGCCGCCCTTCCCCGTCGCGCGCCGGGCCGGGCAGGCGCAGGTTCTCCAGCAGCGCGTAGATGCCGAGCGCGGCGATGGCCAGCACGGTGATCTCGCCGAAGGTGTCGAAGCCGCGGAAGTCGACGAGGATCACGTTCACCACGTTGGTGCCGCCGCCGCCCGGCACGCTGTTTTCGAGGAACCAGCCGGCGATGGAATTCGTCGGCCGCGTCAGCACCGCCCACGAAATTGCCGCCGCGCCGCCGCCGGCGAGGAGCGCGATGGCACCGTCCCGCCAGCGCCGACTTTTCGGGGATTCCGCCGGGCTTTCCTGCGGCAGGAAGTAGAGCGCGAGCAGCAGCAGCACGATGGTGACGACCTCGACCGCGAGCTGCGTGAGCGCGAGGTCGGGCGCCGAGAACTTGACGAAGGCGAGCGCGACGATCAGCCCGACGGCGCCGACGATGGTCAGCGCGGTGAAGCGGCGGCGGTGCAGCCGGGTCGCGGCGAGCGTCGCGGCGACCAGCGCGGCGGCGGCGAGCAGGCTCACGCCGTCGATGGACTGCACGGGGCGCGTTCCCGTCAGCGCGGCGTCGGCGCCCAGCATGCCGGCGGCGCCGAGGACCAGCACGGCGACGATCAGCACGCCGGCCTGGCGCTGCAGCGAGCCGGTGTCGAGCGCGGCGACGAGGCGGCGCGCGAAGCCCAGGGCGCCTTCGAGCAGGTGCTCGTAGATCACGCGCGCGTCGAGCCGGCCCGCGAGGTGGTCGTGCAGCGCGTAGAGCGGCCGGCGGCCGAGGTAGACCAGCACGCCGCCGACCAGCGCGATGACGCTCATCCACAGCGCCGGGTTCACGCCGTGCCAGAGGGCGAGGTCGTGTGCCGGCAGCGGCCCCTGCAGCACGGCGCCCGCCGCCACGGCGAGCAGCGGCTCGACGGTCTGCGCCGGCAGGATGCCGACCAGCAGGCAGAGCGCGACGAGGATCTCGACCGGCACCTTCATCCAGCGCGGCGGCTCGTGCGGCGTCTTCGGCAGGTCGATGGGCTCGCCGTTGAAGAACACGTCGTGGATGAAGCGCAGCGAGTAGGCGACGGCGAAGACGCCGGCGAAGGTCACGGCCGCCGGCAGCCACCCGCCGAAGCGCAGCTGGCCGCCGGCCGTGACCGCTTCGGCGAAGAACATTTCCTTCGACAGGAAGCCGTTGAACAGCGGCACGCCGGCCATCGCCGCCGCCGCCACCATCGCCAGCACCGCCGTGTGCGGCATGTATTTCCACAGGCCGTTGATGCGCCGCATGTCGCGCGTGCCGCACTCGTGGTCGATGATGCCGGCGGCCATGAACAGCCCCGCCTTGAACGTGGCGTGGTTGATGATGTGGAACACGCCGGCCACGGCGGCGAGCGGCGTGCCGATGCCGAACAGCGCGGTGACGAGGCCGAGGTGACTGATCGTCGAATAGGCGAGCAGGCCCTTGAGGTCGTGCTTGAACAGCGCGATCACCGCGCCGACGATCAGCGTCGCCAGCCCGGCGCCGCCGACCCAGAAGGTCCATTCCGGCGTGCCCGAAAGCGCCGGGAACAGCCGCGCCAGCAGGAACACGCCGGCCTTGACCATGGTCGCCGAGTGCAGGTAGGCCGACACCGGCGTCGGCGCCGCCATCGCGTGCGGCAGCCAGAAATGGAAGGGGAACTGCGCCGACTTGGTGAAGGCGCCGAGCAGGACCAGGGCGAGCGTCGCGCCGTAGAGCGGGTGGGCGCGGATCAGGTCGCCGCTCGCCAGCACGACGGACAATTCGTAGCTGCCGACGATCTCGCCGAGCAGCACGAAGCCCCCGAGCAGCGCCAGCCCGCCCGCGCCGGTGATCGCCAGCGCCATGCGCGCGCCGCGCCGCGCCGCCTCCCGCTTGCGCCAGTAGGCGATCAGCAGGAAGGACGACAGGCTGGTCAGCTCCCAGAAGATCAGCAGCTGGATCAGGTTCTCGGAGAGCACCACGCCGAGCATCGAACCCATGAACAGCAGCAGGTAGGCGTAAAGGCGGCCGAGGCTGTCCTGCGCGGAAAGGTAGTAGTGCGCGTAGAGGATCACCAGCAGGCCGATGCCGAGGATCATCAGCGCGAACAGCAGGCCGAGGCCGTCGAGGCGGAAGGCGAGGTCGAGGCCGACGACGGGAATCCAGGCGAGACGCTGGATTGCCGTCTCGCCCGCGAAGGCCGCCGGCAGCAGCGGCGCCAGCCACGCGAGGGCCAGCGCGGCGACGCCGCCGGCGCCCCAGGCGGCCGGCGCGCGGCCGCGCCGCGCCAGCCAGGCGGCCAGCGCCGCGCCGAGGAAGGGGGTGAGAACAGCGAGCGGCAGATTCATGTTCCAATTGTGCCAGCTATCGGGCGCAAACCCGGCGTGGCCGCAGGCAAGCCCCGTGGGAGGACCGGGGACCGGCCCCCTGCCCGCGCCGACTACAATCGCGCACCATGTCCATCGCCGCCTCGCCCCGCTGGTTCCGCCGCGCGCTCGCCGCGGTCGTGCTGGCCCTGCTGTTCTGGCAGGGCTGGTATTTGGGCTGGGTGCTCTGGTGGCGGCACGTCGATCCGGGCACGACCAGTTTCATGGCCCAGCGGCTCGACGCCCTGCGCGCGAAGAACCCCAGGGCCGAGCTGCGCCATCGCTGGGTGGATTACGAAAGAATCTCGCCGCAGCTGAAGCGCGCGGTGATCGCGGCGGAGGACGACAAGTTCATCGACCACGAGGGTTTCGACTGGGAGGGCATCCAGAAGGCCATCGAGAAGAACCAGCGGCAGGGCAAGGTGGTGGCCGGCGGCTCGACCATCAGCCAGCAGCTGGCGAAGAACCTGTTCCTCTCCTCCGACAAGACCCCCTGGCGCAAGGCGCAGGAGGCTCTCATCACCGTCTGGCTCGAACTGCTGTGGGACAAGCGGCGGATATTGGAGGTCTACCTCAACGTCGTCGAGTGGGGCGAGGGGGTGTTCGGCGCCGAGGCCGCGGCCCAGCGCTATTTCGGCGCCGGCGCCGACCGGCTTTCCGCCGAACAGGCGGCGCGGCTGGCGGTGATGCTGCCGGCCCCACGCAAGTTCGAGAAGAACCCCTATTCGGCCTACCTGAACCGGCGCACACAGGCGATTTTGTCGCGAATGCAACATTCCGCCGCGCCTTAGCCCCTCCGGCCCGCCTACAATGGCGGCCCATGGATCAAGACGACGCCACGCCCACCGACGGTCCCGAGCCGCGCGAAGACACGCGCCAGGAGGATTTCGCCCAGCATCTGCGCGAAATCAAGGATCTGTTCGCGCGCCAGACGCGCGTGGAGGCCTTTGTCCATAACCAGGACATGCCGCGCCACGAGCTGATCGAACAGCTCGTGCACAAGCAGAACGTCGCCAAGCTGACGCAGAAGCTGGAACGCCTGCACGCCGCCGACATCGCCTACATCCTCGAGGCGCTGCCCCTCGACGAGCGCCTGATGGTCTGGGACCTCGTCAAGGCCGAGCGCGACGGCGAAATCCTGCTCGAAGTCTCGGACGCGGTGCGCGAGTCGCTGATCGAGACGATGGAGCACCACGAGCTCAAGGCCGCCGCCGAACAGCTCGACGCCGACGAACTCGCCGACCTCGCCCCCGACCTGCCCTCCGCGGTGCTGGAGGACGTCTTCCGCGGCCTCGACACCGAGGAACGCGAGCAACTGCGCGCGGCGATGTCCTACGACGAGGATGCCGTCGGCGCGCTGATGGACTTCGACATGGTGACGGTGCGCGAGGACGTCACGCTCGAAGTCGTGCTGCGCTACCTGCGTCGCTTCGACGAGCTGCCCGACCAGACCGACCAGCTCTTCGTCGTCGACCGCGAGGACCACCTGCGCGGCGTGCTACCGGTCAATACGCTGCTCATCAACGACCCGGAAACCGAGGTCGGCGCGGTGATGCGCCGCGACGCGCTGACGCTGCGCCCCGAGGACAAGGCCGACACGGCGGCGCAGGCCTTCGAGCGCTACGACCTCGTCTCGGCGCCGGTGGTGGGCGCCGACGACAAGCTGATCGGCCGCGTCACCGTCGATGCGGTGCTCGACTACATCCGCGAGGAGGCCGAGGCCGAGCAGCTCGCCCACGCCGGCCTGAAGGAGGAGGAGGACATCTTCGCGCCGGTGATGGATTCGGTGAGGAACCGCTGGGCCTGGCTGGCGATCAACCTCGTCACCGCCTTCGTCGCCTCGCGCGTGATCGGCGCCTTCGAGAACTCGATCGAGAAGCTCGTCGCCCTCGCCGCGCTGATGCCCATCGTCGCCGGCATCGGCGGCAACTCGGGCAACCAGACCATCACCATGATCGTGCGCGCCATCGCGCTCGGCCAGATCGGCGAGGAATCCGAACGCCGCCTCTTCCGCAAGGAACTCAAGGTCTCGCTCATCAACGGCCTGGTCTGGGGCGGGCTGCTCGGCGTCGTCGCCTGGTGGCTCTACGCCGACTGGCGGCTCGGCGCGGTGATGACCGCGGCGATGACCCTCAACCTCATGGTCGCCGCCGCCGTCGGCGTGGCGATCCCGATGACCCTGCAGAAGCTCGGCCGCGACCCGGCGGTGGGCGGCTCGGTGATGGTCACCGCCGTCACCGACTCCGGCGGCTTCTTCATTTTCCTCGGGCTGGCGACGCTGTTCCTGCTCTAGGGCCGGTTCTCATTCAGGCCCTAGGCCGGCAACGGCCCGTCGTAGCCGCCGATCGGAGCAATGAGGTCGAGCACCTCCTCGATCGCATAGCGGCCGCCCCAGGCGAACTCGATGGCGCGCACACTGCCGCCCATCGGACCGTACAGCGCGACCACATCCCCGGCGCAGCGGATCAGCAGATATTGCCCGTCATGGCTCGGCTCCAGCGCCAGGTCGCCCAGGGAGTAGCCGGCGCCGAGATGCAGGACATCGTCGATGGCGGCCTCCCTGCGCGTTCAGGCGGCGCCCGAGCGCAGCTGCTGGAGCCGCATCTGGATGTCGATGCGGCGCGGGTCGTCCCGCAGCGCCTGTTCCAGCAGCTCCTGCGCCATGCGCTTGCGGCCGTGGGCGAGGTACACCTCCGCCTCCGACAGCGCATCCACCTCCTCGGCCTCCGCGTCGGTCACCTTCATCAGGACGAACACCAGGGCGCCGGCCGCGGCGAAGATGGCCAGCATCGTGATCTCGAACAGCATATTGTCCATGGCTCCTCCTCGGTTCCGCCCGCCGGGGCTCCCCCGGTCCCCGCGGCGGCGGATTCACGACAAGGTTAGCGCAATGACGGACGAAAAACAGCTGTAGGAAATAACAGGGTAGCCGACTCCCGGGCGGGGCGGCGCGCGGCTATTTGGTCACCAGCTTGAGGCCGAGAATGCCGGCGACGATCAGGCCGATGCTGACCAGGCGCGCCACCTCGCGCGACTCGCCGAACAGCAGCATGCCGAGCAGGGCGGTGCCGACCGCGCCGATGCCGGTCCAGACCGCGTAGGCGGTGCCGACCGGCAGGGTCTTGAGCGACCAGGCGAGCAGGACGACGGAAAGCGCCATCGCGGCGAGGGTCCACACGCTGGGCCAGAAGCGCGAGAAACCCTCCGTGTATTTGAGGCCCACCGCCCAGCCGATCTCGCATAATCCGGCGACCAGCAGCACGGCCCAGGCGAGGGTGGGGCCGGGGGCATTCATGCCGCGCATGCCCGCCACTTCCGGGCAAACTCGTCGGCCGGCAGCGGCTGGCTGAAAAGGTAGCCCTGGATCTCGTCGCAGCCGAGGGCGCGCAGGAAGTCGAACTGGGGCTGGCTGTCCACGCCCTCGGCGACGGTCGCCAGGCCGAGGCTGCGCGCGAGGGCGACGATGGTGCGGATGATCGCCTCGTCGCCGGCATTCGCGCCGATGCCGACCACGAAGGCGCGGTCGATCTTCAGCGTGCCGACCGGCAGCTGTTTCAGATAGGCGAGCGAGGAATAGCCGGTGCCGAAGTCGTCGATGGCCAGATGCACGCCGAGCCGGTGGAACTGTTCGAGCACGCCGAGGGCATCCTCGGCGTTCATGATCAGCGACTCGGTGATCTCCAGTTCGAGGGCGGCCGGATCGAGTCCCGTGTCGTCGAGGGCGGCGCGCACCGTCTCGATGATGTGGCCGCGCTCGATCTGCTTGACCGAGAGGTTGACGGCGACGCGCGGCACCACGAGGCCGGCGGCGCGCCAGGCCACCATCTGGCGGCAGGCCTCGCGCAGCACCCACTCGCCGAGTTCGCCGATGAAGCCGGTTTCCTCGGCGAGCGGAATGAAGCGGATCGGCGCTATCGCGCCGAGTTCGGCGTTGCGCCAGCGCACCAGCGCCTCGGCGCCGGTCGGCCGGCCGCTGGCGGCGGCGACCTTGAGCTGGTAGTGCAGTTCGAGCTCGCCGGCCTCGATGGCGCGCCGCAGCAGGCCTTCGAGGCGGATGCGCTCCTGGGCGTAGACGGTCATTTCCGCCGTATAGAAATGGCTGCGGCCGCGGCCATGGGCCTTGGCCTGGTACATCGCCGTGTCGGCGTTGCGCACCAGGGTGGCGACGTCCTCGCCGTCGCCGGGATAGAGGCAGATGCCGATGCTGGCGGCGATGTAGAGCTCGTGGTCATGCACGCCGAAGGGCCGCGAGAGCAGCGCGATGAGCTTCTCGGCGACGATGCCGACTTCGCGCGGGTCGGTGATGTCCTCGACGACGCAGATGAACTCGTCGCCGCCCAGGCGCGCCAGCGCGTCGCCGGCGCGCAGATGGCTGGCGAGGCGATGGGTGACGGCCACCAGCAGTTCGTCGCCGATGGCGTGGCCGAGGGTGTCGTTCACCTCCTTGAAGCGGTCGAGGTCGATGAACAGCACCGCGAGCTGGCGGCCGGCGCGCGCGGCGAGGGCGATGCTCTTCCCGAGTTGCTCGAAGAACATCAGCCGGTTGGGCAGGCCGGTGAGCGGATCGTGGTGGGCCAGGTGGTCGAGCCGCGCCTCGGCGCCGCGCCGCTCCGCGACCTCGGCCTCCAGTTCGGCGGTGCGCTCCCGCACGCGCCGGTCGAGCTCGCGGTTGGCTTCTTCAAGGGCGTCGCTCTGCTGGCGCAGGATGCCCTGGGCGCGCCGCACAACGACCAGCTGCAGCAGGAACAGGATGGCCAGCACGGCGAACACCGCCAGCGACAGGCGCCACAGGGTACGGTCGATCTCGCGCAGCGTCGCGGTGACGTCCTGGTAGAGCTCGACGACCCCCTCGACGCGGCCGTCCGCGAGCACGACCGGCACGTAGCTGGAAACGACGTCGAGATCGGAGAGCGTGCCCTCGAAGCTGTCGAAGCTGTTGCGGTGCGTGAGCTCGCTCACCGGCCGGCCGGCCAGCGCGGACCGGAAGCCGGCGTTGGCGCGCTTGTCTTCGCCGAGCTGGGCCGGATCGGTGGAGAAGACCGTCAGGCCGTCGCGGTTGTAGAGCTTGACCTTGACCACGGCGGTGCCGGCCATCATGCCGACCACCGCCGCGCGCAGCGCGCCACCGTCCTCGGCCTGGCGCGGGGCCGCGTCGTCGCGCCGGTAGGACAGCTCGACGTGGCGCGTGAAGCGCGACCACAGCGAGTTGCGGAACACCTGGGTCAGCGCGACGTTGCGCTGCTCGGCATCGGCCACCAGCTGGCGCGTCGCGTTGTCGCGGAAATGGGCGCCGAGCGCCCCGCCGGCCATCACGATGAGGATGAACGACAGGGTGGAGAAGTAGCGGGTCAGGTTGAAGGACTGCATCGCGCCTGCTCCCCCGGGTGTGCGCTCACCGTCCCGCCGGCGCCGACTTTTTACTTGCCGGCGAAGATCGCGTCGGCCGCCGCCAGCGTCGCCGCGATGTCGGCGTCGCTGTGCGCGGCCGAGACGAAGCCCGCCTCGAAGGCCGAGGGCGCGAGGTAGGCGCCCTTCTCCAGCATGGCGTGGAAGAAGCGGTTGAAAGCCTCCTTGTCGCAGGCCATGACTTCCGCGTAGGAGCTCGGGCAGGCGGCGGCGAAGTAGAGGCCGAACATGCCGCCCACCGACTGGGCGCTGAAGGTGACGCCGTGCTTCTGGGCGGCGGCGGCGAGGCCATCGACGAGCGCCTTGGTCTTCGCCGCCAGCGTCTCGTAGAAGCCGGGCGCGGCGATCTTCTTCAGGGTGACGAGGCCGGCGGCCACGGAGAGCGGATTACCCGAGAGCGTGCCGGCCTGATAGACCGGGCCGAGGGGGGCGATCTTCTCCATGATCTCGCGGCGGCCGCCGAAAGCGCCCAGCGGCATGCCGCCGCCGACCACCTTGCCGAAGGTGGACAGGTCGGGCGTGATGCCGAACAGGCCCTGGGCCGATTGCGGGCCGACGCGGAAGCCGGTCATCACCTCGTCGAAGATCAGCACGGCGCCGTGCTGGGTGCACAACTCGCGCATCGCCTGGAGGAACTCGGGCTTGGGCGCGATCAGGTTCATGTTGCCGGCCACCGGCTCGACGATCACGCAGGCGATCTTGTCGCCATGTTTGGCGAAGGCGTCGGCGAGCTGCTGGGCGTCGTTGTAGTCGGGCACCAGCGTGTGCTGCGCGAGGTCGGCGGGCACCCCGCCGGAGGAAGGGTTGCCGAAGGTCAGCATGCCCGAGCCGGCCTTGACCAGCAGGCTGTCGGCATGGCCGTGGTAGCAGCCCTCGAACTTGACCAGCATGTCGCGGCCGGTGAAGCCGCGCGCCAGGCGGATCGCGCTCATGGTCGCCTCGGTGCCCGAGGAAACCAGGCGCACCATGTCCATGCTCGGGATGCGCGCGACCAGCAGTTCGGCCAGTTCGATCTCGGCCTCGGTCGGCGCGCCGAAGGACAGGCCCTTGGCGGCGGCTTCCTGCACGGCCTTGACGGTATCCGGCTCGGCATGGCCGAGGATCAGCGGGCCCCAGGAGCCGACGTAGTCGATGTAGCGCTTGCCGTCGGCGTCCCAGACGTAGGCGCCCGCGCCGCGGGCGAAGAAGCGCGGCGTGCCGCCGACGGAGCGGAAGGCGCGCACCGGCGAATTCACGCCGCCGGGAATGGTTTGCTGGGCACGGACGAACAATTCTTCGTTGCGGGTCATGAGTTTTCCTCGGCTCGACGGCGGGGCGGGGCGCGAAAGTCGGCGCTGGCGGCACGGTGGCGCGCCCCGCGGCGCGTCATGAATGGTTGAACAGTTTCTGGAATTTTTCCGCCTGGCTCTTGATGTCCATGGCGTCGAACAGGTCGGACATCACGGCGACCATGTCGGCGCCGGCGGCGAGCACCTGCGGCGCGTTCTTCGTCGTGATGCCGCCGATGGCGACCACCGGCACCGGGAAGCGCTGCTTCGCCGCGGCGACGACGTCGAGGGAGGCGCGCGTCGCCTGCGGCTTGGTGGCCGAGGCGAACACGCTGCCGACGGCGATGTAGTCGGCGCCCGCATCCACCGCGACCTCGGCGCGCGCCAGGTCGTCGTAGCAGGAGATGCCGAGGATGCGCTTGGCGCCGAGGGCGTCGCGCGCGGTGGCGATGCCGCCGCCGGGGATGTCGTCGCGGCCGAGGTGGGCACCGTCGGCACCGACCTCCACCGCCAGCCAGACGTCGTCATTGACGATCAGCTTGGCGCCGTGGGCATGGCAGATGCGCAGCAGCTCGGCGGCCTGGGCGCGCTTGAGCGGCGCCGGCGCGGTCTTGTTGCGGTACTGCACCCATTTGACGCCGCCTTTCAGCGCGCTCTCGACCAGCGCCGAGAGGCGCGGCAGCAGGTTGTCGTCCGGCGTCAGGGCGTAGAGCCCGCGCAGCGGGGTTTGCGCTTCAGGCGACGAAGGCATCGGACACCTCGGGTAACGAAGAAGGAACGGCATGTTCGTCGAGCGCGCGCCACAGGCGGTTCGGCACATGCTGCCCCATGCCGGGACGGCAGCCGGCCGCCAGGCTGTGCCAGGTGTAGTGCTGGCCGGCCTGCACCGCCTCGGCCAGCGGCATGCCCCAGGCCAGGTTGGCGGCGATCGCCGAGGCCAGCGTGCAGCCTGAGCCGTGGTAGCTGGCGGGCAGGCGCTCCCATTCGTCGCGGCGCAGCGGGCCATGCGAGCCATAGAGGACATTGACCACGCGCTCGCCGCGCTCATGGGTGCCGGTCACCAGCACATGGGCGCAGCCCGCGCCGATCAGCCGGCGCGCGCACTCGGGCAGCGACGGCTGGTCCTGCTCGAAGCCTTCGAGCTCCTGGGCCAGGCGCCGCGCCTCCAGGCTGTTGGGCGTCAGCAGGTCGGTCTGCGGCAGCAGCAGCTCGATCATGGCGGCGACCGCCTCCTCGTCGGCGAAGGCGTCGCCGCGCCCGGAGGCGAGCACCGGATCGAAGACCAGCGGGATGTCGGGATAGTCGCTCACCACCTCGGCCACCGCGGCGATGGTCTCGACGCCGCCGAGCATGCCGAGCTTGAAGGCCGCCACCGGCATGTCCTCCAGCAGCACGCGCGCCTGGTCGGCCACCCAGCCGGCGTCGAGGGCCAGGATGTCCTCGACCCCCGCCGTGTCCTGCACCGTCAGCGCCGTGACCACCGTCAGCGGCTGGCAGCCGTGGGCGGCGATGGTCAATAGGTCCGCCTGCAGGCCGGCGCCGCAGGTCGGGTCGGACGCGGCGAAGGCGAGCACGACGGGCGGAGATGTTCTCGGCATGGGGCGATCCAGGTAAGGATGGGTGAAGGCGGGGAGGCTTGGGGTATGATGCCGGCGATTCTAACCGAAAGCCCTCGGCTCCCCATCACCGACGGACAGCGACGAAATGCCTCCCGCCCCAGACCCCGCCAGCCAGCTGCATGGCCTCAAGGTCATGGTGATCGACGACTCGAACACCATCAGGAAAAGCGCCGAACTGTTCCTCGCCGAGGCCGGTTGCCAGGTGCTGCTGGCGGAGGATGGCTTCGACGCCCTGGCGAAGATCGCCGACCACGAACCGGCCCTGGTGTTCTGCGACATCCTGATGCCGCGCCTCGACGGCTACCAGACCTGCGCGCTGATCAAGAAGAACCCGCGCTTCGCCGCCACCCCGGTGGTCATGCTGTCGTCGAAGGACGGCCTGTTCGACCGCGCGCGCGGCCGCCTCGCCGGCTCCGACGAATACCTGACCAAGCCGTTCACGCGCGACACACTGCTGCAGGCGGTCGCGCAGCACGCCAACCCCGCCCGCACAACCTGAACCCTCCGCCGCCATGCCGATCCAGCGCATCCTCGTCGTCGACGACTCGCCCACCGAACGCCACATCCTCGCCGAACTGCTCACCGGCAAGGGCTACGCGGTCTCCCTCGCCACCGACGGCGCCCAGGGCATCGAGGCGGCCAAGCGCGAGCAACCCGACCTCGTCATCATGGACGTCGTCATGCCCGGCATCAACGGCTTCCAGGCCACGCGCACCCTCGGCCGCGACGAGCAGACGCGCCACATTCCCGTGATCCTGTGCACCACCAAGAACGAGGAGACCGACAAGATCTGGGGCATGCGCCAGGGCGCGCAGGACTACGTCACCAAACCGATCGACGGCGCCGCCCTGCTGGCCAAGATCGCCGCCCTCGGCTAACCCCCAGCCCGCCGGCCATGGCCAAGCGCATCGACCTGCGCGCCTACCAGGACAACATCGCCAGCCGCCTCGCCGCCGCGCAGGCGGGCGCGACGACGCCAGCCCTGCTCGGCTTCGAGTCGGGCGGCACCCACTGGCTGGTGGACCTGCCGGCCGCCGGCGAGGTGCTGCCGCTGCCGCCGCTGACGCCGGTGCCGCTTACCCGGCCCTGGTTCGCCGGCCTCGCCAACGTGCATGGCGAGCTGGAGTCGGTCGTCGACTTCGCGCTGTTCGGCGGCGGCGCGCCGACGCCGCGCGACGCCCAGGCGCGCCTGCTGCGCATCGGCGCGCCGAACGGCGCCAACATGGCGCTGCTGGTCGGCCGCGTACATGGCCTCAAGCATGCCGACGGCCTGTTCGTCGCCGACGGCGGCGCCGCGCCGGCCGCCGCCTGGTGCGGCGAAACCTTCGCCGACGCCCAGGGCCAGCACTGGACGCGGCTGGAACTCGGCCGCCTGCTGGCCGACCCTCTCTTCCTCGACGCCGCCCTGCCCGCGGCGGCGGACCACCGGGAGACATGACCATGGCCTTTGGTTTCAAACTGCCCAAATCCGCCCAGGACGCCGCGCCCGCCGGCAGGCGCGGCCGCTCCCTCACCCTCGAACTGCAGATCCTCGGCACCGCCTTCCTGCTGCTGCTGACGATCGCCACCTACATCGTCTTCGCGGATAACCGCGCCTCCGGCCACACCGCCACCTATCTCGCCGCCACCGGCCAGATGCGCACGCTCGGCCAGCAGATCGGCAAGGCCGCCTGGGCGGCGCGCGCCGGCGACGCCGCCGGCCTCAAGGAACTGGCCCAGGCGCGCGCGCGGTTCGCCGCCGCCATCGAGCGGCTCGCCAGCGGCGGCGAGTTCGAGGGCATCGCCATCCCGCCCACCGGCGAGCAGGCGCGCGCCGCCCTCGACGCCCTGCGCGGGCAGTGGGGCCCGCACGAGCGCAACATCGCGC
>JANJVS010000192.1 GCA_024709955.1 Rhodocyclaceae bacterium
CTCAGCCCAATCCCTCGGGCATAAAAATCCCCGCCTCGTTTTCCGCCGGCTGCGGCTTGGCGAACAAATAGCCCTGGAAGCGCTGGCAGCCCAGCGCGAGCAGGGCATCGCGCTGGCACTCGGTTTCGACGCCCTCGGCGATGATGTCGAGTTCCAGGCCGCGGGCGAGGCCGATGGTGGCGGCGACGATGGCGGCGTCGTTGCGGTCGATGCAGAGGTCGCGCACGAAGCTGCGGTCGATCTTGAGCTTGCCGACCGGGAAGCGCTTCAGGGCGACCAGGCTCGAATAGCCGGTGCCGAAGTCGTCGATGGAGAGGCGCACGCCCATGGCGGAAAGCTCCTCCAGGCGGGCGCAGGCTTCGTCGGGGTCGTGGGCGAGCGCGGTCTCGGTGAGTTCGAGTTCGAGCAGGCGGGCGGGCTGGCCGGTCTCGGCGAGGATGGCGCGCACGCCGGCGACGAGATCCTTGTGGCGGAACTGGCGCGGCGAGAGGTTCACGGCGATCGGCAGGAGGGGCCGCCCGGCCTCCTGCCAGCGGCGGTTCTGGCGCATCGCGTTGAGCAGCACCCATTCGCCGATCGGCTGGATCAGGTCGGTCTCCTCGGCGATGGGAATGAACTCGGCGGGCGAGATGTCGCCTTCGTCCGGGTCGCGCCAGCGCACCAGCGCCTCCATGCCGCAGACGGCGCGCGCGGCGAGGTCCACCTGGGGCTGGAAGACCAGGGAGAACTGGCCCTTTTCGAGCGCGGCGACGAGGCGGTGTTCGATGTGGAACTGGCGCTGGGCGGCGGCGCTCATGCGCGCCGAGAAGAAGTGGAACTGGTTGCGGCCGCCGCGCTTGGCGTGATACATGGCCGTGTCGGCGCGCTTCATCAGCGCGTAGGCCTCGTCGCCGTCCTCGGGGTAGAGGCCGATGCCGATCGAGGTGGAGGCGCGCAGCTCGTGCTTGCCGACCTTCACCGGCGGCACGAAGGCGGCGACGATCTTCTCGGCGACGCGCCCGGCGTCGTTGGCGTCCTCGATGTCGTGCAGCACGACGACGAACTCGTCGCCGCCGAGCCGCGCCACCGTGTCGGAGGCGCGCACGGCGGCGCGCACGCGCAGCGCCACTTCCTTGAGCAGCTCGTCGCCGACCTCGTGGCCGAGGGTATCGTTGATGACCTTGAAGCGGTCGAGGTCGAGGAACATCACGGCGAGGCGGCCGCGGTTGCGCTGCGCCTGGGCGAGCGCCTGCTGCAGGCGGTCGTGCAGCAGCGCGCGGTTGGGCAGGCCGGTGAGGGCGTCGTGGTGGGCGATGTGCCAGATGCGCTGCTCGGCCTGCATGCGCTCGAAGATCTCGTCCTGCAGCTGGGCGTTGGCGGTGGACAGTTCGGCGGTGCGCTCCAGCACGCGCTGCTCCAGTTCCGCGCGCGCCTGCAGCAGCTCCTCCTGCATGCGCCGCCGCTCGGTGATGTCCTCGAAGATCCACACCACGTCGAAGCGCTCGCCGGCGTCGGCCTCGCGGTGGCCGGTGAGGCGCACCCAGACGGTGCTGCCGTCCTTGCGCCGCGCCTCCCATTCGGTGGTGAAGGTCTCGCCGCGCCACAGCGTCTCGCGCGCCAGGGTGGCGAGATGACGGAAGGAGGCCTCGCTGGTGTGGAAGTCGAGGGCCGAGCGGCCGAGCATCTCGCCGGGGCCGTAGCCGAAGATCTCTTCCAGCTTGCGGTTGGCGCGCGCGACGATGCGCTCGCGCACGTACATGATGCCCACCGCCGCGTTGTTGAAGATCATTTCCTGGTCGGTGAGCGCCTGGCGCAGGCGGCGGTCGGCCGCGCGCCAGGCGGTGATGTCCTCGGCGATCCAGATCGTGCCCTCCTGCGGCTGGCGCGGATCGACCGCCTTGGCCGAGAGCCGGCACCAGAAGACGCCGCCGTCCTGGCGGCGCATCTGGACGTCGGCGTGGAAGGGCTGGCCGGCGGCGAGCACCGGGCCGGCCCTGGCGCCGACGGCCTCGTAGTCGGCGTCGGAGGGATAGAGCACGCGCCCCGGCTGGCCGACGTAGTTGTCGCCGGCGAAGCCGAACATCTGCACGAACACCGGGTTGGCGCGCTCCAGCTTGCGGTTGCGCGTGAACAGGATGCCAACGGTGGCGTTTTCGAGGATGGCGCGCAGATCGCGCAGCACGTCGCTGCTCGGCAGCGCGCCGGCGCGGTCGGTCTGGCGGCGCGGCCCCTGGCGCCGGTCGGCGCCGGTGCGGCGTTCCTCGGCGGTCGGCAGGCCGTCGGCGCTCATTTGGCGAGGGCCTCCCGCTCCATGAGCAGATAGGTGTTGTAGGCGTTGCGCCGGTGCGCCTCGGCGTAGGCCGGCAGCGCGGACCAGCGCGACCAGTCGGCGGCGGCGAAGGCGGCGTCGAAGGGCACGAAGTCGGCGACGGCGCGGCCCATCTTGGCGCGCAGGTCGATGAGGTAGTCGCGCGTCAGGGCCAGGTCGTTTTGCGGCGCGCGGCTGGCGGCGCCGTGGCCGGGCACCATGAGGCGCGGCTTGAGCGCCAGCAGGCGGTCGAGGGCGGCCAGCCAGGCGCGCGAGTCGGCCTCGCCGACGAAGGGCACGCGGCCCTTGAAGACGAGGTCGCCGGAGAACAGCACGCCGTCGTTGTCCACGAACAGGGCCAGGTCCTCGGGGGAGTGGGCCGGTCCGACATGGCGCACGCGGAACGTCAGCCCGCCGAGGGAAAAGTCGGTGTCGCCGGACAGCCAGAGATCCGGCGCGGCGACCTGGAAGTCGTCGCCGAGCCAGGGCGCGAGGATGGCGCGCCGCTGCGCCAGCCGCTCGGCGGCGGCGGCCGAGCCGAGCACCGGGCGCGCCGCCGCGTGCGCCCAGATCTCGGCGCCCGCCGCCTTGAATTCCCGCAGGCCGTAGTAGTGGTCGGCGTGCCAGTGGGAGACGATGACGCGCCGGATCGGCAGCGGCGTGCGCTTGCGGATCTCGGCGATCAGCTGGCGCGCCAGGGCCGGCGTGCCGAGGGCGTCGAAGACGACGACGCCTTCCTTGGTGACCACGAAGCCGGCGTTGGACATGAAGCCCTGGTTCGCGGTCGAGGCGGCGCCGGGCAGGCCCTGAACGTACCAGCTGTGGGCGCCGACGCGTTCGGCGCGCACGTCCACCGTGGCCTCGGCGGCGCCGGCCAGGGCCGCCCAGCACAGCAGCAGGGCGGCGATCAGGCTATGCACCGCATTTCTCCAGCACGCAGAGCAGGCGCGCAGTATCGTCGTCGCCCCAGCCCGCCGCCATCAGCGCGTCGAGCTGCTGCATCACCGTGGCGGCGACGGGCAGCGGCACAGCGTCGCGGGCCGCCTCGGCCATGAGCATGGCGAAGTCCTTGTGGTGCAGGCGCGCCGCCACCCCGGCGGCGAAGTCGCGCGCCGCCATCTTGGCGCCGAAAACGTCGAGCACGCGCGAGGCGGCCGAGCCGCCCATGAGGGCTTCGCGCAGCTTGGTGAAATCGACGCCGGCAGCGGCGGCGAGGCGCGCGGCCTCGGCCGTCGCCTCGATGGCGGCGACCATGACCATCTGGTTGCAGGCCTTCGCCACCTGGCCGGCGCCGGCCGGGCCGACATGCACGACGGTCTTGCCGAGGCAGCGGAACAGCGGGTCGAGGCGCGCGGCCAGTTCGGCGCGGCCGCCCCACATGATAGCGAGGGTCGCCGCCCGGGCGCCGGCGGTGCCGCCGGATACCGGCGCATCGACGAAATCGACGCCGCGCGCCGCGTAGCGCGCGGCGAGTTCGCGCGCGGTCGCGGGCGCGATGGTGGAAAAGTCCACATGGATGCCGCCGGGGGCGAAGCCCTCGATCAGTTCCGCCGCGAGGCCGGCGACGTCGGCGCCGCCGGTGACGTTGGTGCAGACGAGCTCGCAGCGGCGCGCCAGTTCGGCGGGGGCGTCCGCCCAGCGCGCGCCCTGTCGCAGCAAAAACTCGGCGTTGGCGGCACGGTGGCGCGCCCAGACATGCAGCTCGTGGCCGGCGGCGAGCAGGTGTCCGGCCATCGGACCGCCCATCCCGCCGAGTCCGATGCAGCCGATTCTCACTGGTCGGCGCTGGAAAGTTTTTCGAGCAGCTTGAGGGCGGCGATCGAATCCTCCTCGCCCATGCCGCTGCCGACGATGGCGTTGAAGAGCTGCGCCGTCGCCGCCGCCGCGGGCAGCATCAGGCCGAGGCGGTGCGCCTCCTCCATGACGATGCGCAGATCCTTCTGGTGCATCCAGGCCTTGAAGCCCGGCTTGAAGTCGCGGTCGAGCATGCGCTGGCCGTGGTTTTCGAGGATGCGCGAATAGGCGAACCCGCCCAGCAGCGCCTCGCGCACCTTCGCGACATCGACGCCGTTCCGCGCCGCGAAGTTGAACGCCTCGGCCACGGCGAGCACGCCGACGCCGGTGAGAATCTGGTTGCAGGCCTTGGCCACCTGCCCGGCGCCGCTGGCGCCGATCAGCGTGACCGACTTGCCCATCTTCTCGAACAGCGGCTGCACCTTCGCGAAGACTTCCGGCCTGCCGCCGACCATGATGGTCAGGCTGGCGTTGATCGCGCCGACCTCGCCGCCCGAGACGGGCGCGTCGAGGAAGTCGATGCCGCGTTCCGCCAGCGCCGCGCCGATCTCGCGCGCGGCGTTGGGGTTGATCGTGCTCATGTCGACGACGATCAGCCCCTTCCGCGCGCCCGCCGCGATGCCGTCCGCGCCGAGGCAGACCGCGCGCACGTCGGGCGCGTCGGCGACCATGGTGAATACGATCTCGGCATGTTTCGCCACTGCCGCGGCGGAAACGTGGCAGCGCGCATCGACATCCTTGAAGGGTTCGAGCGATGCCGGACGGCGCGCCCAGAGATGCAGCGTGTGTCCCGCCCGCGCCAGATGCAGCGCGAGCGGCCGGCCCATCAGTCCCAGACCAATGAAGCCGATGTCCATCGTCAGGCTCCCGTGACGGCCTTGGTGATCAGCGGCACCAGCGGCTCCGGCAGTTTTATCTGACCGGACAGCGCGTAGGCGTGGGCGCGCTCGGACATTTTCTTCCAGGTCTTGCGGACGATGTCGAGCCACTTCTCCTCGCTGTAGTCGGGCTTCTGGCCGGCGAATTCGAGCATGTAGTGCTCGATGAAGACCAGGTCGGTGACGTCCTCCAGGAGCTGGGTGTCCGGGTTCACCTTGAGGCCGCGCTTGCCGACCGCCTGCTGGACGCGCTCGACGGTGGCGTCGTCGTAGCCGGCTTCCCGGACCAGGCGGCCAGCCGTCTCGGCGTGGAACTTGTAGAGGCCGGTGCGCCACTGCAGGTAGCCGTCGCGCGTCATCGGGTAGCTGTCGCGCGGCGTCTTCCAGCGCTGGATGTGCTGGGCGCGCACGGCGAGTTTTTGGGCGTCGTCGGCCTCGGGCGCGTAGCGGCCGATCATCGCCGCCATGCGCTGGCCGTAGAGCAACTCGCGCGGCACCTGCTTGCCGCTCGCATCGGTGTCCATGCGCGGGTCTTCGGCGTTGGCGGCGTCGATCAGGGCGACGGCGCGTTCGTACATCGGGCTAGTCATGTTGTTGTCCTCTGCGACTGTGGGGGATGACCGATTATAAGAGCCAGCCCCACGGATTGGCGCAGTCCGGCGGCGGGGTTGCGGCTAGAATTTGGCATGCAGATCACGCCCCCCTTCGGCTATGCCGCCATCGTCCCGCTCAACCGCGACCAGCGCGTGCGCCTGCCCGCGCCCGGCTGGGTACCGCCGGCCTGGCGCGCCAGCGCGCTGCTGCCCGCCGGCGTCGGCGAGTTCGCCGCCGCCGCGCGCGACTACCCGATCGCCTTCGTCGCCGATGCCCGGGGCTACGCGCCGGTGCTGGTGCTCGGCCTCGCCCCCGGCGAGAACCTCTTCGTCGCCGGGGAGCGCTGGGCGGCGGACGTCTACCCGCCCGCCTACCTGCGCCGCTACCCATTCTGCACCGCCGTCGTCAGCTTCGACGGGCAGGCGCAACAGGACCGGCTGATCTGCGTCGACCAGGACTGCCTCGCCGCGGACGGCGAGCCGGCATTCGCCGACGGCGACCCCGCCGACCCTGCCGTGCGGCGCTGGCAAGGCATCCGGCGCATGCTGGCCGAGTTCGACGCCGACCGCGAGCGCACCGCGCGCCTGTGCGCGCTGCTCGCGGCCCACGACCTGCTGGAGCCCTTCAGCGTGCATGCCGAGCCGGCGGGCGGCGCGCCGCTGACGGCGGGCGGCCTGCTGCGCGTCGCGGAAAAACGATTGGAAACCCTGCCGGAGGCGGTGCTGCGCGAGTTGCTCAAGTCGGGCGCCATGGCGGCGATTTACGCGCACCTGAATTCGCTGCTCCAGTTCGGTCGCCTGCTCGACCGGCGCACGGCCGGGAGCACGGGCGCAACAGCCTGAAAAGTCGGGGCCGGCGGGACGGTGGACGCTTAGCCGGCCTGGCCGGGCAGGTCCACCAGCATCAGGGTGACGTCGTCGTGGGGCAGTTGCATGCCGAGGTGCAGGGCGACGGCATCCTTCACCGCGTCGAGGCGCTCGGCGGCGGGCGCGGCGGCGAGGGCGGCGCACAGGCGCTCCGCCCCGAAGGGCTCGCCGGCGCCGTTCTGCGCCTCGACCAGGCCGTCGGAGAACAGCACCAACTGGGCGCCGTCGGCGGGCACCGCGAGGCTTTCGGGCACGGCGGTGCGCCAGTCGAATTCGTCGATGCCGAGCGGCAGGTGGGTGGAGCGCACCTCGCGGATCTTGCGCCCGTCCCGGTCGATCAGGATGGCGCTCGGCATGCCGCCCATCCAGACCTCGGACTGGCCGCTGCCCGGATCGATGCACAGGCAGGCGCAGGCGACGAAGCGGCCGACCGGCAGCGCGACGCGCAGCTGGCTGTTGATCTTGGCGATGACGCGGGCGAGCGGCAGGCCGAGCTCGACGATGTCGTAGAACAGGGTCATCACCGGCAGCACGCTGATGGCGGCCGCCAGGCCGTGGCCGGTGGCGTCGGCGAGCAGCACGTAGAAGCGGCCGTCGCCGGCGCGCGCGGCGGCGACGATGTCGCCGCTGAAGTTGCTCGCCGGATTCATCCAGTAGTGCAGCGCCGGATCGGTCAGGCCGGGCCGCTGCATCAGCTGGTCGAGAATCTCGGCCGCCAGGGTGTTCTCCGCCTCGCGCTCGTCGTGATACACCTGCAGCACGCGGGCGTTCTCGCGCAGCCGGCGTTCCGCCTCTTTCTCGGCGCTGATGTCGCGCAGCGCGCCGACGAACATGCGCCGGCCGCGGTCGCGGAACTCGCTGATCGACAGCGAGAGCGGGAAGATGCCGCCGTCCTTGCGCACGCCCTCGGCCTCGCGCCCCGGCGTGCCGAGGATTTTCGGCACGCCGCCGCCGAGATAGGCGGTGATGTAGCCGTCGTGGGCGGAGCGGTGCGGCTCGGGCATCAGCATGGTGACGTTGCGGCCGAGCATCTCGCGCGCCGGATAGCCGAAGATGTGGCAGCAGGCGGGATTCACCGACTCGATCAGGCCGCGCTCGTCGATGGTGATGATGGCGTCGAGCAGGTTGTCGGTGACGGCCTGGTTGAAGCGGCGCGCGTCCTCGAGTTCGCGACGCAGCGCGATCGAGCGCGACAGCGAGCGCAGCTTGGCCTCGAGCACGACGAAATTCACCGGCTTCGGCAGGTAGTCGTCGCCGCCCGCCTCCAGGCCGGTGACCAGGTTCTCGTCCTTGTCGAGGGCGGAAAGGAAGATCACCGGCACCCAGCGGTCGCCGCTCATCGCCTTGATGCGGCGCGTCGCCTCGTAGCCGTCCATCACCGGCATCATGACGTCCATGATCACCATGTCGAACTGCCCGGTGGAGAACATCGCCACCGCCTGGGCGCCGTCCTCCGCGAGGGTCACCGCATGGCCCAGCTTCTTGAGGAAGACGGCGAGAATCTGGCGGTTGGTGGCCGTGTCGTCCACCACCAGGATGCGATGGCTATAGGCGGGCAGGGTGGTGGGGGGACTCATGGCGGCCGATTATAGACCCCGGTCCGCCAGGGCGACGGTGGCGACCACGGTGTTGCCGCAGCCCTGGTATTCGAGGCGCGAGAAGTAGAGCAGGCGCGCCATGGCGATGCCGCGGCCGTTGGGATCGGCGGCGCGCTCCGGGTCGAAATCCAGGTAGCGCCGCCAGTCGAAGCCGCCGCCCTCGTCGCTGACGGTGAATTCGAAGCAGTCCGGCCGGCGCGCGACGCGCACGCGCACCTGGCGGTCGCGGTATTCGGGCAGGGCGCGGCGGCGCGCCACCTCCCGCTCCCAGCCGCCGTCCAGGCGCAGGCGCTTCTTGTCCGCGTAGGTGATGCCGAGATTGCCGTGCTCGATGGCGTTCACCAGGAGTTCGGTGAGACCGCTGGCCGCCAGGTCGGGCGCCGGGCAGAGACTGGCGAGCACCTCGATCAACGGGCCGACCTGCGCCAGGTCGGCGAGGCGGAATTCCGCCGCGTCGAGCAGCTCCATCGCCTGGACATGGGCGGCGGCGTGGCGCCGCGCCGCCTCGCGGTCGTCGAGGTCGGCCAGCGCGGCGCGCACGATGGCCAGCAACGTCGCCGGCTCGTAGGGCTTGGCCAGATAGTAGAAGGCGCCGGCGAGGATGCCCTCGCGCACTTGGCCCGGCTCGCTGGCGGCGGTCTGCATGATCACCGGGATCGGCCGGAAGCGCGCGTCCGCCTTCATGCGCTTGAGCAGCTCGATGCCGTTCATGCCCGGCATCATGCGGTCGAGGATGACGAGGTCGTAGGCGGGCGCGGTTTCCAGCCGGCGCCAGGCGGCCTCGGCGCTCTCCACCAGGTCGAGCGCATAGTCCTCCGCGTCGAGATATTCGCGGATGATCTCGAGATTCATGGGCTCGTCGTCGACGACGAGCAGATGGCGTTTTCTCATGCGACTTCCTGGCGGGTGGCGGCGGGCGCGGCGTCGAGCGGCAGCAGGACGTCGAAGGCGGCGCCGCGCGGCGCGCGGTTGCGCGCAGTGATGATACCGCGATGGGCGCGCACGATCTCGCGGCAGATCGGCAGACCGAGGCCGGTGCCACCGGCGCCGGTGCCGGTCAGGCTGCTTTGCGTGAATTTCTCGAACACCGTCTCCAGTTCGGCGGGGGGAATGCCGATGCCCTCGTCCGCCACCGTGAGCCGCAGCGCGGGCACCATCCGGCCGGCATCGCTGGCGCGGCGGCCGGCCGGCACCTCGGCGGCGGCCAGTTCGATGGCGATGTGGCCGCCCTCGGGCGAGAACTTGATGGCGTTGCCGAGCAGGTTGCGCAGCACCTGGTCGAGGCGCCGCGCGTCGCCGCGCACATGGCAGTCCGGGGCCGTCGCCTCGATCGCGCGCGTCAGCCCGCGGGCGTCGAACAGCGGCGCCAGCTCGGCGAGCACGTCCGCGGCGCGCGCGCGCAGGTCGAGGCGCTCGCGCACGTACTCCATGCGCCCCGCCTCCAGCTTGGCGAGGTCGAGCAGGTCGTTCACCAGGTCGAGCAGGCGTTCGCCGCTGGCGCGGATGTGGCCGAAATACTCCTTGAGCTTTTCCGGAGCGGCGGCGTCCGCCTTGAGCTGGCCGATGCGCGCGAAGGACAGCACGGCGTGCATCGGCGTGCGCAGCTCGTGGGACATGTTGGCGAGGAAGTCCGACTTGGCGCGATTGGCCTGCTCGGCGGCCTCCTTGGCGCGCAGCAGGTCGGCGGTCTGCGCCTGCACCAGCTCGCTCAGGTGGTCGCGGTGGCGGCGCAGTTCCTCTTCGAGCTGGCGCCGCTTGGTGATGTCGCGGCCGTTGCCGCGGTAGCCGACGAACCTGCCCGTCTCGTCGAAGAGGGGAATGCCGTTGGCGACGAACCAGTGTTCCTCGCCCGCCGCGTCGAGGATGCGGAACTCGAAATCGCGGAAGGGCTGGCGCGCCGCGAGCAGCGCCTGGTGGGCCGCCCATTCCTCCGCCGTCAGCTGGATCGGCAGGTCCCAGCGCCGCTTGCCGAGATGTTCGTTCACGCCGATGCCGCTGCGCTCCAGGCCGCTGGAGAAATAGGTGAAGCGCAGCTCGGCGTCCTGCTCCCAGAACCAGTCGGCCGACAGCTCGGAGAGGTGGCGCAAGCGCGTCTCGCTGCGCTGCAGCTCGCGCTCCGCGCGCATGCGGTCGCTGATATCCACGCCCATGGCGAACGCCTCGCGCACCTGGCCGCCCTCGACCAGCGGGAAGACCGCGAACAGCAGCCAGCGCTCGCCCTCGGCCACCGTGATGGCGGTCTCGCGCGGCCCGTAGGGCAGGCCGGTGCGCCAGGCCTGTTCGAGGATGTCCACCAGCCATTCGCCCTCGGCGGCCACCGGCAGCAGGTCGCGCACGCGCCGGCCGCGGGCCTGGCGGCTGGTGAAGCCGAAGAAGCGCTCGGCGGCGTGGTTCCACAGGCTGACGTTGTGCTCGCGGTCGAAGCCGAGCACCATCACCAGCGGGGTGTTCTGGATCAGCGCCTCGAAGCGCGCCAGCATGCGCGCGCGCTGCGCCTCGGCCGCGTGCTCGGCGGTGACGTCGCGCAGCGAGCCGACGAGGCGGCTCGGTGCCCCGGCCCCGTCGCGCGCGACGAGGCCACGCAGGCGCACCCAGCGCGGCTCGCCGCAGGCATGCCGGACGCGCACTTCGACGACGTAGGGCGCGCCGGTCCGGACATGCTCGGCAAGCGCCTGGCGCGCGCGCGCGCGCTCCGCGGCGTCGACGAAAAAGGCGCGCAGGTCGAAATCCGGCCGGGTGAAGCTGCCCGGCGCGTAGCCGAGCAGCGCCTCGCAGCGCGGCGAGACGAAGACGACGCGGCCGGTCGCGAGATCCTGCTCCCAGATGCCGTCGGCGGTGGCCTCCATCGCCCGCGCGAAGCGCTCCTCGCTGCGGCGCAATTCCGCCGTGCGCTGCTCGACCAGTTCCTTGATGCCGGCCTGGCGGCGCTGCAGCAGCGCGGCGTTCGCCGTCGCCACCGCCGTCAGCAGCAGGCCGAGCAGCAGGGCCGCCAGCGGCCGCCAGCTTTGGTACTGGGCGACGAAGGCCGGCGCCCCGGCGTAGTCGACGGTCCAGCCGCGGTCGCCGGCGCGGACGATCTTGCGCTCGACGCGCGCCTGGCCCTCGATCTCCGCCGCCGTCGGCGTCGGCACGTTCGGCGGGCGCGCCGCGTGCAGGTGGATGATCTCGCCGTCGGCGTCGCGCACGACGAAGTCGAGCTGCTCCCAGAAGCCGCGCCCGGCGGTGTCTTCGAACAGGGCCTCGGTGTCGATCGCCACCGCCATCACGCCGCGCAGGGCGGCGCGGCGCTCGGCGACGCTGCGCAGGGGCTGGCCCTGGCCATAGACCGGCAGCATCAGGACCACGCCGGGGGTGTTGCGCGGCTGCAGCGCCACCGGACGGGTCGCGGCGACCGCCGCGCTGTCGCGGGCCCGCTCCATGGCGTCGCGGCGCCGCGGCTCGCCGGTGAGTTCGAGGTCCAGGGAGATCGGTCCGACGTCGCGCAGGCTGACACGTGCGTAGCGGAAGCTGGGCCGCGCCGCGCCGCCGCCGCGCGGCGCCCAGGCGATGCCGTAGAGCATCGGATACTGGTCCAGCGTCGGCGCGGTGATGCCGACGAACTCGCCCTGCGAGATTTCGCGCTGCAGCTCGAACAGGCCGCGCATGACGCGCAGCTCGTCGGCGAGCGCCTGCAGGCGGTCGTTCAGCGCATTGGTCTGGGCCTCGGCCGCGCGGTCGAGCGCTTGGTGCAGCTGCTCATCGTCCCAGTAGGCCGCGACCCGGTAGAGCAGCGCCGAGCAGAGCAGGCCCACCGCCGCGACCAGGGCGATGACGGAATTCCAGCGGGCGGGGCGCGGCGTGTTGGGCATGGGGCGGCATTATGCCCGCCCCGCCGCGATCAGGCGCAGCCGCTCTTGCAGTCGCCGGCCGTCTCGGGCACGCCGAGTTTCTTGAGGATGCCGTCGAGCGGGCAGAAGGTGGTGAAGCCGCTCTGGAACAGGTTGGCGCCGACGAACAGGGTGAACCACAGCCAGCTCGGCGTGGACAGGTCGGCCTGGCCGCTGAAATGGGCGAGGCCGAGGGACAGCATGATGAAGAAGCCGGCGATGATGCGGACGATGCGATTGATGGTCATGGGGGAGCGCTCCTGAAGGGGTGGAAAAATGTCGGCGCCGGGGGGACGGTGGCAGCCGTCCCGCCGCGCCTTTAGACGGGCTTGAGGCGGCCGCGCATGGCGGCGAAATACAGCACCGGGATCACCACCAGCGTCAGCACGGTGGAGACGAAGATGCCGAAGATCAGCGCCAGCGCGAGGCCGGAGAAGATCGGGTCGTCGAGGATGAACCGCGCGCCGAGCCTGGCGGCCAGGCCGGTCAGCGCGATCGGCTTGGCGCGGATCGCGGCGGACTGGATCACCGCCTCGGCGAAGTCCATGCCTTCGGCGACCTGCTGGTTGATGAAATCGACGAGCAGGATCGAGTTGCGGACGATGATGCCGGCGAGCGCGATCATGCCGATCATCGAGGTGGCGGTGAACTGCGCGCCGAACAGCGCGTGGCCGGGCATCACGCCGATGATGGTGAGCGGGATCGGCGCCATGATGATGAGCGGCACGAGATAGCTCTTGAACTGCGCGACGACGAGCAGATAGATCAGCACCAGGCCGACCGCGTAGGCGGCGCCCATGTCGCGGAAGGTCTCGTAGGTGACCTGCCATTCGCCGTCCCACTTGAGCGCATAGCCGGCGTAGGGGTCCTGCGGCTGCTTGATGAAGTATTCGCCGAGGCTGCCGCCCTGCTCCAGCGGAAGGTCCTTGAGCTTGGCGCGGATGTCGAACATGCCGTAGAGCGGCGAGTCGAGCTGGCCGCCCATGTCGCCGGTCACATAGACCACCGGCAGCAGGTCCTTGTGATAGACCACCTTCTCGCGCAGGGCCGGCCTGGCCTCGACCAGCTCGGAGATCGGCACGAGATTGCCGCCGTAGGCCGGCAGCGCGCGCACCTTGAGCTTGAGCAGCGAATCGAGCGAGTCCTGGCGCTCCGCCGGCAGGGTGATGCGCACCGGAATCTCGTACTTCGCCTCGCCGTCGTGCAGCGGCGTGACGTCCTCGCCGGCGAGGCCCATGCGCACCGTCTCGACGATGTCCTTCTGCGCCACGCCGAGCAGGGCCGCCTTGGCCTGGTTCACGCGCAGCACCACCTTGCCGGCGTCCTCGTCCACGCTGTCGTCCACGCCGAGGATGTCGGCCGTGCCCTCGAAGGCGGCGCGCACCTGTTTCGCCACGGCGATCTGGCCGGCATGGTCGGGGCCATAGACCTCGGCGACGATGGGCGAGAGCACCGGCGGACCGGGCGGCACCTCGACGACCTTGGCGTTGCCGCCGTTGGCCTTGGCGACGGCCATCAGCCGGTCGCGCACCGCCACGGCGATCTCGTGGCTCTGGCGGTCGCGATGCGCCTTATCGACGAGATTGACCTGGATGTCCCCCATCTCGGGATTGGTGCGCAGGTAGTATTGGCGCACCAGGCCGTTGAAGTTGATCGGCGCGGCCGTGCCCGCATAGGCCTGATAGTCCTTGACCTCGGGCACCGTGGCGAGTTCGGCGGACATCGCGCGCAGCACGCGCGCGGTCTCCTCCACCGGCGTGCCGACCGGCATGTCGAGCACCACCTGGAATTCGCTCTTGTTGTCGAAGGGCAGCATCTTGAGCACGACCAACTTGAAAATCCCCAGCGAGACCGAGGCGAGGATCGCGGCGACCACGCCGATCCAGAGCATGGCGCGCGCCCGGCGGCCGGAGCGCGGATCGAGGAAGGGCGACAGCGCGCGGCGGAAGAAGCGGTCGAGCGCGTTGCCCCCCGCCGGCGCGGCGTGGCCGTGGGCGGCGGGCTTCATCAGCTTGAGCGCCAGCCAGGGCGTGACGACGAAGGCGATGGCGAGCGAGATGAACATGCCCATCGAGGCGTTGATCGGGATCGGGCTCATGTAGGGGCCCATCAGGCCCGAGACGAAGGCCATCGGCAGCAGCGCCGCGATCACGGTGAAGGTCGCCAGGATGGTCGGCCCGCCGACCTCGTCCACCGCGCCGGGGATGATCTCCCAGAGCTTCTTCTCGGGATGGAGGCCATGCCAGCGGTGGATGTTCTCGACCACGACGATGGCGTCGTCGACGAGGATGCCGATGGAGAAGATCAGCGCGAACAGGGAGACGCGGTTGAGCGTGAAGCCCCAGGCCCAGGAGGCGAACAGCGTCGCGGCCAGGGTCAGCGTCACCGCCGCGCCGACGATCACCGCCTCGCGCCGGCCCAGCGCGAACAGCACCAGCAGCACGACGAAGGCGGTGGCGAACACCAGCTTGCCGATCAGTTTCTGCGCCTTCTCGGTGGCGGTCTCGCCGTAGTTGCGCGTGACGGTGAATTCGATGCCGTCGGGAATCACCGTGCCCTTGAGGCTTTCCATGCGCGCGATGACGCCCGCCGCCACGTCCGCGGCGTTCACGCCCGGCTTCTTCGAGACGGCGAGGGTGACCGCCGGATACTCTCCGCTCTTTTCGCCGTGCCAGACGTAGCGGCCCGGCTGGTCCGGGCCGTCGATCACCGTGGCGACGTCGGACATGAACACCGGCTTTTTGCCATGCACGCCGACGACGAGCTTCCTGACGTCGGCGGCCGACTCGATGTAGGTGCCGGTCTGGACGAGGATTTCCTTGTTGCCGGATACCAGGCTGCCGGCCGGCTGCGAGGCGTTCGACACCTGCAGCGCCGCCTTGAGATCCTGCGCCGTGACGCCATGGGCAGCCATGCGTTCGGCGTCCATCAGCACGCGCACCACGTGGCCGGGGCCGCCGAGGGTGGCGACGTCGCGCGTGCCGGGGATGCGCTTGAGCTCGATCTCGACGGCGCGCGCCACCTGCTGCATCTCGAAGCCGGACTTGTCGGGATCGGCGCTCCAGAAAGTCAGCGCGACGATGGGCACGTCGTCGATGCCCTTCGGCTTCACAACAGGAGAACCCACGCCGAGATTGGGCGAGACCCAGTCGCTGTGGGCGTTCATGGTGTCGTAGAGGCGCACCAGCGCCTCGATCGGGTCCTCGCCGACCTCGTACTGCACGGTGATCACCGCCATGCCGGGGCGCGACACCGAATAGACGTGCTCGATGCCGGCGATGCGCGCCAGCACCTGCTCCGCCGGCCGCGCCACGAGGTTCTCGACGTCCTTCACCGTCGCGCCCGGGAAGGGGATGAAGACGTTGGCCATGGTCACGTTGATCTGCGGCTCTTCCTCGCGCGGCGTGATCAGCGTGGCGAAGACGCCGAGCAGCAGCGCGATCAGCGCGATCAGCGGCGTCAGCGAGTTGCGGAGAAAGAGCTCCGCGATGCGTCCGGAAATGCCCACTTTATTTCGCCTGCTTCATCTCGATGCCGGTCTTGACCGGATCGAGGCTCACCTGCTCGCCCGCCGCGAGGCCGGCCAGCACTTCGAGCTCGCCGTCGGCCACGGCTTCGCCGAGACGCACCTGGCGCAGCCTGGCCTTGCCGTCGGCGACCACATACACCGCGCTGATCTCGCCGCGCCGCACCACCGCCTGCGGCGGCACGGTGAGCTTGCGCGCCTCGCCGACGACGAAATGCACGCGCGCCGCCATGCCGGGCACGATGTCCTTGAGCTGCTCGGCATCCGCGGGCAGGTAGACGCGCGCCGTCGCGGTGTGGCTCTGGGCATCGACGGTGGGCAGGATCTCGACCCGCGCACCGTCCAGCCAGCGCCGGGTTTCCGGGAACTCGATCTTCGCCGTCGCGGCGCGCTGGGCGTCCTTCAACTTGTACTGCGGGATGCTGGCGATGGCGCGCAGGCCCTTGGGATCGAAGACCGTGACGAGCGGCTTGCCGGGCATCGCCAGGTCGCCGAGTTCGGCGTGGCGCAGGGCGACGATGCCGGCGAGCGGCGCCGTCACCGTGGCGTGGGAGGCGCCGGCGCCGGCCGCGCCGGCCTGGGCGCGCGCGGACTTGAGCGCCGCCTCGGCCTGGTCGAGGGCGGCCTGGCTGACGAATTTCTGCTTGAAGAGGTTCTGCGTGCGCCGGTGGTTCGCCTCGGCCTGGACCAGCTGGGCGCGCGCGGCGGCGGCGTTCTCGCCCGCCTCGCGCGCATCGACCTGCATCAGCACCTGGCCGGCCTTGACCTGCTGGCCGGCCTCGACCTTGACCTCGACGATGCGGCCGGAAACCTGGGTCGCCACGACGGCCTGGCGCGTCGCCTCGATCACCGCCTCGGCGGGCAGGGTGAGTTGCACGGCGCGCGGCTCGACGCTGCGCAGGGCGGCGGCGCCCTGCGCCTGTGCCGCCAGGGGCAGCAGCGCGCAGGCCAGGGCGGACAGCGCGAGGCTGCGCCATTCTCTCTTATGGGTATGGGGTATCGTTCTCATGATGTATATAAGTATATCCTAATATATTGAGTTCAACCCCCGGCGTTATCAGGTCGGCGCGACGGCATGGGCCGCCATGGCCTCGATGACCGCCTCGACCTCGCCGACGCAGGCCGCGACCTCGAATTCGATGCCGGGGAAGCGGTCCATGGCGTTGCCCAGCAGCTGCGGCAGGTCCTTGAGCACATGCCGGCCCGGCGCGAAGAAGATCGGCACCACCTTGACGTGCGTCACGCCGCGCGCCGCCAGCGCCGCGATGCTCTCCTCCAGGGGCGGCTGGGTCAGTTCGAGGAAGCCGATCTCCACCGGCACCCCGGGCTGGCGCTCCTCCACCAGCGCGCGGATGCGCCGGAAGGGGGCGATGTACTCGGGATTGCGGGCGCCGTGGCCGAAGAGAATGATGCCTTTGCTCATGGGTTCTCCTTCCAGATGTTGCGGCAATGGGTTTCGCGCAGGCGCCAGGCGGCGGCGGCGCCGATCCAGGTGGCGCTGGCGATCAGTAGCAGGCCCCAGCGGTAGTCCTCGGGCGCGTAGAGGCGCGCGCCGTTGGCCATGGCGCCGGACCAGCGCTGGTCCATGATCCAGCCGACCGCCGGCTGCAGCAGCGCGCCGGTAAGGAAGCCGCCCATGTTGGCCACCGAGGTGGACATGCCCGAGAGCGCCGGCGGGTTCACCTCCTTGGCGCAGGCCCAGGAGAGCGTGAAGCTCGCGGTCGTCAGGCCCATGAGGGCGAACAGGGCGTAAGTCGCGGCCGGCGGCAGGACGACGCCGGAAAGCCAGACCAGCCAGATCGCCGCATAGATGTGCGAGCTGACGATGACCACGGGTTTCCTGCGCCGCATGCGGTCGGACAACGCGCCGACCGCCAGGCAGCCGACCGCGAAGCCGGCGAAGTAGAGCGACAGGTGGGCGGTGGCGGCGTCGCGCGTCATGCCCAGGCCCTGGGTCAGGAAGGGCGTCGCCCAGAGCCCGCCGAAGGCGAAGAAGCTGCCGGAGAGGCCGCCGTTCACGAACACCGTCGGCCAGGTGGCGCGGTTCTTCACCACGCGCAGCAGGCCGGTGAGGATCACGGTGCGGTCGAACTTGTGGGCGGGCTGCGGACTGCCGTCCGCGCCCGGCGGACGATCGCGCACCAGCAGCCAGGCGAGCGCGCCGAGCGCCAGCGAGACGACGCCGACGCCAACGAACACGCCGCGCCAGCCGGTCGCCTGGGCCAGGGCCGAGAGCGGCGCGCCGGCGAGCACCGAGCCGAGGTTGCCGACCAGCATCGACAGGCCGACGACGCTCGCGAAGCGGTGCTCCTCGAACCAGACGGCGATGATCTTGAGCATGGCGATGAAGGTCACCGAGACGCCGAGGCCGATCAGCGTGCGGCCGGCGAGCGCGGCGTCGAGGCTGCCGGCCATGCCAAACAGCAGGCTGCCGGCGCCGGCGACCAGGCCGCCGAAGAACAGGATGCGGCGCGGCCCGAGGGTGTCGACGAGGATGCCGGTCGGCACCTGCATCAGCGTGTAGACATAGAAGTAGGTGGCCGCCAGCACGCCGAGGGAGGCGGCGGAAGTCTGGAAGCTCGCCGCCAGGTCCTGGGCGATGCCGGCCGGCGCGAAGCGCTGGAAGAAGGACAGCACGTAGGCGGCGACGACCACCGCCATGGCGAGCAGGCGGCGGCGCTTCTGTTCGGGGGACAGGAATGGATTCATGGGCCGATTGTAACCATGCACAACGTCCCGCCATCCGCTACGGCGAGGAGAGCGTCTTTTGCTCGACCGCCTTGTAGCGCAGTTGTTTCATCAGCGCCGACTTTAGCGCCGGGCGGTTCAGTGCAGATGCGCGCGGACGGCGGTGGCTTCGCCGCCCGCCTCGGGCGCATGCGGCGCCAGGTAGGCGCGCAGGGCCTCCGCCGACATGGGCCGGGAGAACAGGCTGCCCTGCCCCTCGCCGCAGCCGAAGCGCTTGAGGATGTCGAGCTGGGCGGGCGTCTCGATGCCCTCGGCGGTCACCGGCAGGCCGAGGGAGCGCGCCAGGGCGACGATGCCCTCGGCGATGGCGATGTCGTTGGCGTCGGTCTCCAGGTCGGCGACGAAGGAGCGGTCGATCTTGAGCCGGCTGTTGGGCAGGCGGCGCAGGTAGGCGAGGGAGGAATAGCCGATGCCGAAGTCGCCGATGGCGAGCCGGATGCCCAGGGCCTGCAGCGCGCAAAGCGTCTCCAGCACGTGCCCGGGATTCTCCATCACCGCGCTTTCGGCCACCTCGATTTCGAGCCGCCCGGCGGGCAGGCCGGTGCGGCGCAGAATCTGCTCCACATGCGTGGCGAGCTGGCGGTCCTTGAGCTGCTGCATGGACAGGCTGACGGCGACGCGCAGCGGCGCCAGCCCGGCGGCGCTCCAGCCCCGGGCCTGGCGGCAGGCCTCTTCGAGCACCCAGGCGCCGAGGGGGATGATCAGACCGGATTCCTCGGCGACCGGGATGAACTCCTCGGGCAGCAGCGTACCGCGCTCGGGATGGCGCCAGCGCACCAGCGCCTCGGCGCCCACCGGCCGGCCGGTGGCGATCTCGACCTGGGGCTGGAACAGCAGGAAGAACTCGCCGCGGTCGAGGGCGCCGCGCAGCTGGGTCTCCAGCAGCAGGCGGCCGGCGGCGGCGGCGTTCATGTCGGCGGTGAAGAAATGGAAACCGTTGCGGCCGTGCTGCTTGGCGTGGTACATCGCCGCGTCGGCGTTCTTCATCAGGGTATCGCGGTCGGCGCCGTCGGCGGGGAAGATGCCGATGCCGATCGAGGGCGAGGTGTGCAGCACGTGGCCCGCCAGCACCAGCGGCTCGCCGACCTGGGCGACCACCTTCTCCGCCACGCGCGCCGCGTCCTCCGGCCCGACCATGCCGGTGACGACGATGACGAACTCGTCGCCGCCGAGGCGCGCCACGGTGTCGGACTCGCGCAGCACCGCGCGCAGGCGCTGGGCGACGGCGACCAGCAACTGGTCGCCGACGTCATGGCCGAGGGAGTCGTGGATGGTATTAAAGCGGTCGAGATCGATGAACAACACCGCGAGCCTGTGCGCGTTGCGGCGCGCCTCGGCGATCGACTGGTCGAGGCGCGCGTTGAGCGCGTGGCGGTTGGGCAGGCCGGTAAGCGGGTCGTGGTAGGCCAGGTGCTCGATGCGCGCGACGTTCTCCTTCTGCTCGCTGATGTCGGAAAAGATGCCGACGTAATGGCTGACCGCGCCGCTCGCCGCGTCCTGCACGGCGTTGATGGTCAGCCACTTCGGGTAAACCTCGCCGTTCCGGCGCCGGTCCCAGACCTCGCCGGCCCAGCTGCCGTCGCGCCGCAGCGCGTTCCACATGGCGGCGTAGAAGGCGGCGTCGTGGTGGCCCGAGGCGAACTTGCGCGGGTTCGCGCCGATCGCCTCCTCGGCGAGGTAGCCGGTGATCGCGGTGAATGCCGGGTTGACCGAGACGATGGTGCCCTGGCCGTCGGTGACGAGGATCGCCTGGGCGCTGCTCTCGAATACCTTCTGCGCCAGCCGCAGCCTTTCCTCGTCGCGCTTGCGCTGGGTGACGTCCTCGGCCATGCCGCGATAGCTGCCGGTGCGGCGCCCATCGGCGCCGATCACCGGCGTGCCGGAGAAGGCGACGCGCCGCCGCTGGCCGTCGGCGCGCAGCAGCGTCACCTCGAAGCGGCGGAAGGGCTCGCCGGCCAGGGCGACGCGCGTCACGTGCCGCATGAAGGGCTCCTGCTCCTCGGACGGCACGTAGGCGAGAAAGTCGCCGCCCGTCAGCTGTTCGACGGGGCGGCCGAACACCTCGGCCGCCCCGTCGGAAACGTAGACCATGCGCTGCCGCTTGTCGATTTCCCAGACGAAGGTGCCGGCGAACTCCGCCACGTCGCGGAAACGCCGCTCGCTTTCGCGCAGCCGCGCCTCGGCGGCGCGGCGTTCGTGGTCGCGCAGGTTGAGGGCCGCCACCATGTCGATCATCGCCAGGGCGACGTCGCTCATCTCGTCGCGTCCGTCGCCGGCCGCCTGCTGCAGCAGACGGTGCAGCCCCTCGCTCGGCTTGCCGTCGCCGGCGAACAGGCGCGCGCCGCGGCTCAGGCTCTCGATGCGCGGCAGCAGTTCCGCCAGCCAGCCGCGCAGCGCCAGCAGCAGCAGCAGGGCGAGCAGGACGAAGATCGCCCCCCCCATCCAGGCGCTCTCGGCCGGGGAGAACGGCGGCGCGACCTGGGTCAGGACCAGCAGCCGCGGCGCGTCGGCGCCGCCGGGAAACGGGAGACGCAGCAATTCGTGGCGATGGCCGTCGTGCTCGACGCGGCCCTCGGCCATGCCCGCCAGCTCCTGCCGCAGGCCGCTCTCGCCCAGGGAGCTCGCCACCACCCGCCCGTCCCATTCGATGTAGAGCTCGGTGCCGGTGAAGGCCATGCGCCACAACAGGGCGTGGTCGAGGGACTGCGCCAGGCGGAGGACCCCCGCCCCCTCCGGACCGAGCCAGAGCGGCGTGTCGAGATCGAGGAAGAGGCGGCCGGAGGAATCGGCGAAATAACGAAACTCGGCAGGGGCCGACGGCGGCTCGGCGCCGCAGGCCAGCAGCGGGCCGTGGCGGAACAGCGCATCGCCGTCGCGGCCGCACAGCGTCAGGCCGGCAAAGGTCGGCGCATCGCCCTGGACGGCCAGGTAGGCGCGCAGGCGGTCCCAGCGCCCGGGGCCGCTCTCCAGCAGCCGCGAGAATTCGAGACGCGCCCTTTCCCGCGCCAGGCGTTGCTCCGCCTCCCGGCCGAGGCCGGCCAGCTTCTCGGCATAGTCGCGGCCCACCTGCGCGCTCCGGGCGTGCGCGGCGCGATCGAAGGCGGAACGATAGACGCCCGCCGCGACGAGCACCGCGAGAGCGGCGGCGATCAGCAGCGCGGCGCCGACCCGCAAGGCCGCGTCGGCGCGCAGCGAGTGGCGCATGCGACTCACGCGCCGACCCCGGCGCGGCGCATGCCGGAACCGGCCGGCGGCGCGATGCGCCGGCCATGCGTCGCGATGAAAATCCCTGCTGAGTTCATGGCCGCACCCTACTCCATTCCACCCCGCGCCGGCAATATGACATTGGTCAAGCAATAGCCACGCGAAAGACAGAGGTATCGGGCGCAAGAGACGGCGCTGGCTATGACCAACAGCCTATGGTGGAAATTGCTCAAGCAAGCGGAGTGGACGGGCGCGCTCAGGGCTTGTGTCCGGCCCAGCGGGCGTCGAGCATGGCGTCGAGGGAAAGCGGCTGGGCGCCGCCGTCGCCGACCGCCGCGAAAAAGTGGTCGGTCTCGGCGATCTGGCGCGCGGCGAAGCGGCCGTCCGGGCTGTAGAGCCGCGGATAGCGGCGCAGCGCCTTGAGCAGGGCGGCGCGCGTCTCGGCGTCGGGAATCTCCAGCGCCTCGACGATCTGCTCCGGCGTGTGGCCGGCGATCCACTGCAGGGTGCGCCGCAGGACCGCCACCAGCTTCTCGGCGCGCCCCGGCGCCTGGCGCAGGACGTCCGCGCGCGTCACCAGGCCGGCCAGCAGGAAGCCGGCGCCCGGCAGCTTCGCCGCATCCGCCGGATCGGCCAGATCGAAGAGGAAATACACCAGGCCGGCGTCGCGCAGGCGGCTGGGGAAAGGCTCGAAGCCGAGGATCGCATCGACGGCGCCGCTGCGCAGCGCGGCCGACTGCTCCTCCCAGCTCTGGCCGATGGCGACGATGCGCAACTGCTCGGGCGGCACGCCGTCGCCGCGCAGGACCAGTTCCGCGACCTGGTGCGAGGTGGTGCGGGCGCTGCGCGAACTGGTGGTGACGCCGACCTTCCTCCCGGCGAGATCGCGCGGCCGGCGCACCTCGCCGCGCAGTTCGCCGCGCACGGCGAGCACATATACCGGCAGGTCGTTGAGCGGCGCGATTACCACCACGTCGCCGCCGCGCGCCCGCGCCGACATGGCGGCCGGCACACCGGGCGCGGCGAAGTCGACGTTGCGGGTTTCGAGATCCTGGAGGGCGACGCCGCCGCTGACATGGCGCGGCACCAGCACGATGCCCTCGGCCTTGTCGGCACCGATCCGCGCCGCCAGGTCGAGCGGCAGCAGGGGAATGTTGAGCGGCCCCGGGTAGGCGACCGTGACGCGCTCCTGCGCGGAGAGCGGTCCGGCCGTCAGCAGCAGCGCCAGTAAAAACAGGCGGGCCGTCAGCGGGCGGAAGGAACGGCGCGGGCAGGACTGGAGAAGTCGCATAGGCCCACCGTAACCGATCGCGGCTGGCCGGACAATCCTCTGTTATAGGTAGTAGTGTCCGTCGCCGCGCCTACCGCGACAGGCTCCAAGTACCGCTACTTGCCGGCGGCGAGCGCCGCCATGGCCTCGGCGTGGCCGAGCTTCTGCTGCACGCGCAGGGTGGAATAGCGCTGGGTCGTCTCGCTGAGCGGCTTGCCGGCGCGCGCGTGCTTGCTCAGGGCCTCCAGCACTTCCAGCGGCGTGGCGCGCTGGCGCGAGGCGTCGAAGATGTAGCGCGCGTTGCGCATGCAGATCTGGGCGACGGCCTGCTCGTTTTCGCCGGAAGCCTTCATCACGCGCGCCAGCTGCTCGCGCGCGGCGCCGACACGTGCGTCGCCCGCCGGCACCTCCTGGCTCAGGCTGACCTCGACCAGGCGCTGCGGCACGTTCATTTCGGGATCGCCGAGCCCGGCGGCCTGGCTGTTGAAAGCCAGCAGCAGCGCGGCGCAGGCGGCGGATATCTGCATTCTCATGGGGAAGTCTCCGTGAAGGTTCGTCGCCGCGCAGTGTAACCGCGCCGCGCCCGGCCGCCTTGCTTGGAGTCAAGACGCGCGGCGCCCCGGCGCCGCGTCAGGCTTTTTTCTTCGGCACGATCGGATGGGCATGCCGGCTGAGGATGAAATCGAAGATGAACTTCATCCAGATGGTGGAGCCGGCGATGGCCGACCAGGTCTCGTAGGCCAGCACGCCGAGAACCACGCCGACGATGACGAAGATGATGACGACACCGCCGACCATGTTGATGATGGCGGCGTAGGGAGCGAACTTTTCCGGGTTGGCGGGCGACTCGCCGCGCTTCAGCGCGACCTCGGAGAAATCCTGCTTGACCAGGATGCGCCAGGCGCGGCGCAGCCAGTAGAAGGCGATCGGGAACAGGGCCAGAAACAGCAGCCACGTCATTGCGACACTCACGTCGAAAACCATTGCATGCTCCAGATAGGGCGGTTCTTCAGGCAAGGCGGAACATACCACCAAAAAAAACCCCACCGGGAATCCGGCGGGGTTTGAACCTAACCGATTTGGCGAATCGTTTAGGAGGCTAAGCTTTGCTTAGTGGGCGCCATCCACCGCCTTCGAGCCGCGCGGGATGCGCACGTTCTCGACCATGTGCTGGATGTGCTCGGGCGGTTCCTTGGTGACCTTGTCCACCGCGAAGGCGACGGCGAAGTTCACCAGCGCGCCGATCGCGCCGAAGGCTTCCGGCGTGATGCCGAAGAAGCTGTTGGCGCCGCCGATCAGGCCGAGGTACTCGGTGCCCTTGATGAAGAACAGGCCCTTGTGCGCGAACACGTAGAACAGGGTGATGAAGAGGCCCGCCAGCATGCCGGCGATGGCGCCTTCCTTGTTCATCTTCTTCGAGAAGATGCCCATCATGATCGCGGGGAACAGCGACGAGGCCGCGATACCGAAGGCCAGCGCCACGGTACCCGCCGCGAATCCCGGAGGATTCAGGCCGAGGTAGCCGGCGACGAAGATGGAGACGGCCATGGCGATCTTGCCCGCCATCAGTTCGCCCTTCTCGCTGATGTCCGGCTTGAAGACGCCCTTCACCAGGTCGTGGGAGATCGCGGCAGAGATCGCCATCAGCAGGCCGGCGGCGGTGGACAGCGCGGCGGCGAGACCGCCGGCGGCGACCAGCGCGATCACCCAGTTCGGCAGCAGCGCGATTTCCGGGTTGGCCAGCACGATGATGTCGGCGTTGACCGTCAGCTCGTTGCCCTTCCAGCCGGCGGCTTCCGCCTTGGCCTTCGCGGCGTCGTTCTTGGTCTTGTCGTTGTAGTACTGGATGCGGCCGTCGCCGTTCTTGTCCTCGAACTTCAGCAGGCCGGTCTTTTCCCAGCGCTTCATCCAGCCCGGACGATCCTCGTACTTCAGGCTCGCCTCGACCGCATAGGGATCGGCGTTCGCCTTGACGGCTTCCGGATTGACCTTGAGGCCGCCGGCGGGATCGCGCTCGATGCCGACCGCGCTATTGACCGTGCCGTGCAGGTTGAGCTTGGCCATCGCGGCGACGGCGGGAGCGGTCGTGTACAGCAGCGCGATGAACACCAGCGCCCAGCCGGCCGACGAACGCGCGGCGGCGACGTTCGGCACGGTGAAGAAGCGCATGATCACGTGCGGCAGACCGGCGGTGCCGATCATCAGCGACATGGTGTAGACGAACATGTTGAGCGTGCTGCCGGGCAACTGATTCGTGTACTTGCCGAAGCCGAGGTCGGTGATCACCTGGTCGAGCTTGGTCAGCAGGGAGATGTCGGTGCCGCTCATCGAGGCGCCCAGGCCGAGCTGCGGAATCGCCACGCCGGTCAGCGAGACCGAGATGAAGATCGCCGGGATGATGTAGGCGGCGATCAGCACGATGTACTGGGCGACCTGGGTGTAGGTGATGCCCTTCATGCCGCCGAACACCGCGTAGGTGAACACGATCGCCATGCCGACGTAGATGCCGGTGTCGGACGAGACGCCGAGGAAGCGCGAGAAGGCGACGCCGACGCCGGTCATCTGGCCGATGATGTAGGTCAGCGAGGCGACCAGCAGGCAGACCACCGCGACGGTCGAGGCCGTCTGCGAGTAGAAGCGGTCACCGATGAACTGGGGCACCGTGAACTTGCCGAACTTGCGCAGGTAGGGGGCGAGCAGACAGGCCAGCAGCACGTAGCCGCCGGTCCAGCCCATCAGGAACAGGCCGCCGCCGTAACCCATGTTGGCGATCAGGCCGGCCATCGAGATGAAGGACGCGGCCGACATCCAGTCGGCGGCGGTCGCCATGCCGTTCATGACCGGGGGCACGCTGCCGCCGGCGGCGTAGTACTCGCTGGTGGAACCGGCGCGCGCCCAGATGGCGATGCCGATGTAGAGGGCGAAGGACAGGCCGACGACCAGGTAGATTGTGGTTTGCAGTTCCATGTAGCGGGGCTCCTCAGTCTTCGTGAACGTCGAATTCGCGGTCGATGTCGCCCATCTTCTTGCCATACCAGAAGATCAGGGCGATAAAGACGTAGATCGAACCCTGGTGAGCGAACCAGAAGCCGAGCGGATAGCCGCCCAGCGAAATGCCGTTCAGCATGTCGGCGAACAGAATGCCGGCAGCGAAGGAACACAGGAACCAGATCACCAGCACCTTGGTGATGAGTCCCAGCGTCGCCTTCCAGTAGCCTTGGACGTCGTGGTTGTGTTGCATTGATTTTTCTCCTCTTTGTTGAAGGTGAGCCGTGCTGTGCCGAGCCAGCGGCAACGCCGACCGATGGGCGCGGTCCGGCCCTGCCTGCGGCGATTGTGTTGGCCCAAACTTACCGTTTGCTTACAAAGCTTGCACAAAATATGCTGCCGCGCAGCATGTCATTAACATCAAGCCGCGTATAGCAATGGACAAACGGCGTTGTGCACGCGCACATACCAACGAAAGATTTGTCAGCTTCGAGCGGCCGCCGGCATGAAAAAAGGGCGGCGGGAGTTGCCTCCCGCCGCCCAGGCTCCTCTCCAACGAGGGTGATTCGTCCTAGCGCGGCGCCAATCCCGCCGCGGCCGACGCGATGACGACGGTCGGCGCGGCGGCAACGGGAGCCTCCTTGTGCATCTCGTGCGGATGCCAGCCGAGGAGCGCCAGCAGCGCGAAGAAACCGACCACGTAGCCGACGGGAATGAACCAGCCGTGGCGCAGCCACTGGGCCACCGACTTGGCCTCGGGGAAGAGGTTGGACACCGCGACGCCGGCGGAGGAGCCGAACCACATCATCGAGCCGCCGAAGCCGACCGCATAGGCGAGGAAGCCCCAGTCGTAGCCGCCCTGTTTCAGGGCCAGCGCGGTGAGCGGGATGTTGTCGAACACCGCCGAGATGAAGCCGAGCGCCAGCGTGGAAACCCAGGAGGCGGGCGGCAGCTTCTCGACCGGCATCATCGAGGCGCAGGTGACCAGCGCGAGCAGGAACACCGAGCCCTTGACGGCGTCGGGCATCAGGCTCCATTCGGGCTTGCGCACCGGCACCGCCAGCAGCAGCGCCACCCAGACGGCGACGCCGAGGAATGGGAAGCTGTCGGCGATGGCGTTGAACTTGAGGTTCACCGTGACGTTGGTGGCGATCGCGGCGACGAGGATGAAGCCGACGATGCCGACGCGCGCCCAGTCGATCTTGTGCTGGGCGTGGAAATTCTTCTCGATCGCCATGTGCTTGTGCTGCAGCAGCGCGGCGGGAATGCCGAACACCACCAGCGCGACCCCGGCGGCGACGTAGGCCTCGACCACGTCGATCGGGGAGACGCCGTCGATCCACATCATGGTGGTGGTGGTGTCGCCGACCACCGAGCCGGCCCCGCCGGCGTTCGAGGCCGCGACGATGGCGGCGAGATAGCCGATATGCACCTTGCGCTTGAACACGCTGGCGGCCACCGTGGCGCCGATCAGCGCCGCCGCGATGTTGTCGAGGAAACCGGACAGGGTGAAAATGATCGCCAGCAGGGCGAAGGGGCCGAGCCAGCCCTCGGGCAGCAGTTTCGGCAGCACCTCGGGAACCCCGGAATCCTCGAAATGGCGCGCCAGCAGCGCGAAGCCGACCAGCAGGCAGAGCAGGTTCACCAGCAGCACCCATTCGTGCGCCATGTGGGCGCCGAAGCCGGCCAGGCCGGGGCCGAACTTGAAGCCGGTGAACAGAATCTTGTAGCCGGCGATCACGGCCAGGCCGGTCAGCGCCACCTGCAGCACGTAGTGGTGGAACAGCGCCACCGACAGCAGGGTGGCGGCGAACAGGATGAAATCGACGGGAATGCCCGCCAGCGTCGGACCTTCGCCCCCGGCGGCGGCCAGCGCCGCGGGCGCGAACAGGGTTGCGCAAAGCCCGAGCCAGAACGGCAGCGGCCGGACAGCGGACAGCAAATTCATCGGAGTCTCCACCCAATAAGAATTGTAAGATTCGAAAATTCTATCATCGCCTCCGTCCAGCCTTCGCGGCCGGCTGCGGCGGCCCGATCCAACCCGAAGCGCCCGCGGCACAAGGAAACGCCATGAAAATTCTGCTTCCCGTCGATGGTTCCGCCCATTCCGAGCGGGCCGCCCAGCACGTCGTCGCCATGTTGCAGGGCTGCGGCAACCATGAAATCCACCTCATCAACGTCCAGGCGCCGATCGACGCGGTGGAAGTCCGCAGCCACATGACCGCCGCCGAGATCGAGGCGATGCAGGAGACGCGCGGCGGCGACGCCCTCGCCCCGGCGCGCGCCGTGCTCGACCGGGCCGGGCTCGCCCACACCCCGGCCGTGCTGCTCGGCCCGGTGGCCGAGACCATCGTGCGCTACGCCGACGAGCACGGCTGCGAGAAGATCGTCATGGGCACGCGCGGCCTCGGCGCCATCGCCGGCGCGCTGCTCGGCTCGGTGACCACCCAGGTGCTGCACCTCACCCGGCTGCCGGTGACCCTGGTCAAGTAAGACACCCGCCCGGCGCGCTCCCGGCGCGTTTTCCGCCCGCGCCGCGGGCGGGCGCGCCGGGTATGATCCCGCCTCCATGTACCAGAACCTGCTAGCGCTCCTGCTGCTGCTGTCCGCCGCCGTCGGCGCGCTGGCGATCGCGCGCCGCTTCAGGCTGCCGGCGATGCTCGCCTACCTGGCGGTGGGCATGCTGCTCGGCCCCCACGGCCTGCGCGCCATGGAGGAAAGCCACGAGGTCGAGGCCATCGCCGAGTTCGGCGTGGTGTTCCTGATGTTCTCCATCGGCCTCGAATTCAGCCTGCAGAAGCTCAAGGCGATGCGCCGCCTGGTGTTCGGCTTCGGTTCCGCCCAGATGGCGCTCACCGCCGGCGCCACCGCGCTGGTCACCTGGCTGGGCTACGACCAGGGCTGGCGCGCCGGCCTGGCGGTCGGCCTGGCGGTGGCGATGTCCTCCACCGCCATCGTCGCCAAGATGCTCTCCGAGCGCTTCGAGCTGCATTCGCGCTCGGGCCGCCAGACCATGGGCGTGCTGCTGTTCCAGGACATCGCCGTGGTGCCCTGCCTGATCCTGCTGCCGGCGCTCGCCCAGTCGGCGGGCGACCTGCCGCGCTCCCTCGGCATCGCCCTGGTCGAGGCGGTCCTGGTGCTCGGCGTGCTGATCTGGGCCGGCCAGAAATGGATGCGCCGCCTCTACGACGCGGTGGCGCACCAGCGCTCCGAGGAGCTGTTCGTCCTCGCCACCCTGTGGATCGTCATCGGCCTCGCCTACGTCACCGGCATGGCCGGCCTGTCGCTGGCGCTGGGCGCCTTCGTCGGCGGCATGCTGATCTCGGAGACCATCTACCGCCACCAGGTCGAGGCCGACATCCGCCCCTTCCGCGACATCCTGCTCGGCCTGTTCTTCGTCACCGTCGGCATGCGCCTCGACCTCGGCTTCGTGCTGGAGAACCTGCACCGCCTCGCCCTCGCCGTGCTGCTGCTGGTCGCCGGCAAGGGGCTGGTGGTGCTGGTCATCGCGCGGCTGGCGAAAAGCACCCTCGACGTCGCGGTGCGCACCGCCGCCCAACTCGCCCAGGCCGGCGAATTCGGCCTGGTGCTGATCGGCCTGGCCCACGCCCTGAAGCTGATCGGCGCCGACGTCTTCCAGGTCACCCTGTCGGCGATGCTGATCTCGATGTTCGTCGCGCCCTTCCTGATCGAGCGCGCGGCGCGCCTCTCCGGCGAAATGGCCCACGGCGACTGGGCGCACAAGGCCAAGGCGATCCACGACATCGCCGTCGCCGGCTTCGGCCTCGACCGCCACGTCATCCTCTGCGGCTACGGCCGCACCGGCCGGCTGATCGGCGAATTTCTCGCCGGCGAGAACATTCCATTCCTCGCCATCGACGTGGACCCGCAGCAGATCAAGCACGCCGTGCCGCTCGGCGGCCGCGTCGCCTTCGGCAGCGCCGACCGCGCCGAGGTGCTGCTCGCCGCCGGCCTGCCGCGCGCGCGCGCCGTGGTGGTCGCCTATCCCGACGTGCACTCGGCCGAGCGCGTGGTGCGCAAGGTGCGCGAGCACCGCCACGACGTGCCGATCGTCGTGCGCGCGCCCGACGACACCGCGGTCGCCAAGCTCAAGACCGCCGGCGCCACCGAGGTCATCCCCGAAGTCCTCGAAGGCAGCCTGATGATCGCCGCCGAGACCCTGGTGCAGCTCGGCGTGCCGCTGGAGCGCGCCATCGGCCAGGTGCGCGAGGTGCGCATGCAGCGCTACGCCTCGCTGCGCGGCCTGCGCGAGCAGCC